>DASYCT010000400.1:0-10118 GCA_036500065.1 Chitinophagaceae bacterium | reverse complement strand
CTTTAATAGTAAGGGTACTAAGAATAGATAGGGAACGGATCAGGTTTTTTTCAAACCGGATATTAGGATTTTACCAATTTTCCCGCCGCTTATTGGATACATTTATGGCAAATAAAGAGCTCATTTCTTTTACCGGACTACCAACGTGCCATTTTCAATCTTCTCATCATCACTGAACACATCGAACATGTAATTGCCTTTTACAAAATTAGCGAGCAGGGTCGTTTCCTTATTATGTATTTGTGTTTGCTTCACCAGTTTCCCGTCCATGTCAAACACATATAGCTGGTACACCTTCCCCGATTCACCACTTGCCGTAAAGAACAGTACTTCGTTCGTCGCACTGGGATAGATCCTTATCTTGTATTTTTTACTGGTTTGCGATTTATTAATTACAATGGTATCGTTCACCTTCGAGGGGTGATTTGCCGCGGTGGCAGATGCCTGGCACAACAATAATACGACCAGCGGCAACAGGCAATAAAGGAATTGCTGTTTCAGATAAATCGTACGAATTGTTTTTGTTTTCTTCATTGCGTGCCTGTTTACAGGTTGTAAAAAAAGGGTACGGTCAAAGCAACCAACTTCTTTTTTAACAAACTATCTTTTTTAGAAACGGATAACAGGGCAACGGGTTGAATTACTCCAACGGTCGCCGCCACCGAGACGGAATCCTAATTTAAACCCGATAGAATAGTAGCTATCGTTGTTTTTCGAATTACCGCGCTGGTCGCCGACTGTACGGCCTACACCAGCATTGCTTTTATCGGCCATGCGTGTTGCCAGGGCTGCCTGGCTGGGAGACAGGTATTTGCTGAATAAAGTAGGATCAATATAAGTAGTACTTACATCGTCAATATAGTCAGTAAATGTTTTACGGGTAATGATTTCCAGGCCGAGGCTGAAATTATCACTCATCCAGTACTTGACACCCACACCATAAGGTATGTTTAACTGCCACAGCGAGTATTCCTTCCTTTCAGGATATTCGGCAAAGCCTTCGCCTTCTGTGTGCAACGGACGGAGGTTTACCCATTGACCGGTAGCAGGATCGATACCCTGCGGGTTGAAATGGAATACACCCACGCCTATCACGCCATAAGGACGGAGCTTGTGAAATACATCGGAAGGATCTTCTTCGAGGAAAACAGTAGGAAAAACTTCCCCTGCCACAAAGGTTTCAAACACGCTTGTCTTAAAACTCAGGTTGCGGACACGACGGGCTTCTTCTATGCCGCCTTTCCCCTTGATAACGGCATCATCGCCTGCCAGTGAACCGAAGTTCATGTCAATACGAATGCCCAACCAATCCTGGGGATAGATACTTAAGTGCCCGCCAAACATTACTTTGGTTTCCGGGAAGTTATTATCTTTTAAGAAAGTGGTGCCCTTTCCTACGTTACCTCCCAGGTCACCCAGGAAGTTAGAAGGTCCGACTACGAAGCCGGCTTCTTTAAAAGGACCTCCGTCTGTCTGCGCCTGGCAGAATGACGGAAAGAGTTGAGAGAGAATGACAATTACACACGTTCCCCCTAATGAATGTAAAAACTTTTTCATTGAATACCAGATTTAGTTTTCGAATAGTTAGTGGATCTGGGTACTAAAATAGAAAATTCCCCTTACCATAAAGAAACGTCCAAAAGGTAGTTTGTGGTGTGCGGGTGTAAAAAAAATATGGACAAAACGGGGTATTTCGTAATCCTACGTATTGATATCTAAGTGTTTTTACGAGAGAATCATCTCAATGTGTTGAATGCCATCTTCGAGATATATTTCACCAGTGGGAATAAAGCCGAGGGAACCGTAAAAACCCTGTAAATAAAGCTGTGCGCCAATACGTATAGTAGTGTTACCGAACAACTTACGGCATTGCTCAATGGATTGTTTCATCAGTTCACGCCCTATGCCCCCGCCTCTTACTCCCGGCGAGGTAACAACGCGGCCGACAGAAGGCTCTGTATAAGAGATGCCGGGCGGCACCAGTCTTGTATAAGCCAGCAGCAATGTGCCCTCCCACCCCGCCAGGTGGTAAGAAGCCTGGTCTTTATTGTCCAGGTCCTGGAAAACACATTGCTGCTCAACTACAAACACTTCGGCGCGTAGTTGCAGGATGGCATACAGCTCGTGGGGACCGAGCTCATCAAAGTTTTTTAACACCCATGTTATCATACAACTAATATAGGGCTTATTACCTGCCCGCTACCGAAGGCACTACGGCCAGGCCTTCATTGCCGTCTTCGCTTACCGACTGAACGGCAAAAAAGTAATTGTCTTTTGAATAAGGAAGGCTGATGCTTGTCTGCGTAGTGAATATCTTTTTCTGCCAGAAGGCGCTGGTTGTCTCACGCATCATCACATAATAGCCCTTTACTTTTCCCACTTTGGGAGCTTTCCAGGAAAGGTTCGTAAAGTTCGTAAGCCGTTTTACTTCAATGGTTACTTCCTGCGGCATGGAGGGTGATTTGGCGAGGTTGGCGAGGTTGCAAAGATTGAGGCAGGTATTCTTGCGCAGGTATTCAAAATCGATGTGTTCGGGCAGGTCACCGTACTGGATGCCATTCTCTTTACGCACGTCCTGGTGCTGGCGATAATAATTTTCGTCCATCTCGGTGATGCGTACTGCCGCATAGCCTCTCTCTACATACGGTGAATGATCACCGCCGCGCAGGAACCGATCATTACGATAGACCATCACCACCTGCAGGTTGTCGACATACCGTTCGCCGGTTTCTTTTACATAACGCGCCAGTTGTCTTGCGATGCCGTCGTTCTCCAATCCGAGTTGGCGTATTTTCTTTGCATTTTTATCCAGGTCATAAAACGGGAGGCCTTCGCTGAACACCCTTATCCGTGTGTTGTCGATGATATTGGTTTCGCTGCTGTTATTGCTTCCCATAATATCGTTGTTCAGCACGGCTTCTATATTACGGCCTTCCTTTTTTGCTTTTTCGGCCATAAACGTAGAACCGAGCAGTCCCTGTTCTTCCCCGCTGACGGTTACAAAAATAACGGTGGCCGGAAAAGAATTTTTACTCATAATGCGTGCGCATTCCAATACGGCTGATGAACCGCTGCCATCGTCGTCGGCTCCCGGAGCATCATTGACCCTGTCCATTACATTTGTGCGCATATTGTCGAGGTGACCGCTGATGACAAAGACGCGATCATCATTCGGGTCGGTGCCTTTCAGGGTGGCTACCACATTGCCGAGCAACAGCGGCTGGTCCACGCGGCGACCATCGGGTTGCAGGGTGGTGGTATCGATAAACGCGGTCAGGCGACCGCCGGATTGTTTGGCAAACTCGTTGAATTTGCTGAGCACCCAGAGGCGTGCGGCGCCGATGCCTCTTTTGGGATCGGTTTGCGTGCTAAGCGTGTTACGGGTGCCGAAAGCCACCAGCGTCTTTATATACGATTGAAGCGAGTCGGCCGACACTTCTTTCACCATCTTTTCGATCAGAGGGTCTTTGTCGATGATTACCTGGGCAAAGCCCGGTATGGCGCAGCCGAGGACTACTAAGAAGAAGCATACTTTTCTCATGTTGTGCAGTATATTTTGAGGACTAAAATTAACGGATAATCAATATCAACCGATGGCAGGACATTAAAAAAGGATGAATGGGCCAAAGACGTTGGCCTCAATACCCGTATTTCTCCTTCCAGAGCAGGCGGAGATGCTTTCGCAGTTCCTCTTCCCGGGCGTTTTTGCCGGGTTCGTAGAAACGGGTGCCCGACAGCTTTTCGGGCAGGTATTCCTGCGGCGAGAAATTGTTGTCGTAGCTGTGCGAGTACTGGTAGCCCTTGCCATAATCCATGTTTTTCATCAGTTTGGTAGGTGCGTTGCGGATATGCATGGGCACGGGCAGGTCGCCATGACGGCGCACAGCAGCCATCGCCTCGCTGATGGCCACGACGGCAGCATTGCTTTTAGCAGAAGCCGCCAGGTAGGTCGCGCACTGGGAAAGGATGATATTCGCTTCGGGATACCCGATTTTGTTGATCGCCTCAAAACAGGCATTGGCCATTACCAGCGCCGTGGGGTTGGCATTACCGATGTCCTCGCTGGCGAGGATAACCATTCGGCGGGCAATGAACTTTACGTCCTCTCCCCCTTCGATCATTCTTGCCATCCAGTACACCGCTGCATTGGGATCACTGCCGCGCATCGATTTGATAAACGCGGAAATAATATCGTAATGCTGCTCTCCTTTTTTATCGTACAGGGCTACCCGTTTCTGGGCGATGGCCACTACTTTTTCGTCGGTGATGACCGGTTTATTGCCCAATGAATCGGCCACCAGTTCCAGCAGGTTAAGCAGCACACGGGCGTCGCCGCCCGAGATATTGAGGAGGGCGCCTGTTTCCTTCAGCTCGATTTTTTTGCTGCGCAGGATTTCATCCTTTTCCAGCGCGTGGTGCAGGAGCTTTATAAGTTCTTCTTCGTTGAGCGGTTTCAGCACGTATACCTGGCAGCGGCTGAGCAAGGCGGAGTTGACTTCGAAGGAAGGATTCTCTGTCGTAGCGCCTATCAGGGTGACGATACCTTTTTCCACTGCGCCCAGCAGGGCATCCTGCTGCCCCTTGTTGAACCGGTGAATCTCATCGATAAACAGGATGCAGCGTTCTTTTGTCTTTGCTTCTTCGATTACCTCCCGTACGTCTTTCACCCCGCTGCTGATGGCGCTAAGGGTATAAAAAGGCACTCCGAGGGTATGTGCAATGATATTGGCGATGGTGGTTTTGCCCACGCCCGGCGGCCCCCACAAGATCATGGAGGGTATTTTGCCGTTTTCGATGGACGTACGCAGAATACTGCCCTTGCCGGTCAGGTGTTCCTGTCCGAAGAGATCATCCAGTGTTGAAGGGCGGAGGCGTTCTGCCAGTGGGGGTGTCATAATAGTCAAAGTAACAAAAAAAGCGCCACGATGTTGTGTGCCTACGGCACACGTAAAAATCAACACAGAGAAGACAGAGAACACGGAGGGCACGGAGGTATTCTCTCCGTGCCCTCCGTGTTCTCTGTCTTCTCTGTGTTTAAAAAGCAGGTGCCGTAGGCACCGTCTGCTATATAAACCTGTTGATAATATTCTCCAGGTATTCCTGCCTTCCGCTCTTCACGGCAGGTTCGCCGTGTTTGATGGCATAGGCGCGCAGCGCTTCCAGGTCAAGCTCTCCTTTCTCGAAGGCAGCCCCATCGCCGCTGTCGAAGGAAGCATAGCGCTCTTTGCGTATCTTCTTATACTCCGATTTTTGCAATATCGCATCCGCCGCCAGCAGGGCCCGGGCAAAAGTGTCCATCCCCCCGATATGCGCATGGAACAGGTCTGCGGGGTCGGTGGAATTACGCCGGATTTTGGCATCGAAATTTATACCGCCGCCGCCAAAACCACCTGCTTCCAGTATGACCAGCATGGCTTCCGCCAGTTCGTTGATATTGTTGGGAAACTGGTCGGTGTCCCACCCGTTCTGGTAGTCGCCGCGGTTGGCGTCGATGGAGCCGAGTACCCCGGCGTCGGCCGCTACCTGCAGCTCGTGCTGGAAGGTATGACCCGCCAGCGTGGCGTGGTTGACTTCGATGTTCAGCTTGAAATCATTCAGCAGGTCAAACTGCCGTAAGAAGCCGATGACCGTCGCCGAATCATAATCATACTGGTGTTTGGAAGGCTCGCAGGGCTTGGGTTCGATAAAGAAGGTTCCTTTAAACCCGTTAGTTCGGGCATAGTCTTTTGCCTTGTGGAGGAAGATGGCGAAATGCTCCTGCTCCCGCTTCATATCGGTGTTCAGCAGGGTCATATAGCCTTCACGGCCGCCCCAGAATACATAGTTCTCCCCTTTGAGGAAAATGGTGGCGTCGAGCGCCGCTTTTACCTGTGCCGCGCCGTGGGCCAGCACATGAAAATCGGGATTGGTAGACGCCCCGTTCATATACCGGCGGTTGGAGAACAGGTTGGCCGTGCCCCAAAGCAATTTAATACCACTGTCCGCCTGTTTTTGTTTGGCATATTCCGCCAGTGCGTGCAGTCTTTTTTCGTTGTCGGCTATATCGTTGGTATAGTCCACCACATCCACGTCGTGGAAACAATAATACGGCAGGCTCAGCTTGGTCATGAATTCAAATGCGGCATCCATCTTATCCTTCGCACGGGCAACCGCATCTGCTTTCTCATTCCAGGGAAAGATATGCGTGGGCTCACCGAACGGATCGGCGCCACTGCCAACGAACGAGTGCCAGTAGGCACATGCAAAACGCAGGTATTCCTTCATGGTCTTGCCGGCCACTATTTTGTTTTCATCGTACCAGCGAAACGCCAGCGGGTTATCCGTCTCCGGGCCTTCATATTTAATAGCCCCGATGCCTTTGAAATACTCTTTGTCGCCTTTTAGTATTGACATATTATATCGATTTTATAATTGCTTTAGTAATAGTCCCTTCCATTCCTGGTAAATGGATTCGTATTGCGCCTGTTTGGCCGTGTCCGGCTTTGCCAGCCCGAGGGCTTTCATTTGACTGAAGGCTTCTTTGGCGGAGGCAAAGCTGCCTGCGCCGATGCCCGCACCGAGCGAAGCGCCGATGCTGCCATCACTCTGGTAAAGTTCAACGGGCACGCCGGTGGCGTTGACAAAGCTGTCGGTGAACAAATCGCTCAGGAACAGGTTGGCTTTGCCGGCGCGTATCACCTGGGGGTTCATGCCGTTTTCGCGCATGATGTCCAGCCCGTAGCGAAAGGCGAAGGCAATGCCTTCCTGCGCGGCGCGGAAGATATGCGCCTGCGTGTGCACGTTGAGGTCAATATGATTAAAATGAACGCCGATGATCTTATTGCCCAGCATGCGCTCGGCGCCGTTGCCAAAGGGCAGCACGCGCAGGCCATTGGCCCCCGGCGCTACCTGCGCCGCGATGTTGTTCATCTCCGTATAGCTGACGCCGGGAGAAAAGACATTTTTTACCCAGCGGTTCAGGATGCCCGTACCATTAATACAGAGCAATACACCGAGGCGCTTATTGCCCGGCGCATAGTTCACGTGGGCAAAGCTGTTGACGCGCGACTGGGGGTCGTAGGTAAGCGCATCGCTTACGCCATATATAACTCCCGAAGTACCGGCGGTGGCGGCTACCTCGCCGGGCTCCAGCACGTTCAACGAAAGGGCGTTGTTGGGCTGGTCGCCGGCTTTGTAGGTCACGGGGATGCCTTCCCTGAGCTGCAAGCTGATAGCTACGGAAGTGCGCAGGCGTCCATGTTCTGCAAAGACCGGCTGAACGTCCGGGATAAGCGACCGGTCGAAATGGAAGTAATCAAATACATCTTCCGAAAGCTGGTCCTCTTTAAAATCCCAGAAGATACCTTCCGACAGGGCGGATATGCTGGTGCTGATGGTCCCCGTCAGTTTGAGGGCGATAAAATCGCCCGGCAGCATTATCTTATATATACGTTCGTAAATAGCGGGTTCGTGTTCTTTTACCCAGGCCAGTTTAGCGGCGGTGAAATTGCCGGGGGAATTGAGTAAATGCGCCAGCGCTTTTTGTTCGCCGATGGCATGAAAGGCCCCGTCGCCGATGTCCACGGCCCGGCTGTCGCACCAGATAATGGAATTGCGCAGGCTTTCGCCGTTTTCATCCACCAGTACGAGGCCGTGCATCTGGTAGGCAATACCGATGGCGCCGATGTCGGCCGGGTTGTAGCGTTTCGATGCGTGTGCTTTCAGGATAGCCTGCTGTACATGCTCCCACCACATTTCGGGCGATTGCTCGGCCCAGCCGGGTTGGAGGGCAATAATCGGCGATTCCGTTTCGGGGTATTGGGCGGTCACCAGGCATTGCTGTGTGGCGGCATCGGTGACGGCGACTTTGATGGAAGAAGTTCCAATATCGATTCCCAGGAGTAACATAGTTGGCAGGCCTCGTTTTTTGGCAGGCCGAAGTTAGCGGTACCTGCTAAGAAAGGGCACTACTTTATTGTTGAAAACTGAAACTATTTTACTAAAAATGATAAATTTACACCTCAAATCCGCTTAATATAGTAAGATATGAAGCCATTGGTGGAAAAACTGCCGCTCTCGGGCGATACTTCTTTTGTGGCGAGGACCTTTCGGACGCCCGTGTTTGAAGTGCCCTGGCACCAGCACATCGAATATGAGCTGATCCTGTTCACCGAAGGGGAAGGCGTGAGCTTTATCGGCAATTATGTGGGCGAGTTCAAGACCGGTGATATTTTCTTTCTCGGGGCCAACCTGCCGCACACGTTCCAGAAGGCAGACAAGGATCTGGTCACCAGTGCGGTGGTCATCCAGTTTAAAGAGGATTTCTGGGGAGGCGGTTTTATGCAGCTCCCCGAATGCAGGCTTATTAAAGACATGTTTGCCACCTCTATGCAGGGGTTGCGCATCAACGGGCAAACGCGGCAAAAGCTCAACCCCCTGCTTCGTGAACTGGAGTGGTTGCAGGGGTTTGAACGCATCATCCGTCTTTGCGAGTGTCTTTTGCTTATTGCCCGGGAGGAGGAATATGAAACCGTGTCCACGCAGGAGGTGGAACAATTTCACCCGAGGAACAAGGAACGTATCGATAAAATCTTCCAGTACACCATCGATTATTTCCAGGAGCCCATCCGGCTGGATGATATTGCCAAAAATGCGGGTATGAGCGTACCGGCTTTTTGCAGTTATTTTAAAAAAAGCACCAAGAAAACATATATTGATTTTTTGAACGAGGTAAGGATCAGCTATTCCTGTAAACAGTTGATAGACACGGTTAAAAGCATAGAAACCATTTGCTATGAGAGTGGGTTCAATACCCTTGCCAACTTCAACAAACAGTTCCTGAAAATAAAGCGAAATACCCCCTCGGCTTATCGTAGGAATTTCCGCGCCAGGATGCCAATAATCTGAGAAAAAATGCGTATTTTACCAGTCGGTCCATTAGGGTAAACCCTTGGGAGCGAAGAAAGATCCGTAACTGTTAAAATTTTTATAATAGCCTTGCGTTTATCCAACATGGGCAGTATTAATACGTTATAAAGCCCAGTTGGTAAATTCCCAGGACTATTTAAAACCGAATTGTGCAATGCTTAGGCTTTCGACTACCTCTTTAACCTCCATTGTGGCCCGGTACCTGTTGGTACTGGCGGGTCTGTGTGTTCCATTTGTTATGCCGGCTTCTACGAAGACGGGTGGTGGCAGGGCAGCCCGGGCGGCCCATGTGACCGGGGATTTACCCGGCAAGGCGGACAGCTATACGGTGCTGTACGACGATCTTCAACTGGACACCCTTAGTCTTTCCCGCAAGGCATTTACCTATGCCATCAAGGGATATTCCCGCCTGCAGGCGCAGGGGCAGCTTCAAAACGACAATGTTATCTCCATTATCGACTTCAGCATTCCTTCCAATAAGAAAAGACTGTTTGTGATTGATATGATCAGCGGAAAGCTATTGTACAACACTTTTGTCTCCCATGGCCGGAATTCCGGCAAGGCCGTCGCCACCAAATTCTCCAACCGGCCCGGCAGCTTTATGAGCAGCCTGGGATTCTATATTACCGGGGGCACTTATTTTGGGGAGCACGGTTATTCCCTTCGCCTGGTGGGCATTGAAAAGGGCATCAACGACAAGGCGCTGAAAAGAGGCATCGTAATGCACTCCGCGGACTACGTGGAGGAAGATTATATCCAGCAACGGGGCTACAGTGGCCGCAGCGAAGGCTGTCCCGCTATCCCGGCCGAGTTTCAGCAACAGGTTATCGAGACGATTAAAGACGGAAGTTGCCTGTTTCTTTATAGCCCGAATAAATTCTACACTACGCATTCTAAGATTGTTTCCCGAAAGGCCGTGGGTTAAAATGTGTTGACAGTTGAGAGCCCTACACCAGGTTTTCATGTCATACATTGCATTAACCAAAAAGGGAATAGGCCCTGAATCTCACCATTTGCCTGGGCGACCATTTTTCTGTAAGTTTGCTATATGTATACTACAGAGCAAATATTAGACTTACTTAGCCGGAAAAAGCCTGAATTGCAAGGACGTTATCCCATTTCTGAATTGGGAATATTTGGATCTTATGCTCGTGGAGATTACAATGAAAAAAGCGATATCGATATATTGGTAGATTTTAATGGCAGTATAG
>DASYCT010000399.1:0-3738 GCA_036500065.1 Chitinophagaceae bacterium | reverse complement strand
ACTGGTCGTCCCAGTGCATCAAATACAGTGATATTACATACATAGCCCGGTTCGGGAAACCGGTAGCGGATGGTGGCAAAATCGTCCACCCCATCGTTGTCGGGCGAAAAAATCGGGGGAGTGACCGTTACCATCCCGTTTTCCTGCGGGTCCTCATGGTATTGGGAGTTTTGCCAGGTGGGCGTACCATACCCTGCATTGGTAGATGCCGAATGCCAGTTGCCGGGGTCCTGGGTAGGTTTATCGTAATCGATGCGCTCCAGAGCCACGCCTTCATCGTTGGCGATCAGTTTGAATTGCCAGTTTTCGTTGTAGGCAAGTTCATCGATGATAGCGCCGCGGCTGTTTAACAACACAACATCGCCCTGGTCGTTGGGATAGGAGGGCATGCTGCTAACGGTGGCAAAGGCGCCGGGATTTTTGCAGATATATTGCTGTTGCACTACGACGGGATCTTCCGTGACAAGAAGGTAGTCCTGCGGGAATAATAGACGGTTGGAGGCACTGACAGGTCGTTCTGATCCGACCACTCCGTTGGCAGCCCTGTTGGCGATATAGCAACCTGCCAGGTTGATGGTTTTATGACTGCGGTTGTACAACTCTACATAATCCACTCCGCCGGAACGCGGGTTAAAAAGCACTTCGTTGATGACAATATCCAGTGAATCGGGGATAGATGGAATGGCCACTCTTGCCGTGTCGGCGGTTGTGGTCTTATTGCCGCTGCAATCGCTTAAATCGTTTGCCGCAATGGTATAGATCGTGTCCCTGCCCAATGAAGCGGCCAGTGTTAATCGTACCTTATTGAACAAAGGTGGTATTGGGACGGCGGATTGTGGCATGCCTTTGCCATAATTAATAGTATAATGGCTGGGGTCCGCGGCGTTTAGGCTGTCGAGCGGTTCGTCAAAGGACAGCAGCAGGGTACTGCTGTCACTTGGGAAAGCGCTTAGTAAAACAGGAGCTTGCGTATCGGTATTGATGGCGTCGATGGAATTTTTATGACGGGGTGTTCCGCCTTTAGCGTCGATACTGGCGCTCCAGTTGCCGGAGCCGCTACAGGGGTTTTTGGTATCGATCATTTCGAGGGTCCAGCCTCCCTTGCTTTTTATATCGTTTTGATACCAGGAAGAAGTATAGGCTACGGCGTGAATTGTTTTCCCTTCTTTCGAGCGCAGATACAATTGATCACCGTCATTATTAAGCGTGGGGAAACTTCCTACACCCACCGTAGCGCCGTAAGATGCCAGTGAGGGTGCGGAAGCATTGCCGGTGACGACCAGGAAGCTGTCAGGCAATAACAAAATATGGGTATTGAAAGTCGCAAACCCGACGGAATCGCCCACCTGCCAACCGTAAAGGTCAAGCGCCTGTGACGAAACATTTTTCAACTCAAGGAATTCATAAGGTGGCAGGCCGACGGGCGGGTTGGGGTCGGCCATGATTTCATCGATCACCACATCGTAGGGTTGTACGGCATAGAAACTAAACAGGGCTGTCGCATTGTTGAGCGTGTTGCCTGTAAGATCCTGTACATGATTCACCGTGAGCCGGCAATTCACACCATTCGGAAAAGTACTGCCAAACAGCAGGTGCACCAGCGCAGGGTTGGAAGCATCGCGGATAGCGGAAGTAGGAAAGCCAATTGCGTTGTCGGCGAAATAATTGCCGGTCGCCTGGCTGCTGGATGGATCGACGGGCTCGCTGAACAACAGGTCCAGCTCATTGGCCGAAGCCGTACTGGCCGATACGATAGCCGGTGGAATGGTATCGGGTGTATAGGGGCTTACTACAATGTCATCGAAAAAATGCTTTTGAAAAAAACTGCTGGTGCTTTGTTTTATCAACAGGCCAAAATAGGCGGAACTGGTATAAACCGCGTCCGTGGCCGAGCCTTCACTGATATAATTATTGCCCGTCCCGCTAAGGTCGCGGAAAAGCGTCCAGTGGTTACCGGCATCCCGGGTCACTTTTATTTTCAGGATATTATTGCTGGTATTCAGGATGCCGTCGGTGCCGTTGATAAGCAGGACGGAAATGCCGGTAAAGTCTTTCCGGTACAGGCATATTTCATCGTTGGTATTGCCTACCCGGACAAAATAGCCGGTCGTGTTATCCTGGGTTAGATCGGCGGCAGAAGCGGTCAGGTAAATATCGACATAGTTGGCGGAGGAGGGGTTGAATGCCAGTTGCACGTACAGCTCCCATTGAGCGCCGGTGGCCAGCTTGTTGGGCGTGGCCAGGTAGAAACTGCTGTTGGCGACGGTGCTATTGCTTTGCAGGCGCAGGGCTGAATTGACCGTCCAACTGGCGGTATTGCCCGTCCACGGAGGGTTGCTGTTGAAATCGCCATCGTTGAAATTATCCGACACCTGTGCCCTCAGCGGCAACGCCAGCCATTGAGCCAACAGGCAGCAACAGATCGGCAGGATAAGGTTTTTTGCCATGATCATAAGCGGGTTAGGAGGTAAATAGTAAATGAATATAAGATGGCAGGAATAGCGGTCAACGTAAAAGGGGGGGACAAATAGTCCTACTAAGGGATAATATTTAAGAAAATATCAGTGAGAATAGTTGGGGTATTTGTTTTTTTGACTAATTTTGCCTTCGCATGAAAATGACAATGAAGCATACAAAGCGCACAAAGAAACATTCCAGACAACAGGAAGGTTAAGAAACGTTTTGTACGTATCGAGATACTCAAAAGCCTTCCACACAGGAAGGCTTTTTTATTTTTAACAACTCAAAAAAACAAACACAGCAATGAAAGTCGCAGTAGTAGGAGCAACAGGACTGGTAGGCTCTAAAATGTTACAGGTATTGGCGGAACGCAATTTCCCGGTGACGGAACTCATCCCGGTAGCTTCAGAGAAATCCGTAGGTAAGGAAGTAACGTTTAAGGGCAAACAATACAAGGTAGTAAGTATGGCAGGGGCCATTGCTGCCAGACCTGCTGTGGCTATTTTCTCCGCCGGCGGCAGCACCTCGCTGGAATGGGCGCCCAAATTTGCCGAAGCGGGCATTACGGTCATCGATAATTCGTCCGCCTGGCGCATGGACCCTTCCAAACCACTGATAGTACCCGAAATCAATGCAGATATACTGACCGCAAAAGATAAGATCATCGCAAACCCCAACTGCTCCACCATACAGATGGTAGTGGCGCTGAACCCGCTGCATAAAAAATATACTATTAAAAGAATTGTCGTGTCGACTTACCAGAGTGTGACCGGCACCGGTGTGAAGGCCGTGAGCCAGTTGATGAACGAACGCAAAGGCGTGCAGGGAGAAATGGCCTATAAATACCCGATTGATTTGAACGTAATCCCGCAAATCGACGTATTCCTTGACAATGGTTATACCAAAGAGGAAATGAAAATGGTAAAGGAAACTGCCAAGATCATGCGGGATGACTCTATCCGCGTTACGGCCACCACCGTGCGAATCCCGGTAATGGGTGGTCACAGCGAGGCGGTGAACGTCGAATTCTCAAAGGATTTCGATTTAAACGATGTAAAAATTCTTTTAGGCAAGTCGCCGGGGGTGGTGCTGGTAGACGAGCCTGCCACGCAACAATACCCCATGCCGATGGATGCGCATGAAAAGGACGATGTGTTCGTGGGAAGACTCCGCAGGGACGAATCACAACCCAATACGCTTAATATGTGGATTGTAAGCGACAACCTCCGCAAGGGAGCAGCTACCAATGCGGTTCAGATCGCGGAGTACCTGCTGCAA
>DASYCT010000398.1:0-7409 GCA_036500065.1 Chitinophagaceae bacterium | reverse complement strand
TTCTCTGTGAGAACATACTGCTAGTGAGTTGTTTGGACACGAATCCGCTCTCACCCCCTTTTCACTTTTAAGCATCAAATCTATTGGTAGATTGGCCTTATCTCAAAGAACTATTTCATTTACTTTGCAAACATAGGAGGAAACGGAGTAACGGAGTACACGGAGAAAAAACCTCCGTGCTCTCCTAACCTCCGTTTCCTCCGTGTTGAAATCAGCCGCGTCGAAGACGCTGCTACCCGCTAAAAAACAACTAAATTGCAGGTCCATTTCTTTGACCCTGATTACGCAAAGCACCATACAACAGATACTCAGCCGCATCGATATTATCGAGATCGTAGGCAGCTTTGTAAAGCTCAAAAAACGGGGGACCAACTACCTGGGGCTTTGCCCGTTTCACAATGAAAAGACGCCTTCGTTTACCGTAAGCCCCGCCAAGGAGATTTACAAATGTTTTGGCTGCGGGCGTAGCGGCAATTCCATCAGCTTTTTGATGGAGCACGAGAAATACAGCTATGTGGAGGCGCTGCGCTGGCTGGCCCAGAAGTACAATGTAGCGGTGGAAGAAACGGAAGTAAGCCCGGAAGTAAAAGCGCAGCAACAGGTAGCCGACAGCCTGTATGTCATCAACAGTTTTGCGGGCAAATTCTTTGACGAGAAGCTGTTCCAGACCGAGGAAGGGGTCGATATTGCGCTGAGCTATCTCAAGCACCGGGGGTTCCGGGAAGAGATCATCCGGAAATTCCAGTTGGGGTATTCGCCCCAGGACAGGACGGCTTTTGCCAAAGCCGCCATCACGGCCCAATTCAATCCCGACCTGTTGCAAAAAAGCGGGCTGGTGGTGATGCGCAACGAAGAGCTGACCGACAATTACCGGGGCCGGATCATTTTCCCGATACACAACAACAGCGGGAAGATCATCGGGTTTGGCGCTCGGATCATCAAAAACAATGATAAGGCGCCCAAATACATCAATACGCCGGAAAACGAATTGTATATAAAGAGCCGCATCCTCTACGGCACTTATTTCGCCCGGCAGGCCATCGATAAAAATGATGAATGCTTACTGGTGGAGGGTTATACCGACGTGGTATCGCTGCACCAGGCGGGCATCGAAAACGTGGTAGCCAGCGGGGGCACTTCGCTTACACCGGACCAGTTGCGGCTGGTAAAGAAATATACCAACAACCTCACGATCATCTATGACGGCGATTCGGCCGGTATAAAGGCGGCGCTGCGCGGGCTTGACCTCGCACTGGAAGAAGGATTGAACGTGAAGCTGGTGCTGATACCCGACAACGAAGACCCCGACAGCTATGTGAACAAGGTCGGGATGACGGCGTTCAAAGAATTTGTAGCCGCCAATAAAAAAGACTTTATTCTTTTCCGGCTGGACATAGCATTGAAAGATGCGGGGGAAGACAGCAACCGCAAATCGCAGGTGGTCAACCAGATCGCGGAAACCATCGCTAAAATCAACAAGGCGGAGGATTTTACCAAACAGCAGGATTATATCCGGCAGTGCTCGCAACTGCTGAAGATTGATGAAACGGGGCTGAATGCGCTGGTGAATAAGTTTATCCGTGAGCGGGTCACCAAACAGGAGAACCGGCAGGAACAACAGGCGGAGGCGCAGGAGTTTCCGGTGCAGGACGATATGGGTGATCCCGGTGTGGGCGATGATTCTTTCCAGCTTTTATTTAAAGATGAATTGCATGAAAGGGCAGTCGTGCGCACGCTGGTGGAGTTTGGGTTGAAGGAATGGGACAAAGAGCGGAAGGTAGCCGATTATTTTTTCGAGGAAATGGTAGACGAGGATCTTTTTGACAACAAGCAATTACTGCAAATCATACATACTTATAAATCCTATTACGAGGAAGCGGCGGAGCCAACGCCCAAGACCTTTCTTTATCACCCCGACCAGCAGTTGAGCACCCTGATGGTGTCGATTATGGATTTCCCTTACGAGCTGAGCGGTAAATGGAAAACGGAGTTTGAAATGCCCGTGCCCACCCGCGAGGACGTGTACCGGGAGGAAGTGCTGTCTACGTTAAACTATCTTAAACTGCGGAAGATAAAGCGCCTGATAACGCAGAACCAGCAGGACCTTGAACGCTCCCAAAGCCCGGATGAACAAATGATGCTTATCCAAACACACCAGCACCTGAAACAACTGGAAAAGGAATTGTTACAGCAGGCCGGCACCGTTATTATCCGTTAGGCGGGTATCTGCGAGAGGGTATTGCGCGCCTGCAAGAGGTGGCGCTCGCTGTGGGCGACGATAAAACGCAGGCCATCTCCCAGGCGGAGCTTCAGGCCCCGGGGAAAGACGAAGGGGAGTTTCATTCTTTGCAGGTCCACGTAATTGCACAGTTCCAGCACGTGATCGAATTCGTCCAGTTGCTTCATAAACGTGTCCAATACTTCTTTCGAATCGAGTGGCGTGCCCGGGGCATGGAATTTCCGGCGGGCGCGCATTTTGAATACGGTGCCATCGGGACGCGGCATCATCTTATTATAAATCCAGTTGCCGATCCAGCCGCTGTTAAACACTTCGCGGGCATTGATGGGGGCATCCGACATCACTTTACCGATGGACCGGAGAAAAGCGCCGTGCATGATATTCAGGTGTTCGAAAATCTCGGCCACGCTCCACCTGCCGGGGGCTGGCCGGCGGAGGAGGTATTCATTGCTCAGGCGCAGGAAGGGTTGCATATTATTGCGTATCACTTCTACCCTGTCGTGCATGCCGGAAAGCAGGTCTTTTTTATTGAAGGTGGTCATAATGACATTAGCATATCGCTGTACGAAAGATTCACCAGGTCCGGGCCTGAGATGGTAAAACGGCGCATGTAATAGTTACATTGTTCGTGCAGGTGTTCCAAAGATAACGGGTGATGGCGGTTGCTGGCCTCAATTTCTACAAAATTACCCAGTTGCCTTAGTGTGTCGAGGTGGAATTTGACATTTTCGATGAAATATATCTCCCGTTCCTTCTCTACCACCACTTTTACGCCGAGGCTTTTGGTCAGCACGGCTTTGAGGGCTTCCCCGTCGGTGACGGGCGCGAGGTCGAAATGAGAGGTTTTGGGACCGGAGGCATTTTCCCGTTCGTAGTAGATAAGGCTGTTTTCGATATTACCCTGCCGCAGTTTTAACCGGCCATGGGGGACATTGAAATAGGTATCGGTCTGCCGGTCGGTGCCCCTGAAATCAGCCCCTTCTTCCAGCAACAGCCGCCTGATTTCCGCTGTTCGGGTAGTTCTTGCCTTGATCTCGATATTAATGGATGACATGAAAGCACTATACTTTCTCTACCTGGCGCTGCCGGAGACCGGTGGCGCGACTGCGGGGGGCCGCTACCAGGGGCACTTCCACTGCTTTTTTGAAGCGGGTGGCGCTCCACACATGGTCAAGGGCTACTTTGCCGAAATCTTCGTATCCTGCGCCGGTAATGCATTCCCAGCTACAGCTACGGTTCAGGTCAGTGGCGATCTTGGAAGTGGTCTTGGGATAGGCGATCCACAGTTTGGCATTCCCCTGGAGTGCGGGCAATACCTCTTTCAAAATCCCGCTCAACTGGTTTTCGTTTACCGCGAAAATGAGTGCGAAGTCGATTTTGCGGGTCTTCAGCAGCGGCGTCACGTTCTTGGCGAATGATAACTTAATAAACTGCTTTTCAATTGACGATGGGAGGCCCTGTATAAGCAAATTCTTCTCGTCTTGAAGTTCAAGCTTTTCAAACAACGGTTGAGACATATTTGAATTTTTTTTATTTTAGGGTTGTTCAAAGCGGGATTGCAAAGATACTGCATTTCATACGGGTTTTGTTGGATTTCAAGAATAAATCTGCACGAAAGTGCCCGTTTTACAGGGATTTTACGGCGATTTTGACTAAAATCATGCAATCAGGCAGCCTGTGGCAGCCAGGGTTATAATACAAAGGTCACAAGGTGGTTTCGCGGAGGGGCACGGAGCGTTTGCAGAGGTCTCCAGGGCGTTATTTACCATATTTGCCGTGCGTGGCGGACTGGCGGCGCTGTCTTTTGCGGTCGCGGTATTTCAGGATAGGGACTTTGCTTTCGCTGCCTTTCAGCAGGCGCCCAATATTCTTCTGGTGGGTGAGGATGACCAGCAGGGCCACTCCCACTGCAAAGACCCGGTACGCGTGGTTATCGTAGTTGAAAATGATCAGTATAAAAACAGGAAAGGCCATGCTGGCAAGGATAGAGCTAAGGGAAACAAAGCGCGTCAGGTAGAGCACCAGCAGGAACACACCGGTACAGCACAACGCCGACCAGGGTGAAATGCCCAATACCAGCCCAAACAGCGTAGCGACCCCTTTACCGCCCCTGAAATCGGCCCAGATGGGATAGATATGTCCGAGCACGGCGGCAAGGCCAAGGCCTATTTGCAGGCTGGTGCGTATCACATCGTGTTCGGGAATATTATAATAAGGAAGTAAATAAACGAGTTTAACGGCAATAAGACCTTTGAGCATGTCACCCACCATAACGATGGTACCCCATTTTTTGCCAAGTACGCGAAAGGTGTTGGTAGCACCGGCATTGCCGCTGCCGTAATCACGTATGTCCACATCAAAAAAGTACCGGCTTATCCATACTGATGTTGGAATCGAGCCGATCAAATAGGCGACCAAAATAATCAGTACCTCTTTCATCGAAATATTGGGTTGAAGTGGAAAACAAATATAACAAAAAACTCATTAAAAATGACCGCCAGGGCCTTATAATTTATGCAATTCCAGGCAAATCCACCCGTCTTTTTCCAGGCTGTTTTCTACTGCCAGGCTGTATTTCTTTGCCTCTTCCAGTACCATGGGCCGGTCATCTTTCAGCAAGCCACTTAATAGTACAACGCCGCGGTCAGCAAGATGTTGTTCTATATGGACAAGGTTTTGAAGGATGACATTCCGGTTGATATTTGCGAGGATAATATCAAATTTTTTTGTACTATCCGGCGAAGCCGCTTTAAAAAGTGTACAGCGCAGGCTGTTGTTGGCGGCAAGATTTTCAGTCGCATTTTCAATGCTGTTGTCGTCATTGTCGATCGCCACTATTGCGGCGGCCCCGAGCTTTTCGGCGAGGATGGCCAATACACCGGTGCCGGTACCGAAATCAAAGACCTGTTTGTTTTTAAAATCAATACCGGACATGGCTTTCACCATCATCCAGGTGGTCGCATGATGACCGGTACCGAAACTCATTTTGGGGGTAATGATAATATCATGCAGCGCGCCCGGCACCGGCGGGTGAAAGCCGGCCCTTATGGCACAAAATCCATCGATCACCACGGGTTGGAAACCTGACTCCCATTCGGCATTCCAGTTTTTAGGGGCAATCACCGAGCGGGCAAACTGCAGTGAATGTGCTTCGCTGAACCGGAGCAGTTCTTCTTCGTCCAGCTCGGCAGCAGGGATAAACGCTTTGAGGGAATGGCGTTCTTCTTCAAAGCCTTCAAAGCCGCGGAGGGAGAGTTGGGCCACCAGCAGGTCTTTATCGGCCTGTTCTGTTACGGGAAAAATGATTTCGATGTACTCGTTCATAGTATGTCACCCCTTCGGGGTTTTGTTAACGGTGAATGTTGTTTGCTATAATAATAACACCCCTTCGGGGTTACGATTGTTTAGCTCTGTGCGATTTATGCTCACGAATCTCCGCATAATAAAAAACCCCGGAGTCTCTTTGCGCTTGCGCCGAGTCCGGGGTTGATGAATTATGATAAAATGGAATTAGTCCTGGTTCGAGCGGGGCATGCCTTCGGGCTTGGGCAGCAAAATCTTCCTCGACAGTTTGAACTTACCGGTCTTGGGGTCGGTACCGGTGAGCTTTACCTTCACGGTATCGCCTTCCTTGAGCACACCTTCCAGTGTTTCAAGGCGTTTCCAGCTCACTTCGGAAATGTGCAGCAACCCTTGTTTGCCGGGCATGAATTCCACGAAAGCGCCGTAAGGCATAATGGATTTCACTTTTGCTTCGTACACATCGCCTACTTCCGGTACGGATACGATTCCTTTGATCCAGGCGACTGCTTTTTCGACGCCTTCTTTGTTGGCGCTGAAGATGCTTACTTCGCCCTGTTCGTTCTTTTCTTCGAGGTTGATGGTAGTGCCTGTCTCGCGTTGGATTTCCTGGATGATCTTTCCACCTGGCCCGATGACGGCGCCGATGAATTCCTTGTCGATAAACAGTTTCACCATGCGTGGAGCGTGTTGCTTTACATCCGGGCGCGCTTCGGGGATTTCGGCATACATGGCATCGAGGATATGCATCCGGCCGTTGCGGGCCTGTGCAAGCGCCTGGCGCATCACGTCCATGCTCAGGCCATCCACTTTGATGTCCATTTGCACACCGCAGATACCCTGGCGGGTGCCGGTGACCTTGAAGTCCATATCGCCCAGGTGATCTTCATCACCCAATATATCGGTCAGGATGGCAAACCTGCCTTCTTTGCTGATAAGTCCCATTGCCACGCCACTCACGTGCTTGGGTACCGGAACACCGGCATCCATCAACGCCAGCGAGCCGGCGCATACGGTAGCCATCGACGAAGAACCGTTGGATTCGAGGATATCGCTTACCACGCGAACGGTGTAAGGATATTCACCCCCGGGCATCATTTGCTTGAGGGAGCGCATGGCAAGGTTGCCATGGCCTACTTCGCGGCGGCCTACGCCGCGCATCATCTTTACCTCACCGGTTGAGAAGGGAGGAAAGTTGTAATGCAGGATGAATTTTGAATAGTCGGAGGTAGCGGCGCTTTCAATCAGCAGGGAGTCGAGCGGCGTACCGAGCGTAACGGTAGTAATGGATTGTGTTTCACCGCGGGTGAACAGGGCGGCTCCATGCGGGGAAGGCAATACATCTACTTCCATCGCCAGCGGGCGCACCTGGTCGAGGCTACGGCCATCGAGACGCACTTTGTCGTTAAGGATCATATCGCGCACGACATCGTATTGCACGTCGTGGTAATAGGTCTTTGCAAACTTCTTGATCTTATCGTCGAGGTTCTCGCCTTCGGCTACTTTGTATTCGCCTTTCAGGTGTTCGAGAAGGGCGGTTTGTATTTCTTCGAATTTATCGGAACGTTCGTGTTTGCTGAGGGCGGCTTTGGCTACTTCGTATACTTTGGAAGAAGCGAAGTCTTTTACTTTGGCGCGGAGTTCTTCGTCGTGGTCGGGCTTTTTGAAATCCCTTTTGGCGGTGACACCTTTCAGGGCGCGCAGTTCTTCCTGTGCTTTTACCTGTACTTTGATGGCGGTATGGGCCAGTTCGATGGCTTTTACCAGGTCTTCTTCCAAACACTCTTTGGCTTCGCCTTCCACCATCATGATGTTCTTATCGGTGGCGGCAATAAGGAAGTCCATATCGGCTTTTGCCAGTTCGCTGCGG
>DASYCT010000397.1:0-6346 GCA_036500065.1 Chitinophagaceae bacterium | reverse complement strand
GGATTTTAGAGAAATGAAATCTGATTACAGCCATAAACTGGAAAAACTGGAAGCCAAACTAGCGGGCTATGACCATGATCATACCAACTTTAAAGACCTGTTAAGTATTGGATTGAAAAACTTGTTCAGGCTCGATAGCATCTATACAACGGGGAATGCAGAGAAAAAAAGAGAGGTAGTCAGTTCGATGTACCCGGATAAATTAACTTTTGATGGATTTACGTTTCGAACTACCCGTGTCAATGAAGCGGCACGGCTGATATACAATCTGGACAAGGGTTTCGGCGAAAATAAAAAAGGACAAAGTGGAAATATTCCTGCTTTGTCCTTTCAAGTCGGGACGACAAGATTCGAACTTGCGACCCCCACGTCCCGAACGTGGTGCGCTACCGGGCTGCGCTACGTCCCGAAACTCTGAAAATAAGGGCATGCAAAGTTAAAACATCACCACCATTTATCAAAAATACCCATTACCGGTTTTGCCAATTTTATAGCTTTAGGCACCAAAATCAAAACTATAAATCAATTTACCATGCGTATCAAACCGGCATTGCTTGTCCTCGTTGCCTTTTCCGCACTGGGAGCCTGTCACCAGTCACCGGAAACCGCCGCGAAACCTGATTTCCTGTATTCCGACCTGGATACTACTATCCGGCCAAATGACGATTTCTTCGAATATGCCAATGGCGGCTGGCTGAAGAAGAACCCCATCCCGTCCGATGAAAGCAGCTGGAGCATCGCCAACCTGGTGATAGAGGAAAACAACAACCGCCTGCGGACCATCAACGAGAAAGCCGCCCAGTCCAATGCCGCACAAGGCACGACGGAGCAGAAAGTCGGTGATTTCTGGGCCACTGCCACCGATAGCGCCGCCATCGAAAAACAGGGAGTAACGGCCCTGGAACCCTGGTTCCAGCAAATTGACGCCGTCAAAGACTTCTCTTCCCTTATCAATACCATGATTTCGATGGAAAAGATCGGCGTGGGCAATGTGCTCGCCTGGTATATCGGGCAGGACGACAAAAACAGCGATGTCATGGCCGTCAAATTCTGGCAGGGGGGCATCGGCCTGCCCGAGCGGGAGTTTTACTTCAAACAGGATACCACTTCTCAAAAAATACGCACCGCCTATACCGCCTATATCAGCACCGTGCTCACCATGAGCGGTATGGACAGCAACACGGCCGCCAAATCGGCCGATGGCATACTTGCCGCCGAAACAAAACTGGCTACGGTACACCGCAGCCGTGAGGCCCTGCGCGACCCGGTAAAGAATTACAACAAGATGAGCGCCGGTGCTTTCTATCAACTGGCGCCTTCCCTGCACCTCGCCGGTTATTTCCAGGCTATCGGGGTACAGAAAGTGGATTCGGTGATCGTGGGACAACCCGAATACTATGCTTCGCTGGAAAAGTTCTTCGCCACTACACCGCTGGATGTGCTGAAAGCAAGGATGCGGTTTGAACTTATCAAAGAATTTTCGGGCGCCCTGCCCGATGCCTATGGTATAGCTGCTTTTAAATTCAGCCAGTTGTTCAGCGGCGCCAAAGAACGCCGCCCCCGCTGGAAACGGGTGATACGGAGTGAAGAAGCGGTGATGGGTGAGCTGCTCGGGCAATTGTTCGCCAAAGAATATTTTAATGAAAATGCCAAGAAGCGCTACGAGGATATGGTAGAAGCCATCCGCACCTCCTACAAGGAACGGATACAGAAACTGGATTGGATGAGCGATAGTACCAAGCAGAAAGCCCTGAAGAAACTCGCCGCCATCAAAAAGAAAGTAGGCTATCCCGATAAATGGAAAGACTTTTCTTCGCTGGACATTAAACGTGACAGTTATGTAAAGAATCTTATCCGCGCCAACCAGTTCTGGTTACAATACAGCCTCAACAAACTGGGCAAACCGGTGAACCGTGATGAATGGGAGATGTACCCGCAGACTTATAACGCTTATTACAACCCGAGCAATAATGAAATCGTGCTGCCGGCGGGCCAACTGACCGTGCCCGGCTACCGCGACGAGGAACTGGACGACGCACTGGCCTATGGTTATTCGGCCGCCTCTACCATCGGTCATGAAATCACCCACGGCTTCGATGATGAAGGCCGCCAGTTTGACGACAAAGGCAACCTCGTGAACTGGTGGACAAAAGACGACGAGAAGAAATTCAAGGAAAGATCGGACATGATCGCCAAACAATTTGACGAGTTCGTGGTGATTGACACCTTCCGCATCAACGGCAAGGTGACAATGGGAGAAAACATTGCCGACCTCGGCGGCATCCTGCTCGGATGGGACGCGTTTGTAAAAACCGATCAATACAAGAAGGGTGAAAAGATAGCGGGCCTCACGCCCGCACAGCGTTTCTTTCTTGGTTATTCATTGGGCTGGCTGAGCCATACCCGCAACGAGCAATTGCGCAGCCAGGTACTAACCGATCCCCATGCGCCCGCCAAGTATCGGGTGAACGGGCCCTTTGTCAACGTACCGGCATTTTATAGCACGTTCGATATTAAACCGGGAGATAAGATGTACCGCGCAGACAGTTTGAGAGTAAATATCTGGTAGAGATAATAAAGACAAACGGTGGGTCGCCCTCCCAGGGCGGCTCACCGTTCGTCTTTATTATAAAGTAACTTAAAAATTAACCTTAATCCCCAATCCATTTTTTCCCGATACGCTCACACGGCCGTTATCATACGTTACCCCCGTAGCAAGATCCTCGCTTAGCAACAAAGGCCCATCCATATCGATATGATCCGCCAGTGGCGCAAGATGGGCAATGGCGGCAGAACCGATGGTGCTTTCATTCATACAGCCGATCATTACTTTCATGTCCAGTTCACGCGCTTTGGCAATCATGCGGAGCGCAGGGGTGATGCCGCTACACTTGGTGAGTTTGATATTGATGCCGTGAAAATGGCCGTGGCATTTCTCCACGTCCTGTTCCGCCACGCAAGCCTCATCGGCAAAAAGCGGCAGGACCGATTTGCCGTACAACACTTTCATTCCTTCCCAATCGTCTTTTGCCAATGGCTGCTCCACCAGTTCTACACCCAGGTCTTTGAGCGCGGGGATCAGTTCCAGTGCTTCGTCCAGTTTCCAGCCCGCATTGGCGTCCACCCTGAATACGGCATCCGTATGCTTGCGCAACTCTTCCATGATCTTTATATCCTCTTTGGTGCCGAGCTTTATTTTATAAATAGGCCAGGGCTTTTCTTTCAGCTTGGCGACCATCTTTTCGATGCTGTCAATTCCGATAGTATAATCACAAAGGGGGGTGCGTGCGATATCAGCCCCGAACAACTGGTAAAGTGGTTTTTGACGCCATTGACCAAATACATCCCATGCGGCGATGTCCAGCGCGCATACCAGGAAGGAGTTTTGCGGGAACAAGTGATGGAGATAATGCCAGTAACGATCGGGGTCGGTAAGCGCAAATTGCTCCACCAGCGCCTTTTTGGATTCGAGGTCACTGATCATCTTCTCTACCGGCAGGTGGTAATAGGCAATGGCCGGGGCTTCGCCGTATCCCTTAATGCCGTTAAACTCCAGTTCCGTCACCAGCGAAGGCTGGTGGGTCTTGGTGCCTTTGGAAATGGTAAAAGGATGAATGAAGGGCAGGCTAAATGAGTGGTATGTACATTTCATAATGTGAAAATAGGAAAATTATCGCCCGCTGGCTGCTACATGCTGCTTCAACTCGTGGTTGAATTCTTTTTCCTTCAGCAATTGTTCAAAGCTAAGGTGCATGCGGTAACGCCAGTAATATTTCGGGATCGAAGGTACGTTGATGCGTTCTTCATGCGGGTTGGGCCTGCGCAGGGTTTCACTCATGCCCAGCAAATCCTGCCACAGGAAGATACTCCACATGGACGGCGAATGCAGGTGCTGGTTCACGATAGCCCGGTTGATCCATGCCTCGCAGAAATAAGGCGCTTCGCCCCATTGGCCGAGGTCTTCGGTAAAAAAGCGTTGTGTGCGCACACGGTCCTCTTCCCACCAGCCACGGATGGTGCTCATGTCATGGGTGGAAGGGGTAACGACCGAAAGATAAGGCGCATCAGCGGGATGAAAGAACTCCTTGCGTGGGTCCTTGGGCATCCGCTGTATTTCGAGGCTGAGGATGCCCAGTTGTTTCATCACATCGGGCACGCAATGCGGCACCATGCCCAGGTCCTCGCCACAGATCAGCATATTGGTGGAAGCCTTCAGGGCAGGCAGCTTGTGCATCGCTTCTTTTCGCCAGAATTCGTCCTGCCGGTAATAGAAATAGTTGATGTAAAGGTCTTTTAACTGTTGTTGCAGCGGAGCGTCGAGGGCGCGGAACGAAGTCGTATGATCCATCGAGATACGGAAATGGAACTGTGTGCCGTTGGAACCTTCGTGCTCAAAAAGAAGGACATTTGAAATAAGATCAAACAGACCTTGTTTGAGACGATGGTTGTGATCGTTGGACTCCACCCCGGCAAAATAGTCTTCTACCTTGCGCTGTGTATCGTATGCTTCCCTGAGCGCAAACTGCCCATAGCCGCCTTCGGCAAGAAATTCTTCTTTTATAAATTGTTCCAGGTCGCCGAATACTTCCCAGAGAACGGCATCGGTAATAAACGGCACCGTATAACGGTGATGGTCGAACCAAATGCCGCGTTCGTGAAATTCGTTGACGTGTACCGGCAGGGCAGGCACAAACCGTCCCATGATGCCTTCCACAGCATTGATGGGAACGGACCAGATGCGGAAGAATCCAAGAATATGATCGATGCGGAACGCATCGAAATAATAGCTCATTTCATCAAAACGTTGTTTCCACCAGGCATAGCCATCCTCTTCCATCTTCTGCCAGTTGTAGGTAGGAAAGCCCCAGTTCTGTCCTTTTACCGCAAAATCATCCGGGGGCGCGCCGGCCTGTACGTCCATATTGTACAGGGCGGGATTGATCCAGGCATCACAGCTATGACGGTAAATACCGATCGGGATATCGCCTTTTACGATGACCCCGTTTTTGTGCGCATACTCCGTGGCCTCTTTTAATTGCAGGTGCAGGTGGTATTGAGTGAAATACTGCAGGGCTATCTCATCGAAATGTTTTGCTTTGGGCGATACGAATTTTTCAATGGCGGCCTTATCGTAGCGGCTGTGTTGTTTCCATTGATTGAAATCGCTGGTATTGTTTTTATCGCGCAGGCAGCAAAATGCGGCGTATGGCACCAGCCAATGCTGGTTCTTCATAAAAAAATCCGCAAAGCCCCTGTCCTTCAGTACTTCTTCTTTTTCGAGCAGGTAAAGTTCTTTTATGGCCGCCAGTTTGCACTTCATCACTTCTTCATAATCCAGCTCTGGCAGGTCGTTGAGTTCCTTTTGTTTTTTCTTTAGTGATTTTATCAGCGGGGCATGTTTCTTACCGGCCACGTCTTCGAGACAGATATAGATCGGGTGCAGGGCAAAAGCGGAAATAGCGGCATAAGGATAGGAATCTACCCAGGTATGCATTGCCATGGTATCGTTGACCGGGAGAATCTGGATCAGTTTTAACCCCGTTTTCTTTGACCAGTCGGCGAGCAGTTTCATATCCCTGAACTCCCCTACCCCAAAACTGTCTTTACTGCGCAGGCTGAATACCGGTATGGCCACGCCGGCGCCGCGCCAGCCGGTATTGGGCAGGTGAACAAAGCCATCGTGCAGGATGGTGAGTTTGTTGGCAGTGTCGTCGCCATACAAAAAGCGGTTTTCACCGGATTCAAACTGTACGAATGTTTTTTCCTTGATATTATAAACACCGTATTTGTATTGGAGGGGAAATTCTTCGCGGGGCAGGTTTATTTTGACCGTCCACCAGTTGCCTTCCCTGCTGGCAGGCAGGACGGCCGGTTCATGCCAGTCGCCCAGCGTGATGCCGGTACCGCTAAGACAAACGACTTCATTTTTCTTTAGCAGCGGGGCTTTCACCCTGAAAATATGGGTGATATTTTTGGGTGACTTGACTTTATTCTTTGTCTCGTTTGGTTTCAGCAGGGTTTCGTGAAAGGGGGCGGTAAAGAACACATTTTCGTATTCACCGGAATAATTCCAAGTATCCACGAGTTGTATGTCCTGGGTGGCGCCTTTGGAGACAGCCACTTCACGATCATCGCCCGATTCTATTACCTGGAAGCCATCGGGATAGGTCAGTATGTAGTTATAGTGAATCGCGGAAACCTGTAGGGGGTCTATATCAATGCTGAGCTGCCAGTAGTCGTTGTTGAAATAATTCATCAGCAGGGCATCGGCCGGCTTATCCTGGCCCAGCGCGGGAATATTGCCCAAAACACTTAATGTCTGGCCAAAATCAGTATGAAATCGTAC
>DASYCT010000396.1:0-4439 GCA_036500065.1 Chitinophagaceae bacterium | reverse complement strand
ATACGAACAACGCCTACCTCGTCCCATCGGGACGTTTCGTAGGTAGCAAATGATACGAACAACGCCTACCTCGTCCCATCGGGACGTTTCGTAGGTAGCAAATAATAGAACAACGCCTGGCCTCGTCCCGTAGGGACGTTTGGTGGGTAACCGATAAATAATATAATACGGAGATATATCATGCAATATTATAGCCTGAATAAACAATCGCCCGCCGTTGATTTCAAAGAAGCCACCATCCGGGGGCAGGCGCCGGACAAAGGTCTGTATTTCCCGGAGCGCGTTCCGGTCGTGGATAAAGAACTGATCGACAATATTTCCAAATACTCCAACGAAGAGATCGCCTTCAGGGTCATACAGCCCTATGTCGGCAATGCGATCCCGGCCAATGAACTGCTGCGCATCGTAGCGGAGACCATCAATTTTGATATTCCGCTGGTACAGGTGTCGGGCAATACGTATTCCCTTGAATTATTTCACGGACCCACGCTGGCGTTCAAAGATGTCGGGGCGCGGTTTATGAGTCGTTGTCTCGGTTATTTTGGTAAGGACCCGGGGGCGCGCAGCGGGAAGACCATCGTACTGGTAGCCACTTCCGGCGATACCGGTGGCGCGGTCGCCAACGGTTTTTATAATGTGGAAGGCGTGGAAGTGGTGATATTATATCCTTCGGGCAAAGTTAGCAGCGTACAGGAAAAGCAACTGACCACGCTCGGCAGCAATATACATGCGCTGGAAGTGGAAGGGAGTTTCGACGACTGCCAGGATATGGTCAAAAAAGCATTTGCCGATGTGGAACTGCAACAACGCCTGTTGCTGACGTCCGCCAATTCCATCAATGTAGCGCGCTGGCTGCCGCAGCAGTTCTACTATTTCTTTGCCTGGAAACAGTGGAAGGAAAAAGACGCACCGCCGGTTGTTTGTGTACCGAGCGGTAATTTCGGGAATATCTGCGCGGGCATACTCGCCCATATCTCCGGCCTGCCCGTGCAGCATTTTATAGCAGCCTGCAATGCCAACAATACGGTCCCGGAATTTCTTGTTTCCGGAAACTACCAGCCCAAAAAGGCGGTGGCAACGATTTCAAATGCAATGGATGTTGCCAACCCAAGCAATTTTGTACGGATACTGGAATTGTTTCACCAGCAGTTGGGCGATCTTAGAAAAGTGCTGACCAGTTACAGTATCAGCGATGAGCAAACAAAAGCTACCATCCGGGAGGTCTACCACGACCACCATTATCTGACGGACCCGCACGGCGCCGTTGGTTATTTTGCCCTGCAGCAATGGCTTGCTGAGCATCCCGGTCAGCAGGGGATATTTCTCGAAACGGCGCACCCGGTAAAGTTTTATGATGTGGTGGAACCGGTTATACAAGAAAAAGTCCCGGTCCCGGAAGCCGTTTTACAAATCATGGATAAAGCAAAGCAAAGCACACAGATAAAGGCTGACTATCAGCAATTAAAGGAATACCTGTTGAAGTAAGCTGCTGGCTGTGAGCCTTGCCGCTATTTTATTAACATAACATTGTTAATTATATTCTCCCTTTAACAAAGTTTTTGGCCCCATACTTGCATAATAGCAACTACCCAACCGTTTAGAAAATAACCTCGTAACCTTAACCGTTGATCGTCCTCTTCTAAAATCCTCCGTATCCTTTGCAAGCCGTGCTTGCCCCTCCCAACCACATAAAGAAATACTATGCGAAAGATACTTTTGCTGGGAATATTATTCCCAACGCTGTTGCATGCGCAACAGCTCAGTCTTGATCTATTCGGTGGACTCAGTAATTACCAGGGTGACCTTCAAACGAAGCGGTTCACCACCGACCAGTCGCGCGGCGCGTTTGGTATTGGATTGCGCTACGGTCTTACCGATCATTTTGATCTGCGCACCAATTTTACGTATGCCCGGATAGGAGCCGCCGACAAGTTTGACAATAGTGATGCAACATTAAAGGCACGCAATCTCAGCTTCGAAAGCAAGATCACAGAAGGCAATCTCTTGCTTGATTACAATATTATCAACCTCAAATACCACTCTTTTAGCCCCTATGTTTTCGGAGGGCTGGCAATTTATCATTTTAATCCGTACGCCTATGATTCACTTGGTAATCGTGTTTACCTGAAACCACTTAGCACGGAAGGAGAGGGGCTTGCGCAATATCCGGATCGCAAGCCCTATCACCTTACCCAGCTGGCCATCCCCTTCGGGGCAGGAATACGCTGGAGGGTAACCGATAATGTGATGTTGAGTTATGAAATAGGGCTTCGCAAAACATTTACCGATTATTTGGATGATGTGAGTACCCGGTATGTGGACGAGACGACGCTTATTGCTGCAAAGGGCCCGCAGGCTGCTGAGATGGCATTCCGCGGGGATGAAGTAAAGAACGGCGCTACGTACCCGTCGTCAGGCACCATACGGGGAGGCAGCAAATTTAAAGACTGGTATTACTTTTCGGGTGTGACGGTGAGTATCGGTATCGGCGCAACGCACAGCCGGGGTTCCGATAATGGCCGTATATCCTGCCCGAAAAGAGTGGAATAAATTATCCTAAAGTTTCCGTGGTTTTTATTCCGTTTTTCCTGCGGGCAATAATTATGTTGCCCGCTTTTTATTTGAGCTTCATGAGTTGTGAATAGTGAGTGACGAGGCAAACGACTGACTACTGACAACTCACAACTCACTATATCTTCTGCTTGAGTTGCTGGAAAGCCGAAATAAAGAACTTGAATTTATTATCGGTGTGGGGCCATGCGATGGAATTGTAATCAAACAGCCGTTCGATCTTTGCGTTTGCCTTGCGGCAATCTTCCTCATCGTAGAAATAAGATTTCCATATAGCGGGCAATTCTGTAAATGGTTTAAGCCCGAAGCCGTTGCCATAAATTTTAACGGGCGTGGGGGTGCTTCTTACGTCGACATACTGGATGTCGTGATCCAGCGCCCAGGTAAAATAGGCTATCCAGAAGCCAAAGTGATTGGAAAGCCGGGCCGTGATCTGCTGGTCGGTTTCTTTGGCATCCGCGTGTATGCGCCAGAGGTTGTTTTTGACGGAAAAAGGGTCTTCCGCTTCGCCCGCGAACTGGTTGGGGAGACCTTCAAATTCAAATACAGACTCGTGCACATAGATACGCAGGTCCTTTCCCGATGCATAGCGTATCGGTATTTTGGTGACAATCTTTTTTGTGTTGGTAAGCACCAGTTGAGGGCCGTCCAGTTCCCAGGTGCCCGCCTCGAAGCCATTGAAGTCCATCGTATAGTTGCCGGTTCTCTGCAAATCGAGAAAACTGGCGGGCGTGAGCAGGGTATCCCGGGGGTCCGACGAGCCGGTATTGTAGGTATAGAACCACAATTTGGACAGGTTGTCTTTGGGCGACTTGCAGCCGGCCAGCAGCCATACCGGCAGGATAGCATAAAGTACTAGCTTTTTCAATTGATCCACTTTATACATACGGGGTTGCCGGCTTTTATACGTTCGCCGGTGTCTTTCAACAGGCCTGTTTGTTTGTTACGTTTGAATATGACCACTTCATCCGTGTCCTGGTTGGCCACCAGTAAGAAATTGCCCGAAGGGTCAAAATTAAAATTACGGGGAGCTTTGCCAAGTACGGGTTCGAATCCTTTTACCGTGAGCATACCGGTAGCGGGATTGACGGCATAGATAACAATCGTATTGGATTCGCCGCGGTTGGAGCCATAGACAAATTTGCCATCCGGTGAAACGTGTATATCGGCGCTTCCGGCAAAGCCGTGAAAAGAAGCTGGTACGGAAGCAATATCCTGTAGTTGTTTTAAATGCCCATCATTATAACGGAAAACAATCACATGTCCCGACAATTCCTGCATCAGGTAAGCATATTTACCCGAGGGCGCAAACACGAGGTGGCGTGGACCGGAGCCGGGCACCAGTTCCGTGTAAGGCTGCGCGGCAGGTTTTAATTTCCCGGTAACCGGGTTCAACGACCAGGTCATGATCTTATCGATGCCGAGGTCGGACACGAAAACATATTTATTATCGGGCGACAGCACCGTAGAATGTACATGGGCTTTTTCCTGCCGTTCCTTGTTGACGCCTGAACCGTGGTCGGCGATGGTGGTTGTTGCGGCTTTGAGTGAACCATCGGCATTAACCGGGAAAACGGAGAAATTGCCCCCGCTGTAATTGGCGGTGAAGGCCCATTTGCCGGTTTTGTCGATGGACACGTAACAGGGATCATCACCCATGGTAAGCTGTGTATCCAGTTTACGCAGGCTGCCGGTTTTGTGGCTAAAGGAAAAAGCCGTTACCGCCCCGGAATCGTTATGATTTTCATTGACGGCATATACAAAATGCTGGTTGGGCGAAACGGCGAGATAAGAAGGGTTGGAAGTGGCAGTGGAAGACAGGAGCGTGGATTTGCCGCTGGCGCTGTTGAACCGGTACACGTAAATGC
>DASYCT010000395.1:0-6416 GCA_036500065.1 Chitinophagaceae bacterium | reverse complement strand
GGCGATATAGGTAAACGGTACTTTGCTGGCAAACAATTGTGTAATGGCGGCCACTGTTTTTTCATCATTGACTACCCAAACGGTATGAGAGATATTGTCCTCTGCCACGAAATCGTACACCGGCTGCTGCTCTTTCTGCCATGCGCTGATGAGGGCATCCACTTCCGCCACATTGCGATAGGCCAAAAACACATTACCGGTTTGCGCACCGCTGGTCTTGATATGGTTGATACGGTCCTGTTCCTTTTCAGGACGGGTAAACTCGTGCTTTTTGATGATATCGTTTTCATAATCGGCCACGGAGCTGACGCATACCAGCCCGGCCTGGCTGCGGCCATTCATAATAAGCCGGTAGATATAATAGCAGGGTTTCGACTCCCGGAAAAGAATGTTTTTGCGGATAAACGCGTCGAGGTTTTGTTTTGCCTTCTCATATACCCGCTGCGAATGCGTATCGGTATCTTCTGGCAGGTCCACTTCCGATTTGGTAATATGCAAAAAAGAATAAGAATTGTCTTTTACTTCTTCACGCGCTTCGGCCGAATTTAATACATCGTAAGGGCGGGAAGCAAGTTTTGCCGCCAGTTCGGGGGTCGGTCTTAATGCTCTGAACGGGGTGATGATTGCCATTAATTAAGTTATTGATGATAGGGATTATCCTTTTTTGTTGCTGAAATCCTTCATAAGCGCCGCGAGCGCTTTCACGCTGTCGATGGTAAGCGCATTGTACAGCGAAGCCCTGAACCCGCCCACGCTGCGATGACCCTTGATGCCCGACATTCCTTCGGCCTTGCAGGCTGCCAGGAATTCCTTCTCGATGGTCTCGTTGTCCATGGTCCAGACCACGTTCATCAGGCTCCTGTCTTCTTTTGCCACCTTGGGCGTAAACAGCGGCAACTGGTCAATGGTATCGTACAGTAATTTCGCTTTGGCAGCATTCAGCTTTTCAATAGCCGGTACGCCGCCCTGCTTTTTGAGCCAGCGAAGCGTGAGCATACATACATATACCGCAAATACCGGCGGCGTATTGAGCATCGAGCCATTTTCAATATGGCTGCGGTAATCCATCATGGTGGGCAGGCGGCGGCTCACTTTTCCTAAAATATCTTTTTTCACAATCACCAGGTTGACGCCTGCCGGTCCGATATTCTTTTGTGCGCCCGCATATACCAGCGCAAAACGGTTGTAGTCGATCTCCCGGCTGAAAATATCACTGCTCATATCGGCCACCAGTGGCACTTTTGTACCCGGTATGCCATGCATTTGCGTGCCTTCGATGGTATTGTTGGTCGTATAGTGAAAATAAACCGCCTCCGGGGGGATGGTATATCCCTTGGGAATATAAGTGTAGTTCTTATCCTTCGATGAAGCCACCACGTCCACATTGCCAAATAGTTTGGCTTCCTTCAGCGCCTTGCTGCTAAAAGTGCCGCAATCGAGATAAGCAGCCAGCTCATTATCATTCAGCAGGTTCATCGGCACCTGGAAAAACTGCGTAGAAGCACCCCCGTGAAGGAATAATACTTCATGATCGCTGTCCAGCCGTGCGTGTTCCCTCACCAGGGCAATCGCTTCGTCCATGACAGCCTGGAAAAGCGGCGTACGGTGACCGATTTCAAGAATGGACAAACCCGAATTGTTGAAATCAAGAATCGCCCGGCTGGCTTCCTCCATTACTTCCCGGGGCAAAACACTGGGACCGGAATTAAAATTGTGTACCACTGCGCTGTAGGTTTAATCGTTGTTCAAAATGAGACGCGAAGGTAGTTTAAATGAAGAAAATGATTAATAGCAATTAACATTGCTTTTCGCTACTGCCTTCCACTGCGCATCCAGTCGTTCAAAGGCGTCGAGCTCCTCCTGGCTGAAGGCCCGGTGCGAGAGGTTTTTCAAGTCAGGCTGGCCGGCATTTACCCAGGCCGTGTACCACAAAGAAGCGGTCGCAAAGATGGATTGCCGCATCCGGCGCTCCACCATGCCCCGCAGCAGCTTATTATAGGCGATGGAATAGGTGGCCGTATACTGGCGCAGCAGCACGCCGTTATGTTCCTCAAAGCCAAAACGCCGGTCGGCCCCGTATTGACGGCTCAGTTGCTTTTCCAGCCGCAGCACCGTATCGGCCGCCGCGGCGCTTTCCATCACCCGGCTCCATATAAAAGCCCCGGGATTACGGATATATTCCGCCTTGCCGATAAAAAAATCCCATTCCTTGTCGGCCAGCAACTCGGGCAGCCGGCTTTCCCAGAACGCATGAATACCCTCCTGGCCGCTGAGCTGGCCGTTATGATTGCTGCTGGCATGCAGCGGCACATGTGCATCGGCAATATAATGGCCGAGGGCGGCCGAGAGCAGGAGTATTTTTGACTGGTCTTTTTCCTTGAATGCATTGGTCAGTTGCTGCAAAACCACCAGCGTGTGCCAGGGCACGATACCATGAGCCCGTAGCGTGTCGGCGGAAAACCGGGCCAGGGCACTGTCCCAGCGGCGGGGCAATAAAGGATAGGGGGTCTTGCCATAATGATCCAGGTCGATAAAATGACGGGCCCCCTCTTCCGGCAAGCTGTACCTTCTTTTATCGGGATCAACCGCATGCTCGCTTAAAAAATTAATGGAAGGTTTATACAGCGCCATCATTTCAGGCGGCAGCAGGAAAACAGCATAGTAATTTATTTTCCGGTGGGCGAAGAACCCCCAGCAATAACTGTTGGCGTACAGCAATACAAAGCATAGCAGCAATGCTGTTCTTTTCATGGATCAGTTTACATTATTCGCACTAATTCGCGCCATTCGCGTTACTAATTCACCTCATTCGCGTTCTGTCTTCCCGTCGGGTATAATAATATGATGGTCTTCATCCACTTCCGCCACGCCGCCGCTGATAGCATATTTCAACGCATCCGAAGAGCTGATATCGAGCAGGCGTATCCGCTCTTTCGATACGATGTACAATTGCCCGGTAAACGCATACGCATTGGGGACATATACCGACACATGATCCACCAGCCCAAACTCACTGGCATCCTCATCTGTGACAAAACCGACCTGGAAAACATCCGGTTGAAAAACGCTTACCAGCACTGCCTTTTTAAACTTCCGCTTATTGCCGGCAAAAGCTTCAAAAAAATCCTTGATGGACGAATAAATGAATTTAATGCCCGGTGTGCGCTCCAGCCACCTGTCAAATAGGCTGAACAGCCGGCTGGTCAGGAAATTGGAACTTAGAAAGCCGATAGCAATCAGGAATGCGATAATGGCCACAAAACCCAGCCCGTAATTGCGGTTCACGATCCGGCCGTCCACATCCTTTACCCTGAAAATCGGCAGCCAGCCATCAATCGAGGACACAAACCAGTAGATCAGGTAGATGGTAAGTGCGAGCGGTGCGGTAACCAGCAGACCCTGCAACAAATACTGCAATACTTTACGCCAACGCCATCGGTTGCGACGGGATAAACTCATAAAAGTGTAGTTGAAAGTGAGTTTTGTGGAGTAAAGTTCCTACAAAAAAACGACTTCCTGTCTTTTACTACCCCCAATTCCCTTTCGCAAAACCCCCGCCAGGGCAGCGTGTTGACAATTTAATAATGGCAAACAAGCGTTAGTCCATATTGATAAAAGGCAAAAAAAGAGGGTGGAAACTTGCGTAACAAAAAAAGTTTCCATAGTTTTGCCCCCGATTTGAATGATTATGGACATACGTGAACGAATACAGGTCAAGGCACAGGAATTGTTTATGCAATACGGCATCCGCTCCGTATCGATGGACGATATCGCCACCCAGTTGGGCATGTCTAAAAAGACCATCTACCAGTATTTTTCCGACAAGGACGAACTGGTAGACGCGGTACTGGACGGCGAAATACACGAAATGCAGGGCAATTGCAAGGATTGCAGCGCTCATGCAGTGGATGCCATTCATGAAATGTTCCTGACCCTCGACCATGTGGAAGAGCAACTGCGGCATATCAACCCGATTGTCCTGTACGACCTGGAAAAATTTCATTTTAAAACCTTCCAGAAGTTCCAGTTGCACAAGCAGAAGTTCCTTTATGATATTATTAAACACAATATCGAATGGGGCATGCAGGAAGAATTGTACCGGCCCGACCTGCAGGTAGACACGATGGCTAAATTCAGGCTGGAATCAATCATGATACCGTTTAATATCACGGTATTCCCCCCCTCCAGGTACAATGTTGCCGATGTAACGAGGGAAATTATTGAACATTTTGTTTACGGTCTTGCCACCCCCAAAGGGTATAAACTGATCCAGAAATATAAACACGAAAGAATCCAAAAACAACCAAGCAATGCAAAGACTAAATAAGATCATCGCATGGATAGGGCTTACCGCACTTACTGTACCCGCCCTGGCGCAGGAAAGACATGCGTTTTCGCTGCAGCAGGCGCTGGATTATGCGCAAAAGAACAGTGCGCAGGTGAAAAATGCTTTACTCGACATACAGATACAGGAGCAAACCAATCGCGGCATCACCGCCGGAGCGCTTCCTTCCTTAACAGGTAATGGTTCCTTTACCGATTTTTTAAAAATACCAACCACGCTGGTGCCGGCACAGTTCTTCGGGGGGACTGCCGGTTCTTTCGAAGCCGTTCAGTTTGGTACGAAATACAATGCCAGCGGAGGCGTCAATCTTACGCAAACTATTTTCGATGGACAGGTATTCGTAGGCTTGCAGGCCAGGAGCACTTCTATTGCCGCCCTTCAAAAAGCAGCGGAAATAACAGGGGAAAATATCCGGGCCAATATTTACAAAGTGTATTACCAACTGGTTGTAAGCAAAACGCAGCTCGATTTGCTGGATGCCAACCTGGCAAGGCTCGACAAACTGCAACATGACACAAAAGAAATCTATAAGAATGGCTTTGCCGAAAAACTGGATGTAGATAAACTGGATGTGCAAATGGCCAACCTGCAAACGGAAAAACAAACCACCGTCAACAGCGTCGTCATCGGCTACCAGGGTCTAAAGCTACTGATGGGTATGCCGATAAAGGATTCACTGGTACTCACCGATTCACTCAGCGACAGCCAGGTGCGTGAAGGAGCGCTTGATCTGGGCAGTTTTAAATACAGCGACAGGCGCGACTTTCAGTTGACGCAACTGGAAATAAAGTTGAATGAATATAATGTCAAACGTTATAAATTATCGTATATCCCTGTTTTGAGCTTTAATGCGTCATACGTTCAAAACGCCTATCGCAGTGACTTTGATTTTTTCAAATCCGGTGGAGGATGGTATCCTACCTCGTTTATTGGACTGAGCCTGAATGTTCCGATTTTTGACGGCTTTACAAAGGATGCCAACATCAAAAAAGCCAAACTGCAGGTGCGGCAGTACCAGAACCAGTTGGATGCGCTAAAAATATCCATTGACAATGATATAGAAACAGCACGTCTCAATTTTAACATGGCTATTTCCACAATGGATTTCCAGCGGAAAAATATGGCGCTTGCCGAAGACGTGTATGAACAAACAAAGAAAAAATATGAAGTAGGCACCGGCTCCAATACAGAAATAACAACCGCCGAAACGGATTTGAAACAGGCACAAACCAATTATATCAATGCCGTGTATTCGGCCGTCATCGCAAAAGTCGATTACCTGAAAGCAACCGGAAAATTATAAAACTCTTTTTATGCAAACTAACATCATGAAATATACCCTCACCATCGGCGCACTGTTTTTACTGGCTGCCTGCCAGGGTCCTAAGGACAACGCCGCACTGCTGAAAGATAAAAAAGATCAACTGGAAAAACTGAAAGGCCAGGAAGACAAACTCCAGGCCGAAATCAATAAGCTGGACACCAGCAAAGTCGAGAAACCCAAACTGGTGACGCTCGCAACCATCGTTCCCCAAACCTTTACCCACTTTATCAACCTGCAGGGCAAAGTAGAATCGGAAAATATCTCTTATATAACGCCACGGGGCAATGGCGGCCAGGTAAAAGGCCTTTTTATAAAAAGAGGAGATCGTGTTCATAAGGGACAGTTGCTGTTGAAGCTGGACGATGCTGTAGCACGCCAGAACCTGGCTACCCAGCAACAGCAGGTGGAAACAGCTAAAACACAACTGGCTTACTTACAGAATATTTACCAGAAGCAAAAAAACCTGTGGGATCAGAATATCGGTACGGAAGTACAGCTGATTACAGCTAAAAACAATATGGAAACAGCTCAAAACCAGGTAAAGACCACTGAAGAGCAAACCCAACTGCTGAAGGATCAGCTTGATTTTACCAATGTCTACAGCGATGTGGATGGGGTGGTAGACCAGGTAAATGTAAGAATAGGCGAGGTGTTCCCGGCGGCCGGACAGTCCCCGCAGGTAGTTATTGTCAATACCAGCAACCTGAAGATAACGGCTTCGGTGCCGGAAAACTACCTCGGAAGGGT
>DASYCT010000394.1:0-3421 GCA_036500065.1 Chitinophagaceae bacterium | reverse complement strand
TTTTGTTTTGTCCGCGCTTTATGCAATACAGGTGCATGCGCAGCAGAAACAAATCCAGGGTCTTATCCTGGATGCGGTGACCCGGGACCCCTTGCCCCTCGCAACCATCCGGGTGAATACCAAAGGCGCCCCGGCTGTCGTGAAGATAGCGGACAGTAAGGGACAGTTCAGTATATCCCTCCCCCCCGGCGCGATACTGGAAGTGAGCTATGCAGGCTATAAAAGCCGCCGGGTGGAACTGCCCGCTGATAGTTCATTCATAACGATATTGCTGGAAAACGTCGGCGCAAAACTGAATGATGTAGTGGTCATCGGCTACGGAAAGGAAAAAAGGACCGATCTTACGAGTGCCGTATCGAGCCTGTCGTCGGCCCAGGTGAACGAACTCCCTGTAACCAATCTCGCCAGTGCACTGGCATCGCGTATCCCCGGGGTGGAAGTACACAGCTCGGGCTACGCGCCGGGCTCGGGCAACGCGATTAACGTACGTGGCCTGAACTCGATTACGCAAAGCGAGGGGCCGTTGTATATTGTAGACGGGGTGGCGCTCACCGGTGATATACGCGATATAAATCCCAATGATATTGAGTCGGTGGATGTGTTGAAAGACGCGGCGGCGGCGGGCATCTATGGCTCCCGAGCGGCAGCCGGCGTCATCATCATTACTACCAAACACGGAAGATCGGGGCTGGCGACGATTGATTTCAACGCGTATTATGGTATACAAACGCCCAATTCTCCTTACCACATGCTGGATGCAAAGGACTATGCCCAATTGAGAAGGGTAGCGTTCAACGATGCCGATCCCATTACTTACCCGCTCGGCAGCTCCGATGCAAAGATTTTCAACCCCTACGAGTTGCAAAGCATCGCCAGTGGCAATAAAACATACGATTGGCAAAAAGCCGTCACCCGGCAGAATGCTCCCATGCAAAGTTATTCCATCGGTATCTCCAACGGGGTAGGGAAGAACAAAGTGTATTTCAGCGGTAATTATCTCAACCAGGCAGGAATAATCATCAATACCGGTTTCACGCGCTACGATGGTCACTTCAGCATAGAATCCGACATCAGTAAAGTATTTAAACTGGGCGGAAGCGTTAATGTGGCCCACAATTTTACCAAAGGCGTCAACAGCAGCGTCTACCAGCAATCGCTTACACAAAGCCCCCTGATGCCCATCTTCGATTCTACCGGCGCCCCGCTGGTTATAACGGACAACAGTACGGGCACGCTGACGATACGCAATCCCATGACCTCGGCCCTTTACTCGGTCGCCAACTATACCACCAACCGGGCTTTTGCCAACCTGTATATGGAAGTCACGCCAGCGAAGAACCTGGTGCTACGCAGTAGCATCGGCGCGGACCTGCTGCAGGGGGAAAGTGATACCTATAATCCCCGGAATACAGGCGATGGTTTTGCTACCAACGGGCAGGCGGAGATATACAATACGAAATCGACCGATGTGCTCTGGGAAAATACGGCTACTTATTCCATCGATAAAGGCGACCACAGCCTGAACTTATTGGGCGGCGCGACCTACGAACGCAGGGAGAACAGCGCCACCGACCTGCAGGGCACGCAATTTCCTACCGACCTGCTGGCCTACAAGAATATCGGCAGCGCAGGCATCAAAACACAGGACAACAGCAATTACGACGGGTGGATCGTTCAATCGTTCCTCGCAAGGGCTATTTACAAATACAAGCGCCGGTACATTCTCAACCTGACCGGCCGCCGGGATGGTTCTTCCCGCTTTGGCCCCGAGAATCGTTATGGATTTTTTCCTTCTGCCAGTGTTGCATGGCGTTTGATCGATGAACCTTTCCTTGGTTATAAACTCAAAACATTTTTCAGCGACTGGAAACTGCGGGTCAGCTATGGCCTGATCGGCAACCAGAACCTGCCCTATGATGCCATCTATACCCGTTATAATAACGCACAATATCCTTTCAATGGCTCCAATGCGACCAGCGGTTACCAGGTCGGAACAACGGCCGGTAACCCGGGCCTTGAATGGGAAACACAGCACCAGTTTAATGTGGGTATGGATGTCGCTATCCTCAACAACAGGGTGTCGTTCAGTGTGGACCTCTACAATAAAGCTATCAGCAGCCTGCTGATGCCTTTTACACTGGCTCCTTCCTCGGGATATACCAACGAACAGATCAACGTGGCCGCCATGAACACGAAAGGCATCGATATCAATTTCATGGTGCAGCCCATCAAGACGAAAAACTTTGAATGGCAAATGACCTTCAACTGGTCGGAATATAAAAGCAAGATCACTTCACTGTTGCCCGGGCGGGATTCCGTCAGTCTTTCCCTGCGCGTAGGACAACCGCCGAGCGGCGTACTGGTGAACTATGTTTACAACGGGCTTTACCAGGCGGGCGATGACTTTACGCTGAACCCCAACGGCAAACCGGGAGATATAAAAATAAAAGACCTGAATCATGATGGTGCTATAACCCCGCAGGACCAAACGATTGTCGGTTATAACATACCGAAAGGATGGGGCGGTCTCTGGAACTATTTCCGCTACAAGGCGCTCACGCTGACGGTACTTGCTTCGTATGAATACGGGCAGCAGTTGAACAACCTGCCTTATACCAATCTTACGTATTACAATGCCGGCTTTGGCAATACGGGTAATGTGACAAAGGAAGGGGGTAATTACTGGACAACGACCAACACGAATACCAATATCCCGCGCCCCGATGCCTTTGGCACTTCGTTGAAACCATTGCCGGGCGGCCCGGGACAAGGCTCCAGCTATTCGATCCAGAACGGTGATTATATCCGCATAAAAAGTATGGTGGTGGGGTATGACATTTCGGGATGGCTGGTACGAAAGATGAAACTAAGAAGCCTGAATGTGTATGTCCAGTCCATCGAGCCATTCCTTTTTACGAAGTACAAGGGCCTGGACCCGGATAACGGCAATTATACGCAGCTGGAAAACTATCCGAGGTACAGGACATGGCTGATGGGTTTAAAACTAGGGTTATAACCACAAAACTATTTTTATGAGACAGTATGCTCCATCTATAATAAAAACGTGTGTAGCCGCGGGCGTTATACTACTTTTTGCCGCCGGTTGTAAAAAGGCGCTCGATTATACGCCGGAGGTATTCGTTGCCGAGCCGCAGGTGTTCCAGGACCAGGTCGGCGCCACGGCTGCCGTGACCGGTATCTATACACAATTGCAAACATTGAAAAAATCGGATTATGCGCTTATCGGTATTGTCGGGACCGATGAAGCGCGGTGCACCTACCAGTCGCAGGGCTATGGGGACTACTACCAGAATATAACCGGGCTGGACGTGTATGATATTAAGTTCGGTAGCCAGAACTACCAAATAACGGGTTTCTGGCAGGATTGCTACCAGGGCATCGCCAATGCCAACAGCGTCAT
>DASYCT010000393.1:0-3740 GCA_036500065.1 Chitinophagaceae bacterium | reverse complement strand
AGCGGCATATATTATATAAAATTAACTCCCGTCTCGGGACAATTCATTATCGCTTCGTTTATAAAAAACTGATATAGCTTTGCGGTATCAACCCTGAACACACATGCACGCTGCCGTGTTTCCTTATCAGTCATCGCATTTCCAGTTCCTGCATTTCGGCCGGGGGCCACAGGTAGTGGTATGTCTGCACGGCTATGGCGAAAGCGCGCGTTCTTTTATCTTCCTCGAAAAATACCTGGGCGGCGATTACACTTTTTTCGCCATCAATCTTCCTTATCATGAAGGCACCCGCTGGAAAGAGCGCCATGCATTCACGGCCGGCCACCTGCTGGAGGTGATACAGGCTATTTTCCGGGAAGCCGGTATTGCCCCCGCAACTTTTGTACTGCTGGGGTATAGCATGGGCGGCCGGGTGGCCATGACACTGGCAGATCGCTATCCCGAAAAAGTGGCCAGGCTTTGCCTTATCGCCCCTGACGGATTAAAAATGAATTTCTGGTACTGGCTTTCCACGCAAACCAGTATGGGCAATGCCTTATTTCGCTTTACCATGCGCCATCCCGCCTGGTTCATGGGTTTGGTAAAAGGAGCGCACCGTCTTCATCTTATCAATACCAGCATCGGCAAGTTTTTATCTTCCTATATCGGTGATCCCATCGTGCGGCAGGAACTGTATGACCGGTGGACCTGTATGCGGAAATTCACTCCCCGTCTTTCCCGCCTGCAACAGCATATCCGCTCGCGGCCAATACCCATGCAGATGGTATTTGGAAAATATGATCGCATTATCGTAGCCACCCGCGGGGAACAGTTTGCAAAAGCTACCGGCGAAAAATGCAGGATGATCGTGCTAAGCGCCGGCCACCAGTTATTGCAGGAAAAATATGCGTCAACCATTGTAGCGATGATACAGGGCAAACCACTGCCAATATGATACGATCATTACACACAAACTATGTTTATCTTGCCGGCGCATGATGCTTCTTGCTTACATAGCTTCCGGCGTATTGTTGTTGTACGGGCTGCTGATGTGCTGCTATTATTGCGGCTGGCGCGACCTGCCGTCCTTTGAACCCGGCGACAGCGCAGCAAGCAGCTATAAGCCCACGTTGCGCTTCTCCATCCTCGTGCCCGCGCGCAATGAATCGGAGAAAATCGGCCCCTGCATCCAGTCGCTCATGGACCAGGATTACCCGCGCCACCTGCTGGAGATCATCGTGATCAACGATCATTCCACCGACGATACGGCTGCTATCGTAAACATGTTTGGCATGGGCCGCGTGCGCATTATCAATCTTCAATACCAACCCGGCGAAATAGTAAGGGCCCCTAAAAAAAGGGCCATCGAGAAAGGCATCGCCGCCGCTACCGGCGATTGGATTGTTACAACCGATGCCGACTGCGTGGCCAGCCCGTACTGGATTAGCCGGCTGGCGGCTTACCAGCAGGCCTATGACCCGCTTTTTATTGCAGCGCCGGTCAAAATACTCGATTTCGGAACACTGCTTTCCAAGTTCCAGGCACTTGACTTTCTCACCATGCAGGGCATCACCGGCGCAGCCGTATATACGCGCATGCATAATATGTGCAACGGGGCCAATCTTGCTTACCGCAGGGAGGTATTCTACGAAGTCAACGGCTTTGACGGTATCGACAGCATCGCCAGCGGCGATGATATGCTGCTCATGCACAAGATTGCCAAAAAGTACCCGGGGCGCACCGGCTTTATCAAAAGCAACGATGCCATTATAGTCACCCACCCCGCCGTCACCTGGGGTGAATTCTTCCAGCAACGCATCCGCTGGGCCAGCAAGGCTACGCATTACAAATCGCCCAAGCTGTTTGGCGCACTGGCCGTGGTGTATTTTACCAATCTTGGTATATTAATAACGGGTGTACTGGCATTTTTCCACCCGCTTGCCTTCTGGGCGTTTTGCGTTTTCTGGATCTGCAAATTCCTGCTCGAGGTATTCTTTGTAAAAAAAGTAGCGGATTTCTTCCAGCAGCGTTACCTCGTGCCCTACCTGTTTTTATTGCAACCGATGCATATAGTTTATATTGTCGTGTCCGGTTTTTTCGGCCAATTCAAAACCTATCGATGGAAAGGAAGAAAACTGAAATAACCGTCTTTATTCACCCATAATTCTTTGTATTTTCAACCAATGCCCGCAAGCGAATCCATACAACAGGCCGCCTGGAGAAGATTAAAAAGAAATAAAGGCGCCGTATTCGGCATGGTCGTCATCGGGCTGGCCATCGTCGTAGCTACCGGCGCTTATTTTATCGCATCCGATCATTCGCCTTACTCCAACCGTATGGCGGTGGAAATAGGAGGCGCCAAACCCGGTTATCAGCAGCAATTCCTTTTGATAAAAAAAACACAGCCGGTCCCACAGGTCAATATAGCCGACCGCCTGTTAAACGGCCAGGTGGACAGTTATACCTATATCCCGATTACCGGCTACCAGCAAAAAGGGGATAGTATCATCATCAATAAATACATCGATGAAGGCATCAGTGAAAGACAGGCTTTTGCTTATAAAGACATTGTAAGCGGCAACCCGCCTTCTCCCGCTGATTTTGTAACCAGCCACCAAATCATCAACCGTACGTTCTTACTCGGCACCGACCAGTATGGCCGGGATATTCTCAGCCGGCTCCTGCTGGGCACCCGCATCAGCTTAAGCGTGGGTATGATTGCGGTGATCATTTCACTGACCATCGGCATCCTGCTGGGCGCGCTGGCCGGCTATTTTGGCGGATGGGCCGACGATGTGATCATGTGGCTTATCAATGTCATCTGGAGCATACCCACCTTATTACTGGTATTCGCCATCACACTGGTGCTGGGAAAAGGCTTCTGGCAGGTGTTTATTGCCGTTGGTCTCACCATGTGGGTGAGCGTGGCGAGAATTGTGCGGGGGCAGGTATTGGGCGTGCGCGAGCTGGAATACGTGGAAGCCGCCCGGGCCCTCGGCTATTCACAGGGCCGCATCATCTTCCGTCATATACTTCCCAATATACTGGGGCCGGTACTGGTCGTGGCGGCATCCAATTTTGCTTCCGCCATCGTCATCGAGGCAGGGTTGAGCTTCCTGGGCGTAGGCGTACAGCCGCCGCAGCCAAGCTGGGGGTTGATGATAAAGGAAAACTACAATTTTATCATTACCCATAATCCCATGCTGGCGCTGGCGCCGGGTTTTGCCATTATGCTGCTGGTACTTGCTTTTAACCTGCTGGGCAACGGGCTGCGCGATGCACTGAATGTGAGAGCATAAACTTGTCCGGATCAGGCCTGTCCCGCCCGGGGCGGTCGAAAGATGGAAGCCTATTTGCTGGAATACCTGTAACTGCCTGTCCACACGTTGCTGGAGGTCGAAAGGGAAGTAACCGTCACATTTACCAGGCTTATTACCGTAGAAGGAGTTCCGGTGATGCTGATATTCGTAAGCGCCTGTGTGCTATTGACAGAAGTAGTAAAAAAAGGACTGCCCGACGAACCGTCTATCTTAGCGGTCACGTCTATTTTCACCCCGCTGGCAGGCAGGGTGGAAGTCACCTGTACAGCAAGATTAAACGTCGGGCCGGGGGCGGGCGCCTGTGTTGAGCCATTGGGAGGCGTAAGCGTTACTGCAAGGGTAGCCTCACCGCTGCCGCCACCGCCTTTATGGCAGGCGGGAGCCAGTGTTATCACAAGGGCGGCTATAAGCAAGAGGAAAAGATTTCTTTTCATAAAAGTG
>DASYCT010000392.1:0-7319 GCA_036500065.1 Chitinophagaceae bacterium | reverse complement strand
CGCCTTACAGCCGCAACCGCACCTTCGGCAATATGATAGGAAAGGGGTATTCGGTCAAAACGGCACAACTGGAGATGAATATGGTGGCGGAAGGCTATAATGCCAGCAAGTGTATGTACCTGATTAATAAAGAGATAAAGGCAGAAATGCCCATTGCCGAAACCATTTACAGGTTGCTTTGGGAAAACCTGCCACCCCGTCGCGGATTCAAATATATCGAGGGAAATTTAGTATAAACGGCTGTAACCTCCACCCTTTATTTCGTATCTTACAGGAAGAAACGCCTATATGCCCTTCTCTTTTACAGGATATAGCTCAACGGCCCTTATTATAATGGTGCTTTTCCTGGCAGCCGTCCAGGCGGTGAAGCATTTGCGACATAAAAATCACCACTAGTGCGGTGCCTGCAGGCGCCCTATTCCACAAACAAACTGGCCGCAATCCCATCAGCAAATAGTTTTCCTTCTGAAGTGAGTACGATTTTCCGGTCGGTAACCCTGCATTGATTGTTCAACAGGTAAGGCTGCAGTGATGCCATTACCGAATGGTGCGCCGCTTCGCCAAACTGTTGTTGCAGCCGGTCGAGGTCGATGCCTTCGATGGTGCGCAGCGAGATCATGATGTATTCATTGAGCCGTTGTGCGGCGCTCAACTGTTCTTCTTCAAGGGGGACCTTGTCCTGCCGAAGCGATTGAATGTACAACGCGTTGTTGGCAATATTCCATTGCCGGGCGCTTCCATTGAACGAATGGGCGGAAGGCCCGAGTCCTAGATAACTTTTTCCCTGCCAGTACGAGGTATTATGACGACTGCGGAAACCGGGTTTTGCAAAATTGGAAATCTCATAGTGTTCATAACCGGCTTCCCCGAGCCATTGCATCAGCAGGATAAAATGCCGGGCTTGTTTATCTTCTTCCACTGCTTCTTTTTTGTGCACAGCGATCATTTTTTGCAGGGCGGTGCCCGGCTCAACAGTCAGCGCATAGCAGGAAAGATGTGGTACGTCGAGCGCCAGCGCAGTCTGAACATTCTTTTGCCAGCGTTCGTCGGTCAGTCCCGGGGTGCCATAGATAAGATCGATGGTCAGGTTATGAAAACCCGCCGCCTGCGCCAGCCGGATACTTTCTTCGGCCTGCCGGGCATCGTGCGCCCGGTTCATCCATTGCAGGTCTTCTTCGAAAAACGACTGGATGCCGATGCTGAGACGGTTGATACCGGCTTCTTTCCATGCCGCCAGTTTTTCGGGGCTGATATCGTCGGGATTGGCTTCCAGCGTGAATTCCGCCCGGGGGTGGATGGTAAATTCCTGCCGCAGCTTATGCATGATCGATTCCAGTTCCTGCCTTTCCAGCAGGGAGGGTGTGCCGCCGCCCAGGTACACAGTTTCTATTACTTCGCCCTGCAAATAGTTGTGCTGCAATTCTATTTCTCTCAATAAAGCCCCTGTAAAATCGTTCTTTAGCGTAAGCGAAGTAGAAAAATGAAAATTGCAGTAGTGACAGGCTTTTTTACAAAACGGAATATGAAGATAGATGCCTGCCATGAAAATTGTTTTTCTGAACTTACAGCGGAATTAAAAAAATGAATGCAAAGGTAAGCCGATATAGTGTGAGAAAAGGAGGGGTATGCCTGTTGCTGCTTTTTATTGGCTTTGCTTCCAGGGCGCAATACAGGCTACAGGTAGAGCCGGTGGACAGGGATACGGCCTTTCTTACCCGCACACTGGGGCTTCAAACCAATTTTACCAGCCGCCTCTACTGCCAGCAATATGTCAATAACCTGCCTGCCCTGCTGCAAACAAAAGGATATGCCACCGCATCGGTCGACAGTATCTGGGTCGATTCTGTTCATACGTTTATAAAACTTTTCGTGGGGGAGGCCTACAAACTGGCTTCCATCGACACCCGGCTGGTAGACAGGAGGGTGCTGGAGCAGTCCGGTTGGAATGAAAAAGCATTGTTCAATAAACCGTTCAGCGCCGAACAGACCCGGCAGGTGCAGGAACGCATACTGGATTATTTTCAAAACAACGGCTATCCCTTCGCAAAGATCCAGTTGGATAGTTTCCAGTTTAACAAAGACCAGTTGACCGCCCGGCTGAAAGTGGACAAGGGGCCGTTTTACAAAATAGACAGCATCCGTGTGTATGGTGAGGGGCATATCAGCAGTTCCTTCCTGCAACGTTACCTGGACATCAAAAACGGCAGCTTTTACCAGAAATCCAAACTGAAGAACATCAACCAACGCCTGCTGGAACTGCCCTACCTGCAGCAACAGCAGCCCTGGACGATGACCATGCTGGGCGCCGGTTCGGTGATCAACCTTTACCTGAAACCAAAAAAAAGCAGCCAGATAAATGTGTTGCTCGGTTTTTTGCCGGCCAACCAGGTGGCGAACAACGGGTATGACCAGGTGCGTACCAAGCTGCTGTTTACCGGGCAGGCGACCATCAAACTGAACAATGCGCTGGGCAATGGCGAATTGATTGGGCTCGACTGGCAGCAGTTGCAACCCGCCACGCCCAAGCTCAACCTCCAATACCAACAACCCTATCTCTGGGGTACTCCTTTTGGCATCAGCAGTTCGTTCGATTTGTATAAAAAAGACTCATCGTATATCAACCTCCAATTCCAGGCCGGGCTGCAATATTCATTGTCGGTCAACCAAACCGGTAAGGTTTTTTTCCAAAGCCTGCGCACCAACCTGCTGTTTGTCGACACGATTGCGTTGGAAGCGGCCAAAACGCTCCCCGACCAGGTAGATCTCAGTTCGGCCAGCATCGGCGTGGATTACCAGTTAAACGCCACCAATTACCGGCTCAACCCGCGCAAGGGCTATGAACTGGAACTGGTCGTATCGGCCGGTACCCGGCAGATACGCAAGAACAGTGTGATAGCAAAACTGGTGGACCCGGTGACAGGCTACGCGTACGCCTCCCTGTATGATTCCATCCCGCTCAACACCTACCAGTTCAAGATCAACACCTCAATAGCAACCTATTTGCCGCTTTCGCAGCATTCCACCCTGAAAACCGCTTTTAGCGGAGGCTGGTTTCAAAGCCCCTCCATTTTCCGCAATGAGCTTTTCCAGATTGGGGGCTACAAGCTGATGCGGGGTTTTGACGAGGAAAGTATTTTTGCTTCGCAGTACGCGGTTGGCACGCTGGAATACCGCTACCTCGTGGGACTGAATTCTTACTTTTTCTTTTTTACCGATTTGGGCTATGCGGCCAACAGCAGTGTAAACGTGAAAACCAGTAATACGTTTATCGGTTCCGGGGTGGGGATGGCGTTTGAAACCAAGGCAGGCATATTCAATATCTCGTTTGCCGTTGGAAAACGCAACGATGTACAGTTTGACATCCGGCAGTCGAAAATCCACATCGGGTATGTGACGTATTTCTAACTGTGCAACAATTATTTACCTAAAATCCTTCCATTTTCCCCTTACTCCCATATTCCCTCACTATTTTTGCTGCGCAATAAGAGCCTGTGAATTATTTTCTATCCCTTGTCATTTCCCTATTGGTGCTTACAAATGTCTCCCGGGCGCAAATTCCGGGTGATTCTTCCCTGCCCCCTGCCCCGCAGCAGGACACGGTGGTAAAGAAGAAAAAACCGCCTGTTCACCGGCCCGCAGCCGACAGCACGATAAAGCTCCGGGATACGACCATCAGTAAAAAAGATACAACACGGATGCCGGCAGCCGATACGGCCGTGGTAAGAAGAGATTCCATGCGCCCGGTGGCCGTGGTACAGCCTTTTATCCAGTTGCCGCGTGGCCGGCTCCACTACCGGGGAGTGCTCAAACTGAACCCCTATTTCAACTTTTTTGCAAGCCCCATCCTGCGCGAGGTGGAAGAACGCCACCCCCAGGGCAAGGAAACCCTGTTTTACCTGCTTACCGGCCTGCTGCTCTGCCTGGCTTTGATAAGAGTGCTGTTTTCAAAATATATGAACAACCTGCTGGCCCTCGTGTTCCGCGCCTCGCTGAAGCAGAAGCAAATCCGGGAGCAGTTGCAGCAGACGCCCCTGCCGTCCCTGCTGCTCAATATCTTTTTTGTAGTGGTGGCCGGCCTCTATGCCGTATTCCTGAGCCGCCACTATGGGTTTATCAGCGAAGACGAATTTTGGATGCCATTTCTTGAAAGTTCAATGATAATAGCGGGAGTATATATAATAAAATTTGGTGTTTTAAAATTTACCGGATGGGTATTCAACATGCGCGAAGCGACGAACACCTACATATTCATCGTGTTCCTGGTCAATAAATTGCTCGGCATATTCCTGTTTCCGCTGATCATTTTAATGGCATTTACCATGAGTTCCTGGTTTACCGCCCTGCTCACTTTATCCTATGTGCTGGTGTTCAGTTTCTTCATCTATCGCTACATTGTATCCTTTTCGCCGGTACGCAGGGAAGTTAAAGTTAGTCCATTTCATTTTTTTATGTACCTTTGCGCCTTTGAGATAGCACCGCTAATACTGATTTACAAAGTGTTACTGGGTCAACGATAGAGAAGTTTTTTTAATTTTGCGAAACCATATCCATTTACGACATGGTAAAGAACGGGGCAAAAACCGCAGGAATTCCTGCAAAATTGGTCAAAAGGATCCTGATTACTCAACCCAGGCCGGAAACGGACAAATCGCCGTATTTCGAGTTGGCGAAAAAGTATAGTGTTGAATTATCATTTCATCCCTTCATAAGGCTGGAAGGTATTCCCGCCAAGGATTTTCGAAAGCAAAAGACAGATATTGCCCAATATTCGGCGGTTATCTTTACCAGCCGCAATGCCATCGATCACTTCTTTCGCATCTGCGAGGAAATGAAAGTGAGCATCTCACAGGATACAAAATATTTCTGCATCACCGAAGCCGTAGCGCTTTATCTCCAGAAGTTCATCCTTTACCGCAAACGCAAAGTGTTTTATGGCGCCGACGGGACCAATAAAAGCATGTTTGACGTCATCAACAAACACAAGGAAAACGAGAAGTTTCTTTACCCCGTATCGGAGAACCAGCAGGACAATGAAATCGTAGGATGGCTGAAACTGCACAATTGCGAATTCGCTACCCCCTATATGTACCGCACCATCAGCAATGATGTAACAGGTCTGATCTCCGAACACGATTTTGATGTGATCTGTTTTTTCACTCCCAGTGGTGTAAAAAGCCTTTTTGATAACTTCCCTTCATTCAAACAAAACGGCGCTCATATCGGCGCTTTCGGCAACAATACCTCCAAAGCAGTGGAAGACGCAGGGCTGACATTGGAAATAAAAGCCCCGCAGCCACAAACTCCTTCCATGGTAGCGGCCCTCGACAAATACCTCGCGGCACAGGAGAAAGACAAGGCGTAACTTTATTGCTGTCATCTTTCAATTATGCCACACACCAATCGCTTACTACACGAGACAAGTCCTTATTTGCTGCAACATGCCCACAATCCCGTGGATTGGTATCCCTGGGGTGAAGAAGCCCTGCAACGGGCGAAACAGGAAAACAAACCAATCCTCGTAAGTATCGGCTATTCGGCCTGCCACTGGTGCCATGTCATGGAGCGCGAAAGCTTTGAGCAGGAAGAGACCGCCCGGCTCATGAACGAGCATTTCATCAATATCAAAATAGACCGCGAGGAGCGCCCCGATCTCGACCATATTTACATGGATGCCCTGCAGGCCATGAGCGGAAGCGGCGGCTGGCCGCTCAACGTTTTTCTCACTCCCGATGCCCGGCCTTTTTACGGCGGCACCTATTTCCCGCCGCGCCGCCTGTATAACCGCCCCTCTTGGACCGAAATACTCCAGGGCGTATCGCAGGCCTTCCGGGATAAAAGGGAAGAAATAACCGCGCAGGCGGAGCAACTTACCAACCACCTGTTGCAATCGAATGCATTTGGACAGGCTGCCGAACCCGGCGAGCCCGTTTTTGACACGGAAAGCCTGCACAGCATCTTCCAGGCTATCATGAAAACGGCCGACACGGAAGACGGGGGTTTTGGCCAGGCGCCCAAATTCCCGCAAACGGGCTGCATCCAGTACCTGCTCCGTTACTATCATTTTTTCAAGGATAAAACTGCGTTGAAACAGGCCCTGTTGAGCCTTGACAAAATGCTCTACGGGGGCATTTACGACCAGCTCGGAGGCGGCTTTGCCCGGTATTCGACCGATGGCCAATGGCTGGCGCCCCATTTTGAAAAAATGCTCTATGATAATGCGTTGTTACTGAGCGTTCTCGGAGAAGCCTTCCAGCTCACTCATTTGCCCCATTACCGGGAAGTGATGGAGCAGACAAGGGGGTTCCTGGAGCGGGAAATGCTCTCGCCGGAAGGCGGTTTCTATGCAGCCCTGGACGCAGACAGCGAGGGGGTGGAAGGGAAGTTTTATACCTGGCAGAAAGCGGAAATCGATGCGCTGCTTGGGAAGGATGCCACCCTGTTTTGCGCCTGGTATGACGTGACCGAAAAAGGCAATTGGGAGGGTATTAATATTCTTCATGTGCCGGTGCCCCCTGCCCATTTTGCGTCTACCCATGGCATCACGGAAGCAGCGCTGGGTGAAAAGCTGGAAGCCTGCCGTGTAAAGTTGCTTGCCCATCGCGCCGGCCGCGTACGGCCGGGGCTGGACGATAAAATATTACTGGGCTGGAACGCCCTTATGAATACGGCCTGCAGCAAGGCGTTTGCGGCCACGGGCCATGAACCCTGGCGCGCGCTTGCCCTGCGGAACATGGGTTTTTTATTGCAGCAATTTGCTGACGGGGAACATTTTTTTCATAGCTGGAAAAACAATACCGGCCGGCATCCCGCGTTCCTGGATGATTGTGCATATCTCGTACAGGCGCTGATCCATTTGCAGGAAATTACCGGCGATGCGTCCTGGCTGCTGGAAGCAAAAAGGATAACGGAGCAGGTGATCAAAGCGTTTGGGGAAACGGCTACCGGTTTCTTCTTTTTTACCGGCGATGAACAGCAGGATGTTATCGTGAGGAAAAAAGAAATATATGATGGCGCCACTCCTTCAGGTAATTCGGTCATGGCCGGCAACCTGCTGTATTTATCTGCCGTATTTAATAACGGGGAATGGCGTGGCAGGTCGTTTGCTATGGTAACATCGCTCAAATCGGTGACACTGCGTTATCCCACCTCGTTCAGCGGCTGGGCCAACCAGTACCTGTTGATGGCCCGGGGGCAGAAGGAAGTGGTGGTGAACGGGAAAAACCTGGGTGTGGTACATTTCGATATTTTGCATAATTTCATGCCGGAAGCTGTGTTGCAGCTCGCCGGCTACCCTATAGAAACCTTCCCCCTGCTGGAGG
>DASYCT010000391.1:0-7038 GCA_036500065.1 Chitinophagaceae bacterium | reverse complement strand
GGCTGCAGGGAGTTTTTGCTATAGAACTGCAGCACATGCTCCACTACCTCGGCCGGGGTATCTACCAGTTTGAGCAGGTCGAGGTCTTTGGGCGATATGGTGCCTTCTTTCAGCATCACTTTTTCGAGCCAGTCCATCAGTCCACCCCAGTAAGAAGTGCCTACCAGGATAAGGGGCACCTGGCTCATTTTACCGGTTTGAATAAGGGTAGCCACTTCGAAAAATTCGTCCATCGTGCCATAGCCGCCAGGCATCATGACAAATCCTTGCGAATACTTGGTAAACAATGTCTTGCGAACGAAAAAGTAATCGAAATAAAGATTGGCGTCGCGGTCGATAAAATGGTTGGATTCCTGTTCAAAAGGAAGCTCGATGTTCAGTCCCACGGATTTCCCGCCACCCAGTTGGGCTCCTTTATTAGCAGCTTCCATGATACCGGGGCCGCCGCCGGAAATAATACCGAATCCTTCTTCGGCAAGGCTGCGGGCGATATCGGTGGCCAATTCGTAGGTGGGGTGCTCTTCTTTTGTGCGGGCGCTGCCGAAAATGGAGATGCAGGGGCCGAGCTTGGCCAGGGATTCAAAACCATCGACAAATTCGGCCATAATTTTAAAGATCTGCCAGCTGCTGTTTGCTTTTGATTCGGTCCATCTGCGCTGTTTGTTCAGCTTGATCGTGTCATTCATCCGGATATTGGGTTTTGTTTAATGTGGAAATCCCGCCCTGGCGGGACAGGTTGTAGGGAATGTGGAAATGGAGGGTTCACCTTTTCACCTTTTCATATTCATCACATTATTCCAAACGTATAAGCGGGCTGCTTTAGTTTGTCGGGGCCGGCTTTTTTGAAATGGCCCAAAGGCCGAGAAAGGTAAGGCCACCATTGATGATAAGTAGCTCCAGTCCTATTTCAAACGAACCGAACAACTGTTTCTGGAAGGCCTCCATAAGATAACAGAGCAGCGGGGCGGCCACGCAGACGAGGGGAACCAGTTTGTCATTGACCGTTCGTTTGGTGAGGATGCCAAAGGAAAACAAACCAAGGAGCGGGCCATAGGTATAGGCAGCCACTTTTAATATAAGGCCTATCATGCTGGGGTCGCTGATCCATTTATATATCATCACGATGAGCAGGAAGATAGCCGCAAATACAAGGTGTACGCGCTGGCGAAGAGCCTTTTTTTGCCGGTCGTCGAGATCCTCGCGGCGCTGAAGGCCGATAATATCGATGCAAAAGGACGAGGTGAGGGCGGTAATGGCGCCATCGGCACTGGGAAACAGGGCCGAGATAAGGGCAATGATAAAAATAATGGCGATAAGCGGGGTCATGTGGTAAAGGGCAATAAAGGGAAACAGTTTGTCGCCCGTGGCGTCCACACCGTTAACGATGTATTTGGCGCCTTCAAAATGGCCGCCCAGGTTGGCGGCATAGAGATACAACAGGCCGCCGAGAAAGAGGAAGAGGCCGACGACTATGATCATTATAATTCCCAGGGAAACCACGTTCTTCCGGGAATCGACGGAGGTTTTTACGGAAATATTCTTTTGCATCATTTCCTGGTCCATGCCCGTCATGGTGAGGGCTATAAAAGCCCCTGCCAGCAACTGTTTCACAAAGAAGAACTTACTGTTGGGGTCGGTATTGAAGATTTTTGAATAGCCGTGCTCCTTCATGGCAGCGAGGCTGTCGCCCACTCCCAGGTGAAGGGTATGCAGGATATAAATAATGCAGATAACAAGACCCGCCAGCATACAGGTGGTTTGCAGGGTATCGGTGTACACAATCGTTTTGACGCCGCCTTCGAAGGTGTATAGCAGGATCATGATTAATATGATCAGGGTGGTGAGCCAGAAAGGTACATGCCACTGGTCGAGAATGGCCGCCTGCAGGATATTGACCACCAGGTAAAGCCGGGCGGTGGCGCCCAGGGTGCGGGACAGTATAAAAAAGGAAGCGCCGGTTTTGTAGGCGCGGAACCCGAGGCGGGTGCTGAGATAATGGTAGATAGAGGTGAGGTTCAGCCGGTAAAACAGGGGAATCAGCACAAAGGCGATGGCCAGGTAGCCAGCCATATAGCCAATCGTGACCTGGAAATAGGCAAAGGACTCTTTGGCCACGGCGCCGGGGACACTGACAAAAGTAACCCCGCTGAGCGAGGTGCCGATCATGCCGAAAGCCACCAGCATCCAGTTGGAGCTTTTATTACCGATAAAAAAGGTGTCGTTGTTGGAATTGCGGGAGGTAAAATACGCTACGGTGAGCAGGAGCAGGAAATAGACGACGACAAACGACAACAAGACTTCTGGCTTCATACGCAATGATTAAACGGGGGATTAAGCAGGTATGCCATCGTTCCGTTTACCGCGGAAACCTATGGCATATCTTCCGGCCTTAAAATAATCTTTGAAGGTATAAAACTCTTTGCTAAGTTGTGCACCCTGCGGGAAGGCAGGTCCTGTCGGCCTGTACAGCCGGAAGGCATGTTTCCCGGGCAGTAAATGATCCTATAATTATGACAATTGAATCTGTGGCCGTTTTTTGTGGCTCCAAAAATGGCAATAATCCTCTTTTCCTGCAACATGCCACCGAACTGGGCAGGCATCTCGCCCTGCTGAAGCTGAAACTGGTATACGGCGGGGGCAAGGTGGGGCTGATGGGCGCTATTGCCGATGCGGTATTGCAAAATGGCGGCGAAGCAATGGGCGTAATACCCAAGATGCTGATAGAACGGGAAGTGCAGCATGAAGGGCTGACCGAACTGGCGGTAGTACCCGACATGCACAGCCGCAAAAAGATGATGTACGATATGAGTGATGCGGCCATTATCCTTCCGGGCGGCATGGGTACGCTGGACGAATTGTTTGAAATGGTGACCTGGAACCAGTTGAAGATACATGATAAGAAAATATACATTCTCAACTCCGGTGGTTTTTATGATCACCTGTATAACCACCTGTATCGTCTTGAAAAAGAAGATTTTTTATATGAACCGGTAGGTGAACGGCTGATACTCTGCCAGACTCCGGTAGAGATATTTAACAAGCTCTGAAATAAGCCGCCACTGCGGTTAGGCTAATCAACGGCAGGAGGTTCCGTAGGCGCACCGGGGTCTTCGGGGTCCGCAGATTTTGAAGGTTTCGTATCATCGGAGCGAGGCTTACCGAATTCCAGTTCTGCCAGGGCATCGACCTCCTTACTAAATTCATAATAGTCGCGCAGGTCCTTTAAAATATAGTGATATTTGCGGTCGATCATTTTATCAAAGTTGATGCGATCGGCATGTGACAGGCTTGCATAATATTCCAGCAGCTCCTGCTTTTCTTCAGGGCTGATTCCACGGGCAATGTACCGAAGCAACAATTCAGCTATTTGCTTTTCAGTTAATGGCATGAGGACTGGTAACGTGTGTGTTGATTGCACGGTTGCTTTTTTTAAGTGGTGGGTATAGTGCTACGATGGCCGATGAAGAAATACTTCAAACGACGCCTACTAAGGAGCGCTTAAGAGATGATGTTGACTACTAAGTTAATTCAACCTACTTTCTGAGAGGAGTTTACGACGAGTTATTGAGTTCTGTTAGGGGGGCCGGATAGGGTTATATAACCATCAAGCTGATGGTGATTTCCAAATAAAGGTAACACTTGTTAGGTCTCAGACAAATATTTTAATGTGATCTGTGTTTTATATTTCCTGTCAATTGTTTATGAGGAATACGCATAAAGAAACCCCGGGGTTGCCTGGGGAAACAGGTAGTATAGAAGGGGCGATCGGCTAAGGGTAAACGATTACGATTTATCCCCCGCTAAGCGGGGGTGACGGCGATGGCTAAAGCCCGATATTATAGCCAAAGGAGAAAAACGCATGGTTGCCATAGGGACTGCGTGACTGCTGCAATAAATCGTATTCCACCATGATAAGAAAAGCGCCGTTGCCACCGGCAGGAATAACGCCGCCCACACCACCGAGCATGGAAGGCACAATAGCGGGGTCCAGTTTATCCTTTCCGTCGGGGTTGTAATAATTAATCGTCCCCCAGGTATAGTTCATTTCGGGCTGCACCTGCAAAAAGAGCTGCCGGATAGGATATACACGGCCGAAAACATTCAGACCCGTGACACCGTAATTATAACGGAAAGCATCATTGCCGTAGTTATCGTAATATTTCTGGCTGGAATAAATGAAGTTAACGCCGACGCCCGCCGCAAAGTAATCGTTGAAATGATAACCAACCTGGGGCGACACATTTACCAGCGAGTAATCGGACGAAAAGCTCAGTCCAAAGTCGCCGCCGAAAAACAGCTTTGATTTATCAAAACCCTTTGAGGGAGCGGGGTCCTCTCCGTGACTGTACTGGGCGTTGGCATAACCGGCCGCCAGGGTAAACATCAGCAACAAAACAACATGGTTGATCTTCATAAAACTCACTTTATAATGTCCAAGTAAACATAATTCCTGCAAAACAAGTACTAATGCCTTGTTAAGGGAATATTTTACCGGCGTTTAGAATATTATTGGGGTCGAATACCTTTTTTATCTGTCGCATCAGGTTCAGTTGCGTTTCTCCAAACACAATATCCATATACCCTTTTTGTATCAGCCCGATGCCGTGCTCGCCGCTGATGGTGCCGCCCAGGTTTTTGACCAGTTGGAACAATGCCCGGAGCGCCCTGACCATTTCGGGATCGTCCTGGCTGTTTTGAGCGCCGGGTTTTTTGATGCGTATGTGGAGATTGCCGTCGCCGGCATGCCCGTAGCATACCGCATGAAAACCATATTCCGTACCCAGGGCTTTGATCCCGTGTATAAGCACGGGTAGTTCGGCTCTTGGGACAACAGCGTCTTCTTCAATCGAATAACCGGCCATTTTGACCGCTTCGGCGGTACGACGGCGGAGTTTCCACAACTCGGCTTTTTGCTGTGCGTCGTCGGCAAAGAATAATTCGCCGGCTTCGTATTGCGTAAGCAGTTCGCCGATGGCTTCCATATCGCTCATCAGGACGTCAAGGTTGTTGCCGTCGACTTCTATAATCAGGTGGGCGGCTATATCATCGGTCACCGGCACGGCGCTGCTGTCTACCATCCTGCTCACAATCTTCAGGGCATCTATTTCCACCAGTTCGAGTGCGCTGGGAGTAAACCCGGCACGAAAAATGGCGCTGACGGCTTCACCGGCTTTTTCAAGCGATTGAAACGGCACCAGCATGAGCAGATCATATTTGGGATGGGGTATCAGCCGCAGCACAATTTTGGTGACGATGCCGAGGGTGCCTTCGCTACCTACCACTAGTTGTGTAAGATTATAGCCGGTGCTGTTTTTTAATACGTTGGCTCCTGTCCAGATGATTTCGCCGGTGGGCAGCACCAGCTCCAGGTTGAGCACATAATCCCTTACCACGCCGTATTTAACGGCCTTGGGACCGCCACTGTTTTCGGAGATATTGCCGCCAATAAAACAGGAGCCGCGGCTGGCGGGGTCGGGCGGGTAGAAAAGCCCTTTCTCCTTTACGGCGTTCATCAGTATTTCGGTGATAACACCCGGCTCGGTGGTCACCTGCAGGTTGCGCTCGTCGATGTTGAGGATGGTATTCATGCGGTCGGTGCTAAGCAATACGCCGCCCAGGTGGGGCAATGCGCCGCCGCTGAGACCGGTACCCGCACCCCGGGGGGTGACATGAATCTTATGCTGGTGGCAGATCTTCATGATGGCGCTTATCTCCTCTGCCGTGCGGGGACGAAGCACTACATCGGGCAGGAAAAGCAGGTTTTCCGTTTCGTCGTGGCCATAATTGGCCAGGGTTTCTTCGTCGGTGCGCACGTATTGATCGCCTACAATGGATTTAAACTGTTGGAGCAAAGCCTCGATCCTGTTCTCTTTCGCCGTAGCGGTTGACATACAATGAATTTTGGCAAAATTCGGGTATTTTTTGATACTCCCTAAAACTTCGGGCAGAGCGACTGGTGCCTGTCTCCATTGTACTGGCTGTAAAAACCCTGGTTGATAAGCGCAAACTCAGAAGCCCCGCGGGCATTGTCGTAGTTGCTGAGGGAAGAGGTGGTGACATCGTAGGTAAAGGTCATCCTGAAATTGGTCCACTGAAAGCCTATCATAGGTATAATAGCATCGCCGGCGCGGTAATACAGGCCGCCAATCAATTGTGTGTTTCCATCGCCGCTCAGGTTGTAATTGGCGCCAAGACCGGCTACCATTTCATTGGCGGAAGCCTGGTTGGTATAATAGGCCATGGGGTTGATGATCACCTGGTCGTTGAGCTTGATACTGGCGTTTACAAAACCGATATAACGGGGTACCAGGCGGTTATCATAGCCCGGTGCATCCCCAAAAAATGTTTCGGTGGGACGGTTGATATGCTGTACCGAAAAGCCACCGTTGAGGTAGAGTTTGTCGGTTGGGAAATAAGCATAGTTCATACCTACCTGTAAATCAAGGTAGCTGATATTGGTACTGTTGAATACCACGCTGGTAGGAATGCCGGCATCAAAAAAACCGGTGGCCTTGTTAAACTGGTCGGGAAATTCCAGCTTGGTGGGGTCTACCCGCTTGTTGGACCAGCCTGCATTGAACCCGACGGTCACCAGGCTGCTGTAGCCCAGTTCCTGGTGATAGGCAAGGGAACCGGATACGGTGGTGGAAGTGAGGTTGCCGCTCCCGGCCACATCGTGCAGTATAAATCCACCTACCCCAAGCCAGCCATTTTCAATCCTGTCGCGGAGCACCTGGGCATCGCCCCAGATACTCATGGTTTTGTAGGGTACGCTCAGCACGTTGACCCATTGGCTCCGGTAATTGGCGCCGATGCGGTAATCAGCATCCGGTATAAATCCCGTATTGGCCGGGTTGATGGTCAGCGGGGAGTTGAACCATTGCGAAAAATGCAGGTCCTGTGCCGCCAGGGGTCCGCCCAGAGCCACGGACAGCGCCAGCAGAAAAAATCGGTAATTGCTTGCTCCTCTTTTCATCCGTTACTATTTTATTTTTATTGGTCGGATGGAACCTCGCATTGATATGCCCGGTTTCATGA
>DASYCT010000390.1:0-7967 GCA_036500065.1 Chitinophagaceae bacterium | reverse complement strand
GATTGAAGCCTTGCTGCTTCTCTTACTGAAATTGTCCTTGCTTGATTACTGTCATAGTGTATATGGCTGTAACCATCTTTTCCAAGATGAGCCAATAAAGTTCGAGCAGGACAGTCAGCCTCCATCTTTCGCCATTTATTTGGAAACTTGTTGTCCGCATATGGTGGAACAATAGATGCTCGAAGTTTCTTCCATCGAGCAGATCCAGTTATGATTGTTTCACCAGATAAACGAAGTTCTTCCAGCTTTTCGCTAAACATCTTCTCAGCATGCTGAAAAGCCTCGGGATATTGATCTCCTGGATTCATTCTTGCAAAGAGCGGATAATCACGTGGTAAGTAGCGTATTACATGATCTTTAAGTGCGGCAGGAGCTAAAAATCCAGTCCATTTACGCATCTGTCTGACGTAGTTCGAAGGTTCGAGTTGACTTGAATAGAGCATTGGTTGATCAAAACGACGTGCTCCCCTCACCAGAAGTCCGATTTTTAAGAGATGTCTAGCATCTATATTGGGCAAATCTCCAATTGCTTCTTGCGCTGTTAATGCCAGAGGGAGATCTCTGCTTGCTTCAGGAGGTTCCAAATAATGGGTCTGGGAGCTAATGTTTTCCATTACCATCTTTAATGCTACTGCTCTGCTCCCATCGTAACCTGAAGGCAAATCAACCCAATGAGTAGGTTCAGGAAAAACAATTTTGTCAGTGATATCTCTTATATAAGCAATAAGAAACATCCGTTCCCGTGTCTGGGGAACTCCATAAAATGCTGCATTCAATAAGGTATAAGCAACCACATAACCTTTTGATTCCAATACTTCACAAATCTCTTCTGCTATATTGTGTCCACCATGGTTCAGGATATCAGGAACATTTTCCATGATAACAGCAAGAGGAGCGCAGTCAGTAACATAATCCAGATATTCAATATATAGTTTTGCTCTCGGATCATGTCGAAATGCCTCTGGATGCTCAGCTACCTCTCTGAGCTTGGATCTTCCCACCCTTGCAAAGGCTTGACATGGTGGTCCTCCAATAACTATGTCAAATGCCAGTGAGGGGTGACCCAGGTTAAGTTCAGCGGTAAGTTGCGATGGGCTGGTTTCTGTAATATCTCTTGGTTCACAATGAGCATGTACACCATCATGAAAATTAAGGCCATGAGATTTTGCCGCAAAAGGATCATTTTCTACTGCCGCGGCGATTTGACATCCAGCAGACAGAAAGCCAAGAGAAAGTCCACCGCAACCGGAAAATAAATCAAGAACACGAGGAATACCCCCTGCTTTGAGGCGGATAATTTTTTGAGAAATAGCTTTTTTATTAGCCCTTTTCATTTATATTCAAATATAGTGAATTATGGAAATACAGCAATTAGTTTGATTTACGTATAAAGGTAAAATATATCATGATCTACGAAATATTTTTTACCGCAAATTTAGTCACAATGACAAAGAGTTTAGTCCCTGTATATTCTGTGTTTGTAATTCTTGTAGTCTTTATTAATCAAAAAAATATTATATAGCCCAACACCCATTGGTTATTTAGACTAATACTCACGTCCCTCCACACTCAATCTGCATTGCCCAACAAACCCACCAGCTTCTTTAACCGCTTCGTCCTTTTCCTGTTTTCTGCCCACGTTATCGATTTGCCCGTCACATTCCTATAGATACGCTCGGTCTGCAAATTGAAAATAACCCGCTGCACCGCTTTGTGATATTTGCTTACCCGGCAATAGGTACTAAATCATGCAGTAAGATCTTCCTTACCCCCTTTTCCTTAAAAATTTTCTTTGTACAATACCTATAAAACAGCCCAACCACCCCGGTTGGGCTGCCTACCTCTCACCCTCTCCCCATCAACTCACCCCCCGGTCCCACCACCAGCTTCATCGGCGCCTGCCGCCCCATATACCCCGGCAACTCCTTTATCCGCCGGAGGCCTTTAGTACCCCTTTCCTCCGCAAGCGGCCGGCACCACACATACCCAATCCCCAACCCGAAAAACCGCTCTCCCAATAAATTATACACCACCCTCCTGGCCGCCTGGTTATAGCGTTTCGCCTTTCCATAATCATACGGGTCGGTATACACGGCTATATCCTGCTGGCCCTTCTCATTCTGCTCCGCGGCAAATGACAGCTTCCGCACATCCATCGCCAAATCGCCGAAACGTTCCTTCAGCATAAAATCGGCCTCTCTCGGCTCTTCCAACGCTACCACTTTCCAGTATTCCATCAGGGGTACCTTAGCTACCAGCCGATCCACATAACCAAACGAGAACCGCCGGCCATTGGCCGATAGGATGAGCGTACTACGATCATCTCCCTTTTCTGTTTTAACACTGGCCCATAGGCGATGATGATACGCCTTCAGGTGCACGTCCAATTCGTGCATAAGGTCTTCCACCTCCTTATCGCTGCACCGGTCAAAATCCCGGTACTTGTTTTCATGTTGCCGGAACCAGTTCCAGAATTGCGCACTGCGTGTTATTGCCATAATAATGTTGATTTAATAAGTTAAAAAAGTTAATAAAAGCCCGCCGCCTGGCGGCGGGCCGTAACGGTTGTCTATGCGCTAAACGCGCGCAGGATTGTCAGCAGGTCCTGCCTGCCATCCTGGTAAGGATAGGATAGGATATTGCCCCAGCGGTAGTACGACACGGCCAGCGCGGCGCAGTACAGCACCGGCGTAGTGTCGACGACCAGGTCCACCGGCACCTGCAGCGGGGGCACTGCACGCTGGCTGTCCAGCAGTGATTCGGTCGCGGCGGTATACAACCGGCTGCGTTCCCCCGGCTTCAGCGGTACCGCGGCCACCACCAGCGCCACCTGGTAGTGCGTGGCCCTTTCCACCTGCCGGTCCCAAAACACATCGGCCATAAAGCCGTCCGTTTTCACCAGCACCTGGTCGCATTGGTCCGACCGCAGCAGCCGGCAACATACGCCCCGTACCGCCGGCGCATAACGGGTTTCGTTGAATTCGAAACCCTTCAGTAACTGCAGGTCGCCGTCGGCTGCACTACGATGGCCCGGCACATTACAGGTATCCGATTGTATCACCCGCAGCAGCGGCCGTGATAGCCTTGCTGCTGTGTGAATACCTGCCATCGCGTGGCACCAGGGCGTAAACGCGGTCTTGATTAGCCGGGCCGTTTGCCCGGCCCGCTCGCATTCCGCCGGCCGCAGACCGGCATACGCCCGGCTTCGTTTCTTGATGGTTGTTAGCATGCTTTTTTCATTGATTGAGCTAATGGCAGTGCCTGTCTATGCTTCGTGCTGCACCGTGGTTTGGCTGATGGCGCTCATCACGCCTGCTGCTACCGACACATAACCGGCAATGGTCACCACCGCCGAAGGCAATGCCACCGGCGTCGTTGCTACAGCCCCACTGATGGCTGCAAGCACAAGCCCGATGTTTCTCAGCTTTACAAAAAACGCCGGCGTGGGCGATTTCATCCTGTCAAGAATACTCATGGGTTGATTTATTGGGTTAATAAATAAGAAGCAAAACAGTTTTTGGCCGGCAGCCAGGCAAATCCCTGTCAACCGTGAACTGTCAACTCCCTTTGATCACCAGGAATTACGGGTAGCTCTCCTTCTTTCCTAAGGGGCCGGTACTGACATTTTTGCAGTTTTTTACCAGCCTCAATCCCGACTCAGGGAACACTCAAGGAAGACTGAAGGAAGACTCAAGGAAGAGCCCACCCGTTTTAGGCTAAAATCTCATCTTTTTCTGTCACATTGTCCGGCATGTCCCTTGCCGTAACGGTCACCTTGCAACCGGCCGGCGCAGCGTTGGCCTGCGTAGCCGTATACAGCCAGTTGATACCATCGGCTTCGGCCACGGCCGCGCCCTGCTCGATAAGGGTGCCGTCGGCTTTGGCAATCGCCACGTTCACCGTCTTCACCATTACATCGTCCGTCACCGCCACCTTGATCTTTCCGCCCACTGCACCTGTGTAGGCGGTTACATCAATTACACCGATTTCAGGAGGGGTGAAGTAATCGGCCAGCGCGATGTTAAAAGCCGACTGCCCGGGCTGCGATTTGCTTTTGTACAAATCCTTCGTGGCAGCATCCTGGGTGGCCGCCTTGGCATAAGCGGATGCCAGTTGGAATTTGTCGCGTATTACCATCTGCTTGTCCGATACCTTGGTCGTCTTACGCGGCTTCTTGCCAACGATGGTGCGCCCAAACCATTGCCTGTACACCAGCAGGTTGCCCAGTTTGCCGGACATACCGTGCATTGCGAAATTGTCTTTCGATTCTGCCATGTTGTTTGTTTGGTGAAAAAATAGGTTCTTCCGCCCGCCGGTGAGGCCTCATGGTAATCCGCCCGGCGCCCAATCGCCCGCGGCGCATGCTCCGCGTGCTGCTGGTATAACCCGGCTGTCTACCCCGGCAATCGAAAGAACTAACGCAAAGCTGCGGTTGTTTTTCGAACCCGTTTGCCAATGTACTACCAACTTGCCAGTGACTTATTTTAAACAGGCTTATGCACAAAACGCTGGAAAAAGAAATAGCCGGAAGCGAAGAATGACTAAAATAAAAGCAATAAAAAGACCGTATACTCATGGAGTAATGAGTATACGGTCTAAACACAATCGGGAAAAAAGTTTGTCAACCCGCTACCAACTTGTCAATCCCCGGGCGGCTCCTCCTTCCTTCCCATCGCTCTCAGCAGGGCATTCCACAGGGTTTTGATAAAAAACCCGCTATCCTTCTGACGCTGTTTTATACTATACCAGGCACGGGGATGCTCGGTCAGGTCGATGCCAAACAGTAAGCCCAGCCCATTTGCTATCTCGGTCAGCGTCACATCCCCGTTTTTAATACATCCCGATTCTTTCAGGCCATACACAAGCTCTACCACGCAGGTTTTATCACCGGTCCAGGGCAACAGGGGCAGCTTCTGTGCTGACGACTCCCTGCCGCCCGGCTTTTCCCGCAGCAGGTTGAGCTGCTCCGCCAGCCAGGCCTCCAGCCGCTCCAGTGCCATCAGGTTGCCCATTACCATATCATAGCCGGTAGTGAACTTGTCCGTCACCGCTGCGCAATACTCCGGCGTGGGCACGAGGCGATTGCCATGCTTAAAATAGAAATGGTCGCGGTCCGTACCGCCCATCCGGTAATACAGGTAAAACTCGGGATACTTACCGTACTCCCGCTTTAGCTCTCCCAGCTTCTCCAGGAGCCATTGTTCCTCCGACTCAGTTCCCGCCCGCGGCCACTGGCAATACAACCCGAACAGTTTCAGGTGGTACAGAAGCTCGGCTATAAACAGCGGCTTCTCGTGTTTGAAAAAATGGATTTCTTCCGCTTCATCGTCCAGACAGCACCGGTCAAAACAATCTTTCAGCAGTTGAAGCGATTCCTGGCAAAGCCGTAAGCCGGCGTCTGCCCGCGAAAGGGGATCTTGTACCTTCCCGTACATTTGGGCAATTTCATCTTTCAGCACGGCATATAGCTGCCGCGCCTCATTACACATTTTTCTCATGCAGATAAGGCTTTTTAGGGGTTTTTAAAATAGGGTAGTAGAAACAAACAGGGCAGGATGGCTCCCGGCCTTGCAGGCGCCGGGTATAACATGTACGTATATGGTTTAATTAAAATTAAATATTGTAGTTCGTAATCCTGCAATTATAACTGTGGGAAAAAACCCGCTTTTTTGTGGGGTTTTTCCCACACCGGATATTTGGTAGTTCAGTGCGGGATAAACATTGCTCGTAGAATTGCTTTTATATTAGAAGTGAACCTAATTAATTATTTTTCCCGTCTTTGCCTAAGGATTTCTTTTTTCACCCATCCGGGGATTGCTATAGCCAAAAATTAAGGGTATCTATTTACGTAGGTAAGTTTTTTAAAAATATTCTCCACCCCTCCTGACATAAGGCTGTCACAACCCCGCCTTTCTTTGTACTGTAAACCAGTTTTTCCAACCACACAAAACTTACATACATGGAAAGTACACTTCAGCCTTCAAAAGCAAAAACCGCCACCGCCATCACTTCCGAAGGCTTATTAAACGCCTGGCAGGGCCACCGCCGCCTCACCCGCCGCACCATCGAAGCCTTCCCCGACGACAAGTTCAGCACATACTCTGTCGGCGGCATGCGTCCCTTTTCGACTATGGCGTTGGAAATGATCGAAATGGCCGCCCCCGGCATGAACGGCATCGTCACCGGCGTATGGGCCAACGCCGACGAAATGCGGCACAATGGCGCCGAAGGCGCCGCGCTCACCAAACAGGAAATCCTCCACCGCTGGGATGAAATCACCGCCCTCATCGACGGCCAATGGCCCCTCATCCCCGAAAACCGCTTCCGGGAGACGGACCTGGCCTTCGGCCGCTGGCAAATGCCCATCGATGGCCTGGTGCTTTACTTTATCGACAACGAAATCCACCATCGCGGTCAGGCCTACGTGTACCTGCGTTCGCTCGGCATCGAGCCCCCGCCATTCTGGGAGCGATAACCATTTGCACAGGAGCGCTGTTCCTTATACTGGCTCTTAATGCTGGCGAAAGACCAACAGCCTGTCTGCGTGCCACAACTTACCGGCAACGAATTGTTAATCTTATCCGTCCCGGCACACTATATTTTGATGAAGGAAAACGGGCTGTTATATTTACGGGGCAGGGAGCATCATCATCTCTGCCCCATAAACCAGCCACCCGATGACAGTACAGCGGTCCACTTTTTTCCTTGTGCTTTTTTGTTTAGCGGTACTTCCTTTTCCCGTGATGAATGCGTATTGGCTGCTGCGTTCCGTGAAGACAAATGGTATGGTTCGCTTTAACGGCAAAGAATATTCCGGGCAGATGATGAAGGAATATGCGGTCGTCACTTTTAAAACCGGAAACCAGACGATATGGTTCAATGGCTACGATGATGTATTGTTTCCCCGCCACCAGGTTATTTCTGTACGTTACCAGCCATCCCATCCCGAAGATGCCAGGATCGACGTATTCACTGCCCTTTGGGCCAATACGCTGGTATCTACCGGTATCGCCACTGTGATTTTTTTGATCCTGTGGCTGCACCCGGCAATCGTCCCCCGGCGCTCAAAGCTAAAGCTGACGATTAAAAAGCCATTTATCCAAATCATTTAAGGTACAACGTTTGGATTATCCCTTCACCGGCTCCAGCCCATGCTGCCGCATGATAGCCAGCACTTTTTGCATATCCGGCGGCCCGCCCGCATTGATCACTTCGCCTATCTCGCGAAAGTAAGCAGGACCTATCAACGCCGGCATGAGCACGCAAAGCGCCTTTGCCGCGACATCGTGCACGTTCGTAAACCCATGCACGGTACCGCGCGGGATAAAACATTTATCACCTGCCGTCAGTTCACGCACCACACCATCCACCGTTTGCGTGAGCACGCCTTCCAGCCCATATAGCGTCTCGTCCACCGCCACATGAAAATGCGGCGCCGGCACCTTCGCATGCGGTGGCACGATCAGTTCAAACAATACCAGTGTACCGCCGGTATCATCACCATCCAGCAGGAAATTCAGTTGCAATGTACCGATGCGCACCGTTTCTTTAATAGTTGGAAGCATACAATTGGTTTTAAGCAAATATCAGCTAAAGGGCAAAAAAATTACCCTGCCATCCGGCAGGGTAAAAGAGATTATTCTGGCAGGGAATAAAATTATTTCACGTTCTTGCTAACCACCTTGGCGAGGTCAAACATGGAGATTTGAGTTTTGCCGGCAAACAATACTTTCAACTTTGCATCAGCGTTAATCATTCTTCTGTTCTTGTTGTCCTGCAGCTTGTTCTTCTTGATATAATCCCAGATCTTTTTTACGATCTCTGTTCTTGGTGCAGGCTTTGGCCCGATCACGTCTGCCAGTGCAGGGCTCAGGTTCATTGCGGCCATGAAGGCAGCATTGGGTTTGCGTTTTGCTTTTTTAGGAGCAGCTTTTTTAGCAGCCTTCTTCGGGGCAGCTTTTTTCACC
>DASYCT010000389.1:0-8585 GCA_036500065.1 Chitinophagaceae bacterium | reverse complement strand
CGGACACCAGCGTTGGTTCGCTTAAATCACCGCCACACATCACATAGGCCAGTTTTCTTGCTACCAGTGCATCGTGATCGGTCGCGTAATTGGCTCTCCACATGCCGTTGATGCCTGCATAGAGGGCGCCGAGCACCGAGCGGCCGAGCACTTTTACGTCTTTGCGGGGAACGGGCATTGTATAGCCATTGTCAAACAGTTCAATGACACTTTGTTTGGCTTCTGCAATGCGGCGGCCCTGGTTAAGAATAATATCGTCGTGGCCCTTTCTTAATATACCTAAATCGTATGCTTCCTGTGCCGAGGTGGATACTTTCGCCGTGGCGATGTTGAGGAAGCGGTTTTTGAGGGTGATGGTTTCGGGTTCGTCTTCGTGCATTTCATCGGCGGCGCGGAGCGTAAATTCTTTCGTACCGCCCCCGCCGGGAATAAGGCCTACGCCCAGTTCGACAAGACCAATATAGGTTTCGGCGGCAGCGCATACCTTGTCGGAATGGAGGCTTAGCTCGCAGGCGCCGCCGAGGGCAAGGCCATGGGGCGCCGCGACGACGGGTATGGCGGAATAACGGGCACGCATCATGGTATTCTGGAACATGCGGATAGCCATGTCCAGTTCATCGTATTCCTGCTCGATGGCCAGCATGAAGATCATACCCACATTGGCGCCTGCGCTGAAGTTGGCGCCATCATTGGCGATGACCAGTCCTTTGTATTTTTCTTCCGCCAGGGCAATTGATTTTTGAATGCCTTCCAGCACTTCGCCACCGATGCTACCCATTTTGGTATACCATTCCAGCCCAAGCACATCATCACCGAGGTGATAGGTGCGGCAGGCGCTGTTCTTCCACACAGTTTGGTTTTCGAAATTCTTCATGACGATAAAGGCCTCGCCGCCGGGGAGGGCTAGGTAGGATTTGGAAGCAATATCATAGTAGAGGCGTTTGCCATTCTCCACTTTGTAAAAGGTTTTTATGCCTGCGGCCAGCATCGCTTCCACCCAGGGGGCTATAGAATAGCCTTCTTTCTTCATGGCTTCGGCGGTTTTGGCCACACCGAGGGTGTCCCAACTTTCGAAAGCGCCGATTTCCCAGCCAAAGCCGGCCATCATGGCATCGTCCACACGGTATACTTCATCGCTGATTTCGGGAATACGGTGAGAGATATACGAAAACAGGCTGTAATGAAAACGGCGATAGAATTCACCGGCTTTATCGGTACCCTGCACCAGCATTTTCAGGCGGGTCTTTAAATCGTCGATGGGTTTGGCGGCTTCCACGGTGGCGAACTTTGGTTTTACCCGGGGTCCATATTCAAGGGTTTGCAGGTTGAGGGTAAGGATTTCCTTTTCCCCGCCGGCGCCTTTTGTTTTTTTGAAAAAGCCCTGTCCTGTTTTATCGCCGAGCCATTTATTTTCTACCATCTTTTCCAGCCAGGAAGGGATCGTGAAGACGGCACGTTGTTCATCGTTCGGGCAATTGTCGGCTACTCCTTTGGCGACTTTTACGAGCGTGTCGATACCTACTACATCGGCGGTGCGGAACGTAGCCGATTTGGGACGGCCGATGATAGGGCCGGTGAGGGCGTCTATTTCATCGATGCCAAGCCCCATTTTTTCTACCAGGCCGAAAATAGCCATGATACCAAACACGCCTATGCGGTTAGCGATAAACGCGGGGGTGTCTTTGCACAGTACGGTTGTCTTGCCGAGCATGAGATCGCCGTAATGGAGAAGAAAGGCGGTTACTTCGGGGTCGGTATGTGGAGTTGGAATAATTTCCAGCAGGCGTAAATAGCGCGGCGGGTTGAAAAAGTGGGTGCCGCAGAAATGTTTTTTAAAATCATCGCTCCTGCCTTCGGCCATCAGGTGGATGGGGATGCCGGAAGTATTGGAGGTGATAAGGGTGCCGGGGCGGCGGTATTTTTCTACTTCGGTGAAAACGGATTGTTTGATATCGAGTCGTTCTACTACGACTTCGATGATCCAATCGCAGCCGGCAATATCTTTCATGTTGTCGGTGAAATTGCCGGTTTTTATTTTCTTCAAAACATCTTTATGATAGACCGGGGAGGGGTTGGATTTGACGGCGGCGGCAAGGGCTTCGTTGACGATACGGTTTTTTACGGAAGGCTGGTCAATCGACAGGGCTTTTGTTTTTTCTGCATCGGTCAGGGTCGTGGGAGCTATGTCTAAAAGCAGTACCTGCAGACCGGCGCCCGCGAAATGGCAGGCGATGCGGCTTCCCATTACACCGCTGCCCAGTACGGCTACGGTTCGGATAATACGGTTTGTCATATATCAAATTAGTTAGTTAAACAACTATCGAATGTGAAGGTAATAAAAATTAAATTATGAGCTAATAACATGTGGTTAAGGGTGAGCCCCCCTCGTTTGTTACGCGGGGTAAGGGCGACCCACCCTTAACTACTTTTATTTGATGGCTGCGGTGGAAATGATGCTCCAGTCGAGGTGGCCTTTATTGTCGTTAACCAACTGGTCGAGCTGTGCTTTCAGCAGTTTGGCGAGGGGCATGGATTGTTGAACGGAGGCGGCCTGTTGGGACACGAGGTTGAGATCTTTCAGGCCGAGCCTGGCGCTGAAGGCGGCGGGTTCGAATTTCTGTTGCAGGATGATACTGCTGTAATTCTGGTAGATCGGGGTATTGAAAAGGGTCTGGCCAAACATGTCCCACATTTTACGGGCGTCTATCCCGCTTTTGTTGGCGAGGGCTATGCTTTCTCCCATTGCTTCGAGGGCGGCCACGATGAGGAAGTTGCCACAGAGTTTGACGGTATTGGCGGCGGTGATGGAGTCGCCGAAATCGTACACGCCGAGGGCGCCTGCTTCGTGAAGAAAGGGTGTTGCCTGGTTGCGTATTTTGTCTTCGCCGCTTATGACGAAGTTCAGTTTTCGTGCGGTGGCTGCTTCGGGCCGGCCGAATACAGGAGCGGCAAGGTAATGTTGTTGTTTTGCCTGGTGGAGGGCCGCGAGATCGGCTGCTGTTTGAGGAAGGATGGTGCTCATGGATATATGCACGCTATCGTTCGAAAGATGTTGTAGCAGGCCGTCGGGACCTTCGCAGATGCTTTTGAGGGCGGCGTCATCGGACACGATACTGAACACGATGCTGCATTCTTTTGCAACCACTGCCGGTGATTCACAGGCAATGGCTCCTTTGGCTGTGAGGGGCGCGGTTTTGGAATGGGTGCGGTTGTAGACGTATAAGGTATGCCCGGCGGCCAGGATGTTTTGCGCGATGGGAGTGCCGAGGTGGCCGAGACCGATAAATCCGATTTTCATTGTGTATGTTTATATTAACCCACCAGACGTTCCTACGGAACGACAGGGTTACGTTAATTGAATATATTCTACCGGCGAGATGTCCCTACGGGACATTAAGAAACGCCTGCGCCGGGATTGATTTTATCTTCCGGGCTTACAAAGTGCAGTTTACCGTTGCTGTCATCTGCCATTAATATCATGCCATTGCTCTCGATGCCGCGCATTTTGCGGGGAGCGAGGTTGGCTATCACCACGACCTGCTTACCTACGATCTCTTCTGGTTTGAAATGAAGGGCGATACCGGATACGATGGTTCTTTTTTCGTAACCGAGGTCTATCTCCAGTTTCAGCAGTTTATCGGCTTTGGGCACTTTTTCCGCTGCGATGATAGTGCCCACCTTCAGGTCGAGCTTGCCAAAATCATCGTACTGGATGGTGGGCTTTGCTTCCGCCGCCTTCGGCAAGCCTTCGGCGGCCAAGGGTGCTGCCTCTGTGTCGGATGGGCTGTTTTCGGGTTTTATGAGCCCGGCTTTCAGTTTTTCCACCTGTGCAATTATTTCAGCATCTTCTATTTTTCGGAAGAGCAACTGCGGTTCGCGCAGGCTATAGCCTGTTTTGAGCAGGTCTATTTTACCGGCGTTTTCCCAATCCAGCATTTTGTCGACCACCTTCATCATGTGGAGCATCTTCTTTGCCGTGTCGGGAAGGAAGGGATTGATCAGTATCGCAAGATTAGCCGTTAGCTGAAGGCAAATGTGCAGGCAGTTGTCGATGCTTTTCTGTGCTGCGGGGTTTTGCTCTAGGCTTTTGGCCACTATCCAGGGTTCTTTTTCCTGCATGTATTTATTGCCCTTGCGGGAGAGGTCGATCACTTCAAACAGTGCATCGCGGAATTTGTATTGCTCCAGCAGGGATTCTACTTTTTCTTTTGCCGTCTCCATCTCGCGGAGCATGATGCCGTCCTTCTCATCTACTACGTCTTTATGCAGGGGAGGCACTTTGCCATTGCAGAGTTTGTGCATGAGCACAAACACGCGGTTGACGAAATTGCCGAAGATGGATACCAGTTCGCTGTTGTTGCGGTCCTGGAAATCCTTCCAGGTGAAATCATTGTCTTTTGTCTCCGGCGCGTTGGCGCAGAGCACGTAACGGAGCACGTCCTGCTGATCGGGGAAGTCTTTTACATAATCGTGGACCCATACGGCCCAGTTGCGGCTGGTGGAGACTTTCTCGCCTTCTATGTTGAGAAATTCATTGGCGGGCACGTTGTCGGGCAGTACAAAATTGCCGTGGGCTTTCAGCATGGCCGGGAAAATGATGCAATGGAACACGATATTGTCCTTGCCGATGAAATGCACCAGCTTGGTATCGTCCTTGCACCAGTAGTCGGCCCATTTATCCGTTAGCTCCTTGGTGGCGGAGATATAACCGATGGGAGCGTCGAACCATACGTACAGTACTTTCCCTTCGGCGTTTGGCAGCGGTACTTTAATACCCCAGTTGCTGTCGCGCGTCATGGCGCGGGGATGGAGGCCGCTGTCGAGCCAGCTTTTACACTGGCCGTACACGTTATTCTTCCATTCTTTATGTCCTTCCAGCACCCATTCCTTGAGCCAGGGCTCATAATTCTGAAGCGGGAAATACCAGTGGGTAGTCTTTCGTTTTACGAGGGGCGCATCGCTGAGCGTGCTGCGCGGGTTGATCAGTTGTTCGGGTGAAAGGGAGGTGCCGCAGCGTTCGCACTGGTCGCCATAAGCATTGGGATTGGCGCAAACGGGGCAGGTGCCGACGATATAACGGTCGGCGAGAAAGGTCTTTGCTTTCTCGTCGTAGTACTGTTCGGTTTCTTTTTCTTCAAACAGGCCATCATCGTACAGGCGTTTAAAGAAATCGGAAGCGGTTTGATGGTGTACCGGATTGGAGGTACGGGAATAGATGTCAAATGAAATGTTCATCTGCTCAAAGCTCTCTTTGATGAGGGCATGGTATTTATCCACTACCTGCTGGGGGGTAATGCCTTCCTTCATGGCGCGGATGGTGATGGGCACGCCGTGCTCATCGCTGCCGCCGATAAACTTTACATCTCTTTTCTGCGCGCGCTGGTAACGCACATAAACATCCGCCGGGATATAGCAGCCTGCCAGGTGGCCGATATGCACGGGCCCGTTGGCATAAGGCAGGGCGGCGGTGACCAGTATTCTGTTGTACTTATTCATTCCGTCAATCTTTATAAGGTGTGCCGGGCGGGCCCTTCGACAAGCTCAGGACTGCCGGTACTGTAAATGGTCTGCAAAGGTAATGAAGTTAGCTGCTCAACGGATGGCGAAGTAGTAAATGCCCAGCCAGACGGCTATAAAGAAGAGAATGGCCATTATATCGCCCTGCAGGCTTGCCAGTGACTTTTTTTTGAAGACCACCTGGTAGATGACCCAGCCGATAAAAGCGACGGAAAGGACAATGGCCTGCAGGAGACGCAACATGGGCTGTTAGGTTTGGGCCAAAATACAATTTCCCGGCAATATTCCTATGACTGAAGCAAAAAAAACCGGTGCGGCTGCCGCACCGGGTAGGGGAGGATTATTCTTATCGACTGTTATTGGCTGGAAAGGTTTAACGCTATCAGTTTTGCTTTGAATTGTTCAGGCGTGGTTTCTTCGAAACGGAGATCGTTGATTTCATGGGCCGATACGGTGATGGACCTGATACAGGATACCATTTTACCATTTTTTACGCACAGGCAAACCAGTTGTATCTTCTCTCCCACGGGGATTTTGCCATAACTCAATTTGTTATTATGGTAATAGCCCTGTGCGAGCGACTGGTAGCGGGTGAATACGAGTTGGGAGCGGAGCAGGCTGGTATTGATGCCCGGACCGGGGTCGACTACAAAATCCACCCGGGGCCGGGGATCATTCTCAAACCGATCGCAGTTGATCCAGCCCAGGTTGCTGATATTGAAAGTGTATTCTTTTAGCCGGCCCGAGGTAGAGAAGAAAGCCATCGAATCGGTGATGACCCGGCTGATATAAGCCATACTATCGATCGGGGATACCAGTTTGCTTTTGATGGCCTCGTCAAACTTAAGGTCGATTGAATCGCCTGTCAGGTTGCTGCGGAAAAGGACAGGCTGTAAAAGCCGGCTCACGTATTTTACCTTGATTTGGTCGTAGTAGTAGCCGTATCTTTTTTTCAACTCCTGTTTTATTTGTTCCTTGTCATTGCCCGGCAGGTGGTGGATGTAGAAAACAGCGGCGGATTCATCGCCGGAGATGCTGGCCGGCAGATTTCTAAAGTCCTTTACCCTGATTGTCGGCCGTTGAAAGCCTTGCTGCATTTGGCCGACGGTCATCCAGTCGATCTGTTGGTCGCCGGCTATTCTGACGGGAGAAGATGCGCCTGTATCTTCGACATGATGGCTCACCGATGCGGCATCGACAAAAGGTTTTGTAATGATCGATCCGGCGGGCGGGGGATTGCCGGTGAACAATTGCATACGGCCGTCGTAATTATTGGTGGGCATTTTCACCATAATGTTCATGGCTGGCTTGAGCAGCAATTCGTGTCCATCGGCCATCGCAATGATGTGCAGCATGCCGCCGCTGACAAGCTGCCGGCCGTTGGACATGGTGCTGAGGCCTGCGGCGATCATCTTATCGTAGCTGTAAAATTCTTCCAGTATGATCTTTACCGGCCCGGTGACAGACCTGCCGGTTTTGCTGACGAATACGTGGGAGGGTATGAAAATGCGGGTGCCTTGTTTCCCCACCAGCGTGGTGTCGATGTTGGTATGGATGGTAAACTCCTGCGGCTCTTGCTGCAAATCGCTGTAAAACCTGCTTAATATGACGGCGGCATCGGGGCTGCTGTTAACCGGGATAACGGTAGTGACGGTATCGGACCTGACCTGCCGGGTATAAGTAGCCCGGGGAGCGCTTGCCGTGCCGGATGGAATTTTTTGGGCAACGGTCGTTGCGGCAACGACTGGTTTTGCGACTGCATGAACCGGCGGCTGGCCGGGCGGTCGCATGATTGACGCCGTGGGTTTATGTATATCGTTATGTACGGCAGTTTTTGCTATTGCGGTACCTGCTTTTTTGCTGTTGTGCGACCCCCGGCTGAGCAGGATAACGGTGGTAATAACGGTGATCGTGATGAAGCCGCCGGTATAGCCGATAATGCGACGGCGTATGATTTGGCGTCTTGTTTTGCCGGGTGTGGTTTTACCGGGAGCGGACAACATTGTTTTCATTTGCTGCCAGTGCGCATCTTCGTGACTGCCGGGCAGTGTAAATTCCTCCTCTTTTTTGCGGATGAATTCGTCGATGGATGTATGTTCAGACAGCATTGGAATGTTTTTGTTTTTTTAAAATAGTGTCGAGCTTGTTCCTGAGCAGGCGACGGCCTTCGCTCAGGTGCCATTTGGAGGTGCCGGCTGAAATGCCCAGCAACCGGCCAATCTCCTCATGTTTGTAACCTTCCAGCACAAACAGGTTAAATACAAGGGCGGTGTTTCGTGGCAGGCCATCCAGCAATCGCATGGTTTCGGCGGCCGACAGGCGGTTATAGGCATCGGGGTCTACCTGTACGCTGTCTTCTTTTAATGCCCCGATGGATCGGCTGCTGAATTTTACCTGGCGGCGGCAATGATCGATACAGGTGTTAACAACAATGCGCCGTATCCATGCCATCCATTCGCCCCTGCCTTCGTACTGCTGCAAATTGGTAAATACCTTCATCATGGATTCGTTGTACAGGGCCCCGGCTTCATCGGGATCGCTTGCGTAGCGGTTGCACAATTTTATCATGGCAGGGTAACATGCCCGGTATAATTGTTCCTGGTGCTGTGGGTTTTGCTGTTTGCAGCCTTCGATGATATGATCCCAATCTTCCTGCAAGAATGTGATTTAATTAAAAGGTAATGAAATGAACGTTATTTCACAGGATGTTCCGGTTTTAAACCTGCGTCTTTTTATTGACGCTGCGCAACAAAGAAATGGTTGGGAGAAAAAGGTATTTTTTTGAAATTAATGGTATTGCCCGGTTTGCCGTATTTTCAGCGTGTTAAATTGAGCCGAAAAATGAAGCGTAAACAATTTCTCTCTTCCCTGGCGGCGGCCGGGGTGTTGCTCCCCGGGCTGGCCGGGGCCGGCGTCCCGGAAGGTCTTGCCGACGAACCTCTTATTGTGCCTCCGTATCTTGTTCCGGGCGATAGTATCGGTATCACCTGCCCGGCGGGTTTTATTACAGAACTGGAGATAAAGCCGGCGGTCGAGGAGATGGAGCGCTGGGGATTTAAAATCAAGGT
>DASYCT010000388.1:0-20272 GCA_036500065.1 Chitinophagaceae bacterium | reverse complement strand
TGAGTTAAAATAGCAGGATTCCTTCCGGCAGCGAACGATTTCCCTGCAATCCGCCGCTGTGAATGGCCAGCAGCCTGCTTCCGCGCGGGAAATAACCTTTTTCCACCAGGTCAAGCGTAGCAAATAGCAATTTGCCCGTATATACAAAGTCAGTGGATATACGGGTTTGCGTATAAAAACGATTCATAAACTCAAGCAGGACGGTATTTTTCCGTGCATAGCCACCGAAATGATAACTTGTTTGTATATGATCAAATGGTAATTTATCGCCGCCTTTCAATACCGGTACGCCGATGACCTGTTGACCGGGCAATGCGCTGTCGAGCAATCCCTGGTACATGGTGGCGGTCCCGATGGCGCAGAGTATATGAGAAAACCGTTCTTTTTCCACCAGCCCGAGTATTTCACAACTTCCTTTTATTCCCAGCGGGCCGCCACCACCTTCGGGCACATAATAATACCCCGGGTATTTTTCATTCCATTGCATGCCGGCGCCGGAAGACGCATTGTTTTTATAATTGTCCCGGCTTACAAATTCAAGCTGCATTCCCAACGCCAGGGCTTCCTGCAGGGTATGTGAAAGAACGGGCGGCCGCTCGCCCCGTATGATACCGGTGCTTTTCCATCCCAGTTCATGGGCGGCGCAGGCAAGGGCGATAATATGATTGGAATAAGCCCCGCCCACCGTGAGCAGACCCGCTGCATGGTCCTGCTGCGCCTGCAACAGGTGGTATTTTAGTTTGAACCATTTATTGCCCGAAATGACCGGGTGTATTTTATCAAGCCGCAATAGCCACAACTCCACATCGTGTTTGTCTAATACCGGTAGCTCCAGCTTTTCGGTGCTGGCGGCGGCGGTATTAATAAGAAGTCCGGGAAATAAATCCATAACACATTTCGTTCCACAACTTTATTTTATATTTTCGTGCCGACAAAATAAATAAACTGATGCAACAACCCACTCTTTTGATCCTGGCCGCTGGTATGGCATCCCGCTATGGAAGCATGAAGCAGATACAATCCTTCGGCCCCGGCGGTGAAACGATCATGGATTATTCTATTTATGATGCTATCCGTGCAGGGTTTAAGAAGGTGGTGTTTATTATCCGCAAGGAATTTGCGGCCGATTTCCAGGAAATATTCGAACCCAAACTGAAGGGCAGGGTAGCGGTTGATTATGTATACCAGGACCTGCATGCTTTTACCGATGGGTTCCAGGTGCCGGCAGAACGTACCAAACCCTGGGGAACCGCCCACGCGGTGCTTTGCGCCAAGAATGCCATCAATGAACCGTTTGCCGTGATCAATGCCGATGATTTTTACGGCCGTGATGCTTTTGAGAAGGCCTACGAGTTCCTGACCACGGACTGCGCTCCCAAAGTATATTCGATTATAGGATACGATTTACTAAAAACATTGTCGGACAACGGTACGGTTAACCGCGGCGTATGCCAGGTAGACGCCAGGGGCCACCTGAGCTCTATTGCCGAACGGATTAATATATCGATGAAAAACGGGAAGATAGTGTGCGAGGACGACCAGGAGCCGAAAGAACTTCCCCTGAAAACCAGTGTGTCGATGAACTTCTGGTGTTTTGCCCCCTCGATTTTTCCGTATTCCGAGCAATTGTTTCACGAATTTATCAGCAAAAACCTGTCAAACCCCAAAGCCGAATTTTTCATCCCGATTGTAGGAGATGAATTTATTACAAAAGGAGAGGGGGTGATAAAAGTGATCCCTACCTCTTCCCAGTGGTTTGGGGTAACGTACAAGGAAGATGCCCCGGGTGTAAAAGCAAGCCTGGATGCGTTGGTGCAGGCCGGTGAATATCCTCCACGACTGTGGCCTTCATAATTTAACCTGTTTTTATCCGCGAACCTCCATCCTCTGTAACAAAACCTGGTTAACTTTCCGGTTGGTAGCAGCGACCCATTGCTGGTCCTGTTTTTGAAGTAAAAAACTTTAGAATACAGAACTGTTTGTATAAATTTGAAATACAACAGCAAGCCAGTATTTTGTTCTGGAATCGGAGTTATTCACCAATTACCCTACACGAAATGCCCGCTATCACTTCGATAGATACACACAGCCTGGTAATACTACTGAAGCAAAAGGACCGCGCAGGGTTTAATGAATTGTATGAACATTATGCCGCTACCCTGTATGGCGTCATTTGCCGTGTTGTAAACGATGCCGCCACCGCAGAGGATGTATTGCAGGAAACATTCGTAAAAGTCTGGAAGAACATCGATCAGTACGACGAAGAAAAGGGCACCTTTTTTACCTGGCTGCTGAACATTACCCGCTATACGGCCATCGATTATCTTCGTTCCCGCCAGCACAAGCAGAAACTAAAAAGCCGCGATGATCCCGATAACGAATATATTCGTGATAACGTGTACCTGCAATCAACGGTGGAGTATACCGGCCTGAAGGGTTTTGTGGCCCGGCTGGAACCCAAATACCGGGAAATTATCGACCTGGTCTATTTCTGGGGTTATACGCAGGACGAGGTAGCCAGGATGCTGAATATACCATTGGGGACGGTCAAAACAAGGGCCAGGACAGGATTACAATTACTCAGGAGTCAACTGTAAGATGGACGTACAAGCATATATCTTATCCGGCATTATCGAGGATTACTGCCTGGGCTTGCTCAGCGTGGAAGATATATCGCAGGTAGAACAGAATGCGGCGCTTTATCCCGTCGTACGGATGGAAATACAGGCGTTTCGCCGGGTGCTCGAACACTATGTGCTTCCCCATACCGTACCGGTGCCCGATGCGTTAAAAGATAAAGTGATTGGGCTCATCAACAACCTGGCAAAAGAAAGAAGCGGCGGCACGGAGCTTCCGCTGATCAACAAATACTCCCATCGCGAATCCTGGCTGCGGATTGTAAAGCCGCTGCTGCCCGAAACGCCGCCCGATGGTTTTTTCGGAAGGATGCTGCGCAACGACGAACGGGTATTCCAAACCATTATATGGAGCAGCCACGATATTCCCGACGAGGTGCACACGGACACGCACGAATCGTTTATCGTGCTCGAAGGAGAATGTGAATGTTGCCTGGGCGATGAAATCATCAAACTCGGTCCCGGCGGCTTTCTTGAAATACCACTACATACGCGCCACAGCGTAAAGACCTTTGGCGAACCCGTGCTGGCGGTGGTGCAACGCCTTCAATTAGCCTGACTAAAAACATACCTGCAATAAAAAGCCCCGGGTACTATACCCGGGGCTTTCTTTATTGAGCGACAGCGGTTATTGATATATTTTTACAAGGAACACGCAGTCTTCGAGCTTTTTGACCTGCTGCGGTCTTTCCATTCCTTTTACGGAAGAAGTGGTCGGTATTTTAATATCCTGGTAGGTGGTATCCTTTTTCATTTCATCCAGCGCTTTGAGGATATTGCGGGTAGTCACCGCAAATACAAAACCCTGCGCCAGCAACTGGCGGGCGCTCAGGATGCCGATTACTTCACCGTTTTTATTGAATATGGGCGACCCGCTGTTACCCGGGTTGGCGGCTACGGCAATCTGGAAGCTCGCCGTATCACCGTTGTTGCCCGTCTTGCCGCTCATATAACCTTCTCCGTACACGATGTCGTCTTTGGGGAAACCAAGCGTAAAAATCTGCTCACCGAGGTCAGCACCCGATTTGCGAAAGCCATAGGGCAGGTTATTGAAAGCCTTATAGTCACTGTCGTCTATTTTCAGGATGGCGAGGTCACGCTCGTTATCGGTAAAGACGGTCTTTACATCGTATTCCGCTCCCTTGTTATTTTGTACGGTGACGTGCCGGGCATCTTTGAGCACATGGGCGTTCGTAACGATATATCCTTTTCCATCCAGCAGGAATCCCGTGGCGCCTGCACTCGGGACGCCGTAGGAGGAGGCGATGGAGCCTTTTATCTTATTGGTTTCGGTAGCTAAGTTGTTTATTTTTTGATCCTGCACCTGCATTTTCCGCACCAGCTGCTGGTAGTTGCTATCATTGTGCGGGGTAAAATAAGCGACCAAACCACTGACGGTGATGGCGATAATACCTGCTATGGAGGCGGCAACGGCCCAGACACGGCGGTATTTGCGCATGTCCACGACCTTTGCTTTGGGTGCTTCCGGTTTGATAACCCCGGCTTCGGATAAATGAAGCCAGGTTTCCTGGAGGGAGCTGCGCAATTGCTTGCGGTCGCCGAACTGGTGAAGCTGGTTTAAAAAGATAGTATGCTCCACCACCAGCTGGTCAACATCGGCATTCGACTTGCGGAGCTGTTCAAAATGCACCGTTTCCTCCGGGGACATTTCACCGCGTATATAGCGTTCTACAGCATCTAACAATTGAACATCTTCCATTACAATACCTGGTTTTTATATTGGGCAAAAAATAATTTCTTTAATCGCATCAGGCACTTATACTTCTGGTTCTTGGCGTTTTCTGCATTGGTATAACCAAATCCCGCCGCTATCTCCACCATGCTCTTTTTTTGCAGGTAGTACGCCTCCAGCAGGCTTTTGCAAGGCTCCCCCAGGCTCATCATCGACTTTTCCATGGTCTGGAACTCCACATTCCGCTGTTCCTGCGCTTCCAGCTCTTCCTCTACCGGTACCAGTTCCGCAATGCCGTCCACCTCGCCGGAATATTTCTGTATCTGTTGTAATCGTTTGAGCCACAGGCGCCTGCACACGGAGTACAAATAGGTCTTAATCAGGCAGTTAAGTTCAAAGGAGCCGCTCTTCACCTTCTCGTACAGCACAATCATGGCCTCCTGGAATATGTCGCGTGCATCGTCCGCCGTGCCGTTGTTGTTGATTATCAGGGTCTGAACAGTTTTATAGTTCTCTTTATACAAGGTCTCTATAGCCATTCTGTCGTTCTTTACCAGGCCCTGAAGCAACTGTTTTTCGTGCAAATCAATAGTCACGCTTAATCATTATTTAATACTCAAAATAACAAATAGTAACCCAAACCGGAGACCTTTAAAAATATTTCCGGCCCCCGGGTTACCTTTTCCCGTTTTATGTATAAATGTGAAACCATTATTTCACAAAACAAAAAGCAAACAAATGAAAAAGCTCCTTTTAGTATTAGTTATCGGTGCATCTTTCGCAGCTTGTAACAATAACGCTGGTGACAAACCTGCCACTACTGATTCTCCTGCTGCTGCCGGTGTTGATACATCCGCCAAAATGGGTGCTGATACAACTAAGAAAGATACATCCGCCATGGCTCCTAAAATGGCAGATACTTCAGCTACCAAGAAATAATTTCCACTTTTTTTTCATATGGCAAGCAATCGTTAGAGGCCGTCCTGTTCCCAGGAGGGCTTTCTTTTTTTTACGAGCCGTTCAGCGCCCGATAAATTCAAAGTCTTTGACACTGGCATCCCGCATGATGTCCTCCGCCAGCTTATGATGGTCGTCTGCTCTTCCCTTGACCTGCCAGGTAATCGTAAAATCATCCCCCTTGCGTTCCTTTTTGGAAATGCTGGATCGAAGGTGATGCTGTTGGATGATGGATTCAAACCGGGCGACCTGCCCGAAATTAAAATCACAAACAATCACGTACGTGCGTATTTCATGGAGCTTGTCGATCCTTCGTTCTAAAAGCGTAAACAGCGCCAATATTACTATACCCACCGCGCAACCCGCGAAGGAGATGGTATAATGCCCGCTGCCGATGCCCATGCCGAGTGCGGCGGTAAACCAGACAGCGGCGGCCGTGGTAAGTCCCTTTACTCCCTCATCGGACTTATAAATAATCCCCGCGCCGAGAAAGCCGATACCGGTCACTATATTGGAAGCTATCCGGTCCGCATTGCCGGGCCAGCCGATGGCGACGGAGAAAACGGTAAACAGGCAGGAGCCGAGTGCAATCATTATCATGGTGCGGAACCCGGCGGATTTATTCCGGTACTCCCGTTCCGCGCCAATAACTCCTCCTATTAAAGTAGCCAGGAGCAAACGAATGACGATGGTTTGGAAATCAATAGCAGGCATGCGTTTTTCTTTAAAGGTAGAAAAAGGCGTAATATATAGTTATTTGCCGAGGGTATAAATAAGCCAGCAGAGAAGAAGGGTAATGACCAGCACCAATCCTACCCGGTAGCTGTTCCACCGGCTGCTTTGCCGGTGCAGGGCGATAAACTTGTTCAGTTCCTGTTTCATGAGGCCGTCCTCACCCGCCACCTGCCCAAGCAAATCAGCAATGGGCGTAATATAGCGCCAAGGCAATCCCACGCAGCAATCAACGAGTTTGTTTAGTACCTGCCGGTTGACGGTGATAGTATCATATTGCCGGAGCAGCCGGATATTGCTTTCGCTTAACAACTGGCGGATATGATAGCTGAGCGCGTCATAGTCCACCCGGGTATTGCCGGTGGACAGCAGGTAATTATGCAGGCGTTCGCATTCCAGCAGGATGCTTTGGGGAGTAAGCGGCGCTTCCTGGTATTGTTTGCCCAGGCTGCGGTTGTACCAGCGTTTGTAGTTGTATTCTTCCCGTTGGCGGGGGTCGGAGAGGATGTCGTAGGCTTCCCGTATTTCCCTGAACCGGGCGGCGGCGGCGGCATCGCCGGCGTTTTTGTCGGGATGGAAACGATGCACCAGCCGCCGGAAGGATCGCTTTATATCCTGTTCAGAAGCGGCGGGTGTTATATCCAGTGTTTTATAATAATCCTTCAGCAACATAGCCGGTGTACTGCTGCGAAAGTAAGCCGAAAAAGCTGCCATTTATACCGGCCGAAAAAGCTATATTTGCCGAAATTTTAACCATGACCAACGAGCAGATTGGAAAATTTTTAGAATCCGGCCACCTGGCCAAACATTCGGTAAAGATTGATTTCAAAAGCAGGCAGTCGATTATCGGCCTGTTTCTTAAAACGAACGATTACGACGAACTGAAGTCTAAAAATTTCTGGCGCATAGTTTCCGAAACACATATTCCACAATGGAAAAGCTCGCAGGATAATAACCTGGCTAAGATTTTCAACGGTTCCGAAATTACCCGGTTGACGCCCGTTGCAGTAAAGTAATAGCTCCCGGCGCTTCCTCCCGGGAGCCAGGACTTTGATTATTTAAAGGAGAAGGCCAACCCGCCGGCGACAATATATTTACCATAACCAGCTTCCAGGAACAAGCCTGCCTGCTTCGAAAGGTGGAATTTAGCCCCAAAACTTACCTGGTACGCCAGGGCCGAAGGATCGCTACCCTCTGCCACCTGGTTCCCCGAACCATCCGTATAATCCTGTTGCCATATATTCACCCCGATAGCCGTTCTGAAATAAGGCGTTACCGCGGGGCCTGCCGGTAAATACCGCACCAGGTCAAGCATGATGGCGGTATTGTTGAGATGGCCGGTGAAATCCGGCGTATTGCTGTTATTATTGAAACTATAGTAGGGAGCGCTCACCGTTCCGTGGGTGGCGAGAACCCCGATACTCATCCGGGGGTTGAACTGGTAATCGACAGAACCCATAAAAGGACCGGTTTGTGATGGGGTACCCTGGTCGACGCCATAAAAACCGGAGAATTCGTATCGGTCAAGGTTGGGGAAACCATAACCGAGGTTCACATGCCAGACCGGTTTGAAATATTCTTCCTGGCGATCACGGCGCGGGCGGGGCCTGAATCTTCCATATCCACCATATTGCGCTTCTGCGGCAGTACCGGCCAGCAAAGCGAGAACAGTAACTAAGCAAAATGCTTTTTTCATAGCGATTATTTTGCTATAAGACAGCAATAAGTGTTCTAAGTTTAAAACAGGCCGGCTATTTTTGACGTTATTAGTACCTGAATAACAATTGTTAAGGACTGATTAACGAATCGAAAACATGGCCCGATAGTAATATATTAACGCACCAAACCAAAAAAGAAACAACTATGGAAGAAATTGAAGTGCCTACAGAGCATCTCCACGAAGAAATCCAGGAAAAAGCGGAAGAGGGGGGGAGTTGGTCTTTATACATTGCCATCTCTACCGCGTTGATGGCCGTGATTGCCGCCATCGCCGGCATGATGGCCGGCCACCATTCCAACGAGGCAATGATAGAACAGATAAAGGCGTCCGACCAGTGGGCCTTTTACCAGGCCAAAAGCATCAAGGCCGAAATACGTGCGCTTCGCATCGAAAACGGGCATGATGTCAAAACTCCCGAACAAACAAAGGAAGAAGCCGAAGAAATAAAAAAAGCGGCAACAGAATTCGAATTATCTTCCAAAGCCCACCTGGATCGCCATGTCATCCTGGCCCGTGCGGTTACCCTTTTCCAGGTAGCTATCGCCATATCCGCCATCGCCATCCTTACCCGAAAACGGTTTTTATGGATAGTAAGCATGGTGATTGCAGTGTTTGGAGCCTGGTTTTTTGTTTCAGGTATTCTTTAAAAGAAGAAAAAGCGATCTATACGAAAACACATTACATTCGGTACGCGAATAGCTCTTGTCATAAATATAATTTACTATATGAAAAGATTTACCGGTGTATCGAATGTAATGCTTGTTTTTTTACTGCTCCCCGCTATGCTCCCGTTGACGGGTATGGCTTCTCCTGCAGCCGGCGGCCGGGAATTTTATACGATAAAAGTATATCACTGTAAGGATACGCGGGGGGAGAAGGTGCTGGATGACTACCTGCAAAACGTTTACCTGCCCCTGCTGCACAAAACCGGTATTGCTAAAGTGGGCGTGTTTAAACCACTTGCCAATGATACCGCCGCAGACAGGGTGGTATATGTATTCATCCCGCTGAAATCATTGGAGCAATGGCATCAACTGGCCACCCTGCCATCCAAAGAAACGGGACCTAATGATCCCGGTACCGTTTATATCAATGCCGATCCTGCGACGCCTCCCTATACAAGAATGGAATCCATCCTGCTGGAAGCCTTCCCGCTGGCGCCGCAGATGCAGGCCCCTGCGCTGAACGGGCCGAAGGAAGAACATATTTATGAACTGCGCAGTTATGAGAGTCCCACGGAGAAATACAATGAGAGCAAGGTGAATATGTTTAATGAAGGCGGCGAAACAGCGCTTTTCAAACGCCTGGGGTTTAACGCGGTTTTTTATGCCGAAGTGTTGAGCGGCAGCCACATGCCCAACCTGATGTACATGACCAGTTTTGACAACAAAGCCGCGCGCGACGCGCATTGGAAAACATTTGGCGACGATGCCGAATGGAAGAAATTAAAGGAGCAACCCCGCTACTTAAACAATGTATCAAAGGCAGAGGTCATTTTATGCCATGCCGCCGCTTATTCTGATCTGTAACACTTACTTCAGGTATTTCCCAAAGAAATCCACCGTGCGTTGCCAGGCTTTCTTTGCCGCCGCTTCGTTATAACGCGTGGGGGCGGTATCGTTGTGGAAGGCATGGTTGGCGCCCTCGTACATGTAAAGCTCATAGCGCGTGCCGGCTTTTTTCAGCGCATCTTCATAAGCGGGGATACCGGCATCGATGCGCTCGTCCAATGCGCCATAATGGAGCTGAACCGCGGCTTTGATCTTCGGAACATCCGCAGCGTCCGGCTGTTTGCCATAGAAAGCTACGGCGGCTTTCAGCGAAGGAATGTCAACCGCCAGTTGGTTGGCGATGCCGCCGCCCCAGCAAAAGCCTACGCAGCCGGCATGACCGTTATAGTCCGCCCGGGAAGGGAGATAGTCAAATACTTTTATAAAATTTTGCAGGGATTCTTCGGGCTTTAGCTGTGTGAACAACTGCCGGGCGCTGTCTTCATTGGCGGGCGAGCCGCCAAGGGGCGATAGTGCATTCGGGGCGATGGCGAGGTAACCGGCCCGGGCGGCGCGGCGGGTCACGTCTTCGATGTGCGGGGTCAGTCCCCGGTTTTCATGGATCACTACCACGGCAGCATATTTGCCCTGTTGTTTCGGCCTTGCCACATAGGCCTGTACCGGGCCCGTCACACCGGCGTAGCTAACCCGTTCGGTGAACAGATCCTCTTCTTTTACCGTGGCCGCATGTGCATAGTTGGATTCAAGCAGGGGCAGCAATGCCACAGCGGCGGTGGTACTACCGGCCAGCATAGCGAGGCGCCGCAGGAATTCACTGCGGGCAAGCGGCTTGTGCGTGTATTCATCGTATAAGCGAATGATGTCCTGGTTCATACCCAAAAGGTAATTAAAAATCAGGAAATGCAGAATTTCCACAACCTGTCCCGCTAAAGCGGGATTTCCATATTTTCACAACCTGTCCCGCCAAAGCGGGATTCTCACCTTTAAAAGATGTTTTATGTCACTGCACAAACGAAGCGGGCGGCTTTCCCCGATAAACAATGATACCGGTTTTGGCAGCAATGCCAGTAGTTATGGCAGCGGCCGTTTTATCAATCGCGATGGCACGTTCAATATGCGCAAGGAAGGTATCTCCTTCCTGAACCGTTTCAGCATCTATCATACCATGCTGAACCTGCCGCGCTGGAAATTCATTGTCGTCATACTCAGCTTTTATTTTATCATCAACCTGCTTTTTGCCAGCGTCTATCTCCTGCTGGGCATGCACCAGTTGCAGGGATGGATAGCGGCCACCCCCTGGGCCAAATTCAGGGAAGCGTATTTCTTCAGCACCGAAACATTCACCACTGTTGGCTATGGGCGGGTAAACCCCATCGGCGGAGAGGCCAACTTCGTGGCTTCCATCGAATCGATGTCGGGCTTTTTGTCGTTTGCCATCGCCACCGGTTTGATTTACGGGCGTTTTGCCAAACCGAAATCCTATCTCCTGTTCAGCGAACTTGCGCTGGTCAGCCCCTACCAGGACAAGACCGGTCTTATGTTCCGCTTTGCGTCCTATAAGGATAATCATATACTCACTAACCTCGAGATAAAGGTCACCCTGGCCCTGTTGGAGGAAAATGATGGCAAACAAAGCTACCAGTTTTATGACCTGTCGCTCGAACGCAGCCGCGTCGACAGCCTGCCCATGAACTGGACCGTGGTACATGCGATTGATGAAGAAAGCCCGCTGGCGGGTATGAAAGAGGAGGACGTGGTAAAGGCCGACGTGGAACTGTATATACTGGTGCGCGGGTTTGACGACGTATATTCAAATATTGTACTACAGCGAACCTCTTATACCTACCATGAAATAAAATTCAACCGCAAGTTTGTGCCCATGTACCGCGAGAGCGACGACGGCAAAACCACCATTCTCGAACTGCATAAACTGAACGAATTCAAAACCACCTGACCCCTGGTTAGCCGTCAAATTAATGGTGAATTGGATATGGTGTAGCTTTTCGCTTTGCGTAAGGAGTACATACTACACAGCATTAAAAGAAAATAAATAATTGCTTTTTAACGGTTTAATACCATCGTATTGTAATACCTTTGATTTCAAACCTCCATGTCTTATTGCTTTCACTTGCCGGACTTTTCTTTTATCCGCCTTTGAAAACGAATTCTACGATTGCCACTGCTCAGTTGATTACCGATTTGTTTGCTTTTTGATTAGCACTTGCTGTACGATGGTATGGGCATTTTAACAAATCATTTTTAAAATTTATCTCGTATGAAAAAACATTCTGTAAACAAAGCCGCCATTCCCTCCGCCCACATGCACTCCATCATCGCGTCCCAGAAATTACAGGATGCCGTTAAAAAGGTAAAAAAGCATGTGACGAATGTGCCGCCGCCGGACGAAGCAACATGGCTGTTGCTGAACAAGATCGCAAAAGAATCCCCTTTTTGTTATTACTACAAGAGTAACTCCAACGATATGTTATAAGTAGAACGCGGCAAGAGGTAAGATGTACGATCAAAAGGTCTGCGTCTTACCTCTTATCATTTCTACCATCCCCTATATGCCTATTACCACAAAGTGGTATTGAAACAGGGAAGGAAAGCGGATAGCTTTAAGAAACTTTTTGAAGCATGAAAACGCTCCCCCACCTTAAACCCTTTCTTGTAGTACTTCTCCTGGCCGGCGTCATCAGTGTGCTGCTGTTGTTCGTGAACGGTTGCAAACACAAAAAAGCGCCTCCCGCCGATGCCGCCGTCAATCCCGCATTCGAGATGCTGCCGCCCATTGCGCGCTCGGTTGACATTCAGCGAATAGAAGGAAATGATAATGGCAATGTGCTGCTCACCGCCGATTTTGGCAGGGGGGTGCTCACAACTCCCTTCCATGCGGTGATGCTCGGAGAAGAAAAAATTGTGCTGCGGGATGATGGTAAGGAGGGCGATGCCGTTGCCGGCGACGGCAACTATTCCGTCCTGTTGGAAGAAGACACCACGGCCATCCAACAAGAGCTGGCCGTTACCAGCCGTCAGCTCGGGGAAAAGAAATTTATAACTGTCTTTCACAACCGGGTAATGGAACAGGTGGCGGTTAACCCGAAGACAAGGGACGAACTGAAGCAGTTCGCTTTCGGCGGGGTACTGCATTTCAACCCGGGTATCTTCAACCTGCTGGTCGCCCAGGAACTGAAGGACCATTCGCTTACCATCACCGCCCAACCGGTGGTGGAAGACAGCACCCGCACCTTCAATCCCTGTTCCGGTGTGGGCAACCCGCTGGGCGCATGGACCTTTGCCAAACTGGTCACCGAAATGGCCAATACACCGCTTACAGGCGTGCAGCCCAAAGACTTTTTGCTGAACTGGCTGGAAACATGGTCCAACGACCAGTTGGTCAACGGGGATCTGATCGCTGCGCGGACGAAGATCAGTAACATTATCGATGCCTGGAAAGCGCTTAGCGGCGGCAGCTTCGATATAAAATTTGCGCCGTTCAAACTGCTGGCCATTGTCAACCGGGTAGACCTGCGGGGTAATTCGGGCTATGGCTTTGCCAATCCCGGCGAAGGCAGGTTTGTTTTTTGCGCGGTGGATTCTTTTTGTCGTGTTATCGAAACCCCGGCGCCTTTTATGGTCATCTTCGAATACGGGATTCCAAAACACCGTTGTGCTGATTTAAAAGCGTATGCCCAGCAGTGGTATAATCTCAAAGGGCTGACCGTGGGGAGTCCTGCTTATAATGCCGCCCTGCAGGCCATCACCGATCAGTTCACGCTGGCCAATACCAGTTCTTCCAAACCCAATAGAAGCTCCATCAACCAGGTCCGGACCAACGAATTTGCATTGGCCGTCCAGTTCCCGTTCCAGCCCTGGGAATTGAGGGAGTTCAATATAGACAGCGCCACTCATTTGCTTAAAAACGTGACGGTCAAACAGGAGCCGCAGGATACCTTCAACCGCATCAGCCTTGTCACCAACCCCGCCTATGTGCAGGTGCTGGCCGATTTTGTCAACAACAATACGGCGGATGTTGAGGCCAACCGCTACAGCATTCCATTGACCAGCGGCGGTAAGAACTTTGCCGGCGGTAAAGCACATACGCAAGACCCCGTCACGTTCCATTGGGATGGCAGCGCCAGCCCCGGCCCGCAGTTTATCAACAGTGACAGCGCCCGCTTTATATTGTCCATCAACACCTGTAGCGGCTGCCACGGCGGCGAGAGCCGCACCGGTAATTTCATGCACGTGGCGCCGGGCATTACCAGCAGCGGCGTCCCCGCGCTTTTATCACCCTTCCTTACCGGTGATCCTGCTTTCTCTACCTCACCTTTTTTGGTCAGCGACCCGGCGGGCCGACCCGGTGGCAGTCCGCGCGTGAGAGGCTTCAATGATTTGGAACGGCGTGCATTGGATTTGGAAGCCTTTGTAAGTTCCTCCTGCGTGGTGCGCGTAAAAGCATTTGCACTGGCGCAGTTACTGACCTTTGATCCCATTCGGATGACTCATTGAATCCTCCTTGAAAACCATTTGTCGAGTGATGCACTCCCGGCCCCTGCCAGCAACAGGAAAACACAGGTAAGCAATTGCGCGTAATCGGAACGTATCTCGTGCAGCACAGCCCAGAAGCCCAGTTTTGGCGGCGCCGGTGGAAGCGGCAGGGGAGAAGTGCCCAGGTAAAGTGCAATCTTGGTGGTAAGAATGGCAACGATCATTTCCAGTACAAAATACAAGGCTGTGATCCGGGTGAATAAGCCAAACAGCAATAGCAAGCCGCCGATGATTTCCGATACGGCCACAAAATGCGCCATCGTTTCCGGCATTGGGAAACCCAGCTTGGTGAACCTGCCCGTGCCCTGGTTGGTATAGACAAATTTTAACAACCCTTCCCAAAAAAATACGCCTCCTGCCATCAGGCGAAGTATCACTATTTCCCGGGGTCCCGATACCGGCGGATGCAGCAGCCATTCAATTTGTTTTTTCATTTGTATGTTTTTGATGAATGAAATAAAAATCACCACAAAAAAAGGAAAGGATGTGCCTGCCCTGCGATGTTTTACACCAGTCAGCGCCGGTTCTTGATCAATGCCCCTTAAAGGCGGTAATCATGAATTATCCCCCGTTGGTGTAAAGGACCGCCGGGGCCGGCAGGCAATCAGTAATTTTACCCCTTCATCAACGGCTTACAATATGAACAGGCGGCAGGCAGGGATACATATAGCAGGATGGCTCGGGCTGTACCTTTTATGGATCGGCCTGTTCGGGCATCATGCCCTCGTCCTTACCCGCACCCTGACGGTGGAGTTTTGCTACCTTGTTTTTATTGCCGCTAATTACTACCTGCACAGTCGCTTTTCCATTCCCCGGCTTTTGCATCGCGGGCGATATATAGCTTTTGCTTTGTTGCTGCCCACAGCGGTGGCCGTTACTGCTTTATTGCGCGTGCCGCTGGTGCTTTACCTGAACCGGCATTTCTTCCTGCCTGCCGGCCCACAGCCATCCGCCCTGGATGTATGGTTGAATTCCATGCTGAATATATTTGCGTGGACGGTTGCACTGGTGGCCGTCAAACTGGTCGCAGACAAAATCAGGCTCCGCCAATACCTGGACCAGGTAGAAAAGGAGAAGGCGAAAAACGAACTGGCCCTGCTGAAGGCGCAGCTTAACCCCCATTTCCTGTTCAATTCCATCAATTCCATTTACGGTCATATCGATAAAAACAATCCCACCGCGAGGGCCATGTTGCTCACGTTTTCGGAAATGCTGCGCTACCAGTTGTATGAGTGCAACACCGACAGCATCCCCATTGGCAAGGAGATCAACTATATCCGCAATTATGTGACCCTGCAACAGGCGCGCAAGGAAGAAAGCCTGGTAGTCTGTCTCGACATCCGCGAAGCGGTAAGAGGCTGCGCCATCGCCCCGCTGCTGTTTATTTCCTTTATTGAAAACGCCTTCAAATATGTGAGCAGCAGCGATACCCGCGAAAACAGGGTCGAAGTGTTACTGGATAAAAAAGAAGATAAGCTGTTGTTCCGAACATTTAATACCAAGGACAGCATAGTACAAAGCCCAACGCACAAGGGCATCGGTCTCAGCAATGTGCGGCGAAGGCTGGAACTGCTTTACCCGGGCCGGCACCAGTTGCTGGTAGAAGATGGCAATGATTATTTTGAAATAAACCTGAGCGTATGTCTTTAAACCTGCGTTGTATCATCATCGATGACGAGCCCCTGGCGCGCAAAGTATTGCGTGAATACATAGAAGACATTGATTTTTGTTCGCTGTTGGGAGAAGCGGAGAACCCGCTTCGGGCACAGGCATTGATGGCGGAGCAGCCGGCCGACCTCTTGTTTCTCGACATCAGCATGCCCAAGCTGAGTGGTATAGAATTCCTCCGCAGTTCCAAAAGCCTGCCCATGACCATCATGACCACGGCCTTTGCCGAATATGCCCTCGATGGCTTTGAGCTGAACGTACTCGATTACCTTGTAAAGCCGTTTTCTTTCGAACGCTTCCTGAAAGCCTGCAATAAGGCAAAGGAAAATTATATACTTACCAATGCATGGCACCCTGCGCCGGGCGCCAAAGCCGACCATTTCTTTGTTAAATGCGATGGCCGTATCGAAAAAGTATTGTACGATGATTTGTTGTTTGTGGAAGCCATGCTCAATTATGTCACCCTTCACACGGTGGCGGGAAAGCGCATTGTGTACCTTACCATGAAAAGCATCCAGGAACAATTGCCGGCAGACCTTTTCCTGCGGGTGCATAAATCATATATCGTCAACCTGTCCAAAGTAAAAAGCATCGAAGGGAATACCATCCATTTTGATAACGCCACGGTGGCCATCAGTCAGCAGTTTTACGACAAGGCGATAAAAGCCATTGTTAAAGATCGCATGTTGCGGCGATAATACACAACAAAAGAACGAGGGTAATCGTTACTTTTGCGTCCATTAAACTATGAATTGCACCATGCGCCTAACCATTCTTCCGCTTGCTATCGGCCTTATTACCGCCAGCGGCCTTCAGCCGGCCGCCACCGTCAACCATCGTAGTCCGGGTCAAACCATGCAGGGACCCGGTAAAGTAGCAGATGCCGCCACTATTATGAAACGCAAACAGGTACCTGTTCTCTGTTATCACCAGGTACGCGACTGGCGCCCGACCGATTCCAAAACATCCAGGGCTTATATCGTTCCCGAAGCCGCTTTCAAGGCGCAGATAAAAATGCTGGCCGATAGTGGTTATCATACCATATCGCCCGACCAGTTGTATGCCTACCTGACCACCGGCGCGGCGCTGCCCTCCAAACCGATCCTGATCACCTTCGACGATACCGATGGTCCCCAGTTCACCTTTGCCAAACCGGAAATCGAGAAATACGGATTTAAGGCCATGTTCTTTATTATGACCGTCTCGCTCGGCCGTCCTCATTATATGAGCAGGGAACAGGTAAAAGCATTGAGCGATGCGGGTCATTATATTGGTTCGCATACCTGGGACCACCACAATGTGAAACTGTACAAGGGGAATGACTGGGTGATCCAGATAGAGAAACCCACCAAGACACTGGAAGCCATCACCGGCAAACCCATCCGCTATTTTGCGTATCCTTTTGGCCTTTGGAGCCACGAGATAATCGACCCTTTGAAGAAACGCGGGTTTATCGCAGCTTTCCAGCTTGGCACCAAACGCGATGAACAGGAACCCTTATATACTATCCGCCGCATTATCGTTCCCGGTTCCTGGTCACCGGCAACATTAAGCAAAAACATCAAGGCAGATTTTAACTGATATTGGCTATAAACCAAAAAAGGCCGCCCTCACAGGCGGCCTTGATTTTTTTAGCAGCAGAATTAAATTAGCCGATTTTTTTCACGTTCACAGCATTCATTCCTTTCTTTCCTTCCTGCAGGTCGAATTCAACTTTATCCCCTTCTCTGACCTGATCAATCAGTCCGCTGGAGTGTACAAAGGTTTCTTTACCGGAGTCATCATGCTTGATGAATCCAAATCCCTTTTCACCGTTGAAAAACTTTACGGTGCCTTGATTTTTCTTGTTCATTTAAATTGGTATTGATAATAAATAGTCCTAAAGATAGTCTTTGCGGGCAGATATACGCAAAAAGAATGTTTTTGCCACTCCGGGGGACCCCCTTAGACCCCCTTACCCCCTAAAGGGGGAATGAAAACTCCCGAAGTAGTCCGAAATATCCTTTTACTGTTATATGAACTGATACATTCAATAAACCCTTTCACTTACTTCGGGACCAAAGCCCCCCTTTAGGGGGTTGGGGGGTGGTGGTATTATGCGTATGCTTCCGTCGGCTCACAGGTACAAACCAGGTTCCTGTCGCCATAGGTGTTGTTGATGCGCGCTACCGATGGCCAGAACTTGCTGTGCATGATATAGGCCAGCGGGAAAGCCGCTTCCTGCCGGCTATACTTGTGCGGCCATTCATTGGCGCATACCACGGCCATTGTGTGCGGCGCATTTTTCAGTGCGTTGTCCGTTTTATCCGCCTTGCCCTCTTCAATTGCTTTTATTTCTTCATGGATGCTGATAAGCGCATCGCAGAAACGATCCAGCTCGGCCTTGTCCTCGCTTTCGGTCGGTTCTATCATGATGGTGCCGGGCACCGGGAAGCTCATCGTAGGCGCGTGAAAACCATAATCCATCAGGCGTTTGGCCACATCTTCCGCTTCCACGCCCGAAGTGGTTTTGAAGGGACGGAGGTCGACGATAAATTCATGGGCACAGGTACCGTGGTCGCCGAGATAAAGGATCTTATAATATTTTTCCAGCCTTGCCCGCATATAGTTGGCGTTGAGGATAGCATATTCCGTAGCTGCTTTCATGCCTTCCGCTCCCAGCAGCCTGATATACGCATAGCTAATAAGAAGAATGGACGCACTTCCGAAAGGCGCTGCGCTGACCGCATGCGTGGAAGTGGCCGTTTGCTGGTAGCCGGTCACATGCCCGGGCAGGTAAGGCTTCAGTTTATCGTTCACGCAGATCGGGCCCATGCCGGGACCACCGCCACCGTGAGGAATGGCAAAGGTCTTGTGCAGGTTCAGGTGGCAGACATCGGCGCCAATCATCCCGGGTGAGGTGAGTCCCACCTGTGCGTTCATATTGGCCCCGTCCATATACACCAACCCGCCTTTGTCGTGAATGGCCTGGCAGATTTCGCGAATGCTTTCTTCAAATACACCGTGCGTGGAAGGGTAGGTAACCATCAGGGCGGAAAGACTGTCCTTATATTGGTCGGCTTTTGCCTTCAGGTCGGCCACATCGATATGCCCGTCCTCATCGCTTTTTACGACCACCACTTTCATACCGGCCATAACAGCCGAAGCAGGGTTGGTACCGTGCGCCGAAATAGGGATCAGCACGACGTCGCGGTGTGTATTCCCGCGGTGCTGGTGATACGCGCGGATGGTGAGCAGTCCCGCGTACTCGCCCTGTGCGCCGCTATTGGGTTGCAGGGAGCAGGCGGTAAAGCCGGTTATTTCGCAAAGGTATTCGCTCAGTTCATCCACGATTTGCTGATACCCCAATGCCTGGTTGGCCGGTACAAAGGGGTGCAGGCCGCCAAAGGCAGGCCAGCTTACGGGGATAAGCTCGGTAGCTGCGTTCAGCTTCATGGTGCAACTGCCGAGTGAAATCATGGAAGTATTGAGCGAAAGATCCTTGTTTTCGAGGTATTTCAGGTAACGCATCATTTCGCTTTCGCTGTGATGGGTGTTGAACACCGCCTGTTGCAGGAAGGGAGAACTGCGTTTCAGGCCCACCGGTATATTGTCCAGTTCGTCTTCATTGTCGAAGGTGATGGACGCTACCGGCCGGCCGGCCACTTCTTCAAACACGGCCACGATGTCCAGCAGGTCTTTCTGCATAGTCGTTTCGTCAACGCTGATGCCTATATGATGCTGGTCGAAATAACGGAAATTAATTTCATGTTTTTCGGCAACGACGCGTACGGCGCTGCTGTCTTCCACATGTATTTTCAGCGTATCGAAGAACGCCGTATTGTGATTGGTATACCCCAGTTCTTCCAGTTCGTTTGAGAGCGTATTGGCCAGCAATGCCACGCGTTTTGCAATGGCGGCAAGACCTTCCGGCCCGTGGAATACGCTGTACATGGCGGCCATATTGGCCAGCAATGCCTGCGCGGTGCAGATATTGGAGGTTGCTTTTTCCCGTTTGATATGTTGCTCGCGTGTCTGCAACGCCATGCGCAGCGCGCGATGCCCTTTGGCATCGATGCTCACGCCAATCAGGCGGCCCGGGATAGAACGTTTAAAATCATCCTTTGTGCTGAAGAAGGCGGCATGAGGGCCGCCAAAACCCATGGGTACGCCAAAACGCTGTGCAGAGCCTACGGCCGCATCTGCGCCGAGTTCACCCGGCGGCGTTAATAAGGTAAGCGCCAGCAGGTCGGTCGCCATTACCACATGACCGCCCACTCCGTGTACTTTATTGATAAAACCACGGTAATCCTCCACCGAACCGTTGTCGTTGGGGTATTGTACGATGGCGCCGAAGAAAGTAGTATCGATGACCGTTTTGTTATAATCGCCGTACACCAGTTGAATGCCGATGGGTTCTGCACGGGTGATCAAAATGTCTTTTGTCTGGGGCAACACATGGTTGTCGACAAAAAACTTCGGTTGCGTTATATTCTCCGTCTTGTTGACATGGTGAAAGAACATCGCCATGGCTTCCGCCGCCGCCGTTCCCTCGTCGAGCAGGGAGGCATTGGCGATAGGAAGACCGGTCAAATCGGTGACCATCGTCTGGAAGTTCAGCAGGCTTTCCAGCCTTCCCTGGCTGATTTCAGCCTGGTAAGGCGTGTATTGCGTGTACCAGCCTGGGTTTTCAAACACGTTGCGCAGGATAACGCTCGGCGTGATGGTGCCGTAATAACCCTGGCCGATATAATTTTTAAATACTTTGTTGCGGGCCGCTACCTTTTTCAGTTCCTGCAGGTATTCAAATTCACTTTGAGGCGCG
>DASYCT010000387.1:0-4172 GCA_036500065.1 Chitinophagaceae bacterium | reverse complement strand
GTCAATAATTTCCTGCAGGAGGACATGAAGCACATGATCAATACTCTTACCTGGAAAGGCAAATAATCATCTTGTACTGATCCTAATAGCGCCATGTCCCACCTGTATACCAGTCCGGTTTGGTGCAATGCCCCACCTGCATACCTGTGGTTTGGCACAATGTCCCACCTGTATACCAGTCCGGTTTGGTGCAATGTCCCACCTGCATACCTGTCTGGTTTGGCACAATGTCCCATCTGTATACCAGTCCGGTTTAGCGCCATGTCCCATCTGTATGCCAGTCCGGTTTGGTGCAATGTCCCACCTGCATACCTGTCTGGTTTGGCACAATGTCCCATAGGGACACCTGGTGGGTAGAAAAATACATGAACGTCTCTCTCATCGTTCCGTAGGAACGTTTCGTGGGTTAATCCCATCATCAGCCGTTAAAACTAGAATGGATATGTCGTATCTTTACCCCTTGGTAAATTGACGCAATGATAGCAATAGAAAATGTCCTCGTGAGCGACGAGGTGGTAAAAGAGCAGTTTGTTTGCGATTTAAGCAAATGCAAAGGCGGTTGCTGCGAAGAAGGCGATGCCGGCGCCCCTATTACAAAAGAAGAACTCGCGCATGTCAATGAACTGTACGAAATCGTAAAGCCTTATATGACCAAAGAAGGCATACAACAGGTCGAGCGCAACGGCCGCTATGAATACGATCGCGAGTTTGGCTGGGTGACCCCCACCATCGAAGGTAAAATGTGTGCTTATGGTTTCCGCGACAGGCAGGGCGTTATCAAATGCAGTTTCGAACAGGCTTTCTATGATGGCAAATCGACCAAATGGAAAAAGCCCCTCAGCTGCCACCTGTATCCCATCAAGATAAAAGAAACAAAAGAATATGACCTGATGAACTACGAGCCGCGCGAAGGCCTTTGCAGCCCGGCCTGTGCGTTGGGTAAAAAACAGAAAGTACCCGTATATGTTTTCCTGAAAGAATCCATCGTACGCAAATACGGCGAAGATTTTTACGGCCTGCTGGAGCAGGTGGCAGAGCAATACTACAAAGACAAAAAACCGGTTTAATAACTCATTATGTCGGAATCCGCTTCCACCTTTATTGCCCGCAGTACCGTGCGGGCCGCTGACCTGGAACATCGCCGCAAGATCAATTTCAATATCGGCCGCTACAATGCGTCCGTGCCTGCCGGCAAACACCAGTTTGCCGACCTCGAAACCGCCCGCGAAAGAGCCAAGAACATCAAATGGCGCGCCCTCGAAACACTCGACCAGCAACTGGAAGCATTCGAATCCGCCTTTACCAAACGCGGTGGCAAAGTCCTTTGGGCAGAAGATACCGCGCAGGCCCTCGCGGAAATAAAAAAGATTTGCATCGAAAAGAACTGCAAAACGATCGTGAAAAGCAAAAGCATGGTGACCGAAGAGCTGAAGCTGAATCACTTTCTCGAAGAACAGGGCATAGAAAGCGTGGAGACCGATCTCGGTGAATACATCCAGCAGCTGGACGGCGAGCCACCCTATCATATCGTTACCCCGGCCATGCACAAAAGCAAGGAAGACGTAGCCAAACTCTTTTACGAAAAGCTCCACACCAAACCCAATCTCTCGCCCAAAGAACTCACCCTGGTAGCCCGCGAAAAACTGCGCACCAAATATATCCAGGCTGAAATAGGCATCACCGGCGCTAATTTTATCATCTCCGATATCGGCGGCATCGCCGTGACCGAAAATGAAGGCAACGCCCGGTTAAGCTGCGCCTTTCCCAAAACGCATATCGTCATCGTCGGCATTGAGAAGATTATTCCCTCCATGACCGATCTCGGCCTGTTCTGGCCCCTGTTGTCAACCTTCGGTACCGGTCAAAAGCTGACCGTTTACAATACCATCGTCACCGGTCCCCGCCAGCCCCAGGAAGCAGACGGCCCCGACGAGATGTATGTTATTTTACTGGACAATGGACGCACGTCCATCCTTGCCAATGAAAAAACAAGAGAAAGCCTGTACTGCATCCGTTGTGGTGCCTGCCTCAATGCCTGCCCCGTCTACAAGAATATCGGCGGCCATGCCTATGGCACTACCTATAGCGGTCCCATCGGCGCCGTCATTACGCCCCACCTCAAAGAAATGAAAGAGTGGAAACATCTCAGTTATGCTTCCTCGCTTTGCGGCAACTGCACCGAAGTATGCGCCGTAAAAATAAACCTGCATGAGCTGTTGCTCGAAAACCGTCATGAAGCAGTCGAAGAAGGCGATACCACCTGGAGTGAAAAGATTGCCTGGAAAGCATGGAAAAAAGCCAGCCTTAACCGTTCACTGATGAATATAGGCAGTCAGAAATTAAAAAACTGGGCCGTCAACAAACTATTCAAAGGATGGACAGCCCATAGGGGAGAACTTGATTTTACTCCCAAAACCTTTAATGAAATGTGGAAAGAGAGGAACCCCCGGTAGTTAGTATCGATTCATTTAGAAGATATATTTGTAGGTAGTCAGCACGGTGGCTGGCTATTTGTTTGTACGGATGTTGTTGATCTACTCCCATACTATTACACAGCGGCTGCAATACATTGTTGATTTTATCAGCAGGGAATTGTTCAGCGCTCCCATGCTGCTCACCACCGATAAAGACCAGTTTACCCGGTTCCGCGGCCCGCGGCTTAATTATTCCGGTGCCGATTTCTCTGAAGAGGAATTTTTTATCCACGCCGTCCCCCTGCTGTTTGAAGATACCATAACACCCCAATCCATCGATTGCTTTGAAGTAAACTATGCCAAAGCATTTTTCCCCTGCAGCGGTGATTATCCCTTCGATATACTCGCAGCCTCTTTCTACCTCCTTAGCCGCTACGAAGAATACCTGCCCCACGAAAAAGACCAGTACGGCCGCTATGCACATACCAATTCGCTGGCGTTTAAAGAAGGCTTTCTTCACCTGCCACTGGTAAACATCTGGCTGAATGATTTCAAACGGGCCCTCCTGCAAAAATTTCCTTCCCTGGTATTCAAACGCAACCAGTTTAAGTTCATTCCTTCCTACGATATTGATATAGCCTATTCTTATCGTCACAAGGGCTGGCGGCGCAATGCCGGTGGCTTCTTACGGGCCGTAAAGAACCGCCAATGGTCGCTTGTAAAAGAACGCTGGGACGTATTGCGCAACCGCCGCAAAGACCCCTTCGACAGCTATGAATGGCTCGATGCCCTCCACCTTTACTGCAAGGTAAAACCCGTTTACTTTTTCCTGGTCGCCGGCGAGCAGAAAGGCTATGATAAAAACACACCCACCTCGTCCAGGCATTTTCAGCAATTGATTGAATACTATGCACAGGTATATAAAACAGGCCTTCATCCTTCCTGGCAGAGCAGCGTGGCTCCCGGTACGACTACATTGAAAGAGGAAAAAGAATGGCTGGAAGTAATTGTGGACCGGCCTATCGAACACAGCCGCCAGCATTATATAAAAATGGAATTGCCCGATACCTTTCGCCGCCTGCTGAAAACCGGCCTGATCAAGGATTATTCCATGGGCTATGGCACCATCAACGGCTTCCGCGCTTCCGTAGCATCCAGCTACAACTGGTTTGATCTCCCCGCAAATCAGCCCACAGCATTAAGACTTTTCCCCTTCTGCTATATGGATGCCAATTCCTACTATGAACAGAAATACAATCCCCAAAAAGCCTACGAAGAACTCGTCCACTATTACACCATCGTCAAGAAATTAAATGGCATGATGGTCACCATCTGGCACAACCATTTTCTCGGCACCGATAAAACCTTTGCCGGCTGGCGCGAAATGTATGAACTGTTTATGAAGGAGAATGTGTACTGGGACGCCTATAATTCCTAATGCTTAAAATGCCTTAATCCCGTTATCACCATCGCAAGATTATGTTCCTTGCAATATTCAATTGAATCCTTGTCACGAATCGATCCCCCCGGTTGTATAAATGCCGTAATACCCGCCTCATCACCCAACTGCACACAATCATTGAATGGGAAAAACGCATCGCTGGCCATCACGGCCCCTTTTAAATTGAAATTGAATTGTTTTGCCTTTTCCAGCGCATGCCGCAACGCATCTACCCGGCTGGTTTGCCCGCATCCTTTACCAACCAGTTGTTTATTTTTCACCAGTGCAATGGCATTACTCTTCAGGTGCTTACACAC
>DASYCT010000386.1:0-6996 GCA_036500065.1 Chitinophagaceae bacterium | reverse complement strand
TAATCCACCAGGTTGGCGATATGGTGCTTTACCTGTTTGATATCGGCTTCAAGCCCTTTTATCTGTTCGTTCAGTTCTTCGATATCGAGTTTGTAGATACGGCGAACCGGTTTCTCCGTGAGCTTGACCACATCCTCCCGGGTAATATCCCTGCGGAGCTGCTTGCGGAAGGGTTTGAACGCTTCGGCAATGGCTTCCAGCACTTTTTCCCAGGTGGCGTGTTTCTTTTCCAGTTCCTTGTAGATCTTCTCTTCAAAGAATATCTTTTCCAGCGAGGTGTAATGCCATTTTTCCTGCAATTCCGACAAGCGGATTTGAAGTTCTTTTTTCAGCAGCTCACGGGTATTGTCGGTCGATACCTTGAGCAATTCGTGCACCCCCAGGAATTTGGGTTTTTTTTCTATGATCACGCAGGCATTGGGAGATATACTCACTTCGCAATCCGTAAAGGCATAGAGCGCATCGATGGTAATATCGGGTGAAATACCCGGCGCGAGATCCACTTGTATCTCTACTTCGGCAGCGGTATTATCGGTTACTTTTTTGATTTTTATCTTTCCCTGGTCATTGGCTTTTACGATGGAATCCATCAACTGGGCCGTGGTAACGCTATAGGGAACGTCCTTTATCAGCAGGGTTTTCTTATCGAACTCTTCGATGTGCGCGCGTACGCGCACCTTGCCGCCGCGCTTGCCTTCGTTGTAATTGGTAATATCTACCATGCCCCCGGTCTGGAAATCAGGGTTTAATTCAAAGCGTTTTCCGCGCAGGTATTTGATGGCGGCTTCGCAAAGCTCGTTGAAATTGTGGGGCAGTATCTTGGTGGAAAGGCCTACGGCGATACCATCCGCGCCCTGCGCCAGCAGCAGGGGGAACTTCATGGGCAGGTTCACCGGCTCGTTTTTCCGGCCGTCATAGCTAAGCTGCCATTCGGTGGTTTTGGCATTGAACGCCACTTCGAGGGCGAACTTGGACAGTCGTGCTTCGATATAGCGCGAGGCAGCGGCATCATCGCCGGTGCGCACGTCGCCCCAGTTGCCCTGTGTCTCTACCAGCAATTCTTTTTGACCGAGGTTGACCAGTGCATCCCCGATACTGGCATCGCCGTGGGGATGGTACTGCATGGCCTGGCCGATGATATTGGCTACTTTATTAAAACGACCGTCGTCCATTTCCTTCATGGCGTGAAGGATACGACGCTGAACGGGTTTCAGGCCATCCTCGATGGCCGGAACGGCACGTTCCAGGATAACATAGGAAGCGTAATCAAGGAACCATGTTTTATACTGCCCCTGGACACCGTTGTCGTTTTCCAGGAACTCGTACAATTTATTTTTTGCTGCGCTCATAATACAATTGTCTTGTCATTTAAACTACCGGCTATTCCTGGCTCATTATAATCTCCGTTTGGCCTGCTTTCTTCTTCACCTCAAAATCCTTCATATTCTTTATTTCGCCCTGCGCGTCAAGTTCACCGGACGTGATCAATCCTTTCAATCTCCACAGTAAGTAAGCATCGCCGGTATAATGCTTGCCTTTATTAATATACTGGTTAATTATTTTACTTGCCTTTTGCCAGTCGGTCGTGATGAACTTGCGCAGTTCCTCGTCGTAAAACGCGTGACCGTACTGCGCCAGTTTCTTCCCCCCTTCCAGGATGCGGATGTCTTTGCCTTCGTTGCAGATACGGGTCCATTCATCGGGGTCTATTTCAAACTCACTTAGCGTAATGACTCTCGTCAGCAGGCGTTTGGCCTTGATAAATTCCCTGGGCGGAATCACACTTAACCAATTGGGATAAAAAATACTTCCTTTCTCATTGAAAAAAGGCAGGTTGTTGAGATAGAGAATAAACACGCGGCCCTGGAAATCTTTCAACTGGCTCATCAGCCAGTAATAGCCGCTTACATCGTGGCTGTTCTGGGCGGCCCAGATCCAGATCAGTTCTGCGGGCTCCGCCTGCAGGCGTTCTTTGAGATCGGCCACCAGTTTAGTATCGTCCACATCTCCTTTTTCCACCAGGCCCGCATAATCGCCCCCGGTGAGTAGCTCCCTCCACCATTGTTTGCGGGCTTCGATGCCTTCCTGTTCGTAGATGCCCGTTAACGGCCCTACGGCATAATCGTCTTTCACCTGCAGCACATCGCCCTGCATGGTTTCGTCCATCTCTATTGCTTTTTTCAATACATCAATATCGGCCTCGTTAAAAACAATATGAATCATACCCGGTATAAATTGATTTTATGAGTAATTATTTTGGTTCCTCCACCAGGTCGATTTCCACTTTCAGGTTATCGATGATAAACTCCTGCCGGTCGGGGGTATTCTTGCCCATGTAGTAATCCAGTATCTGTTGTATATGCGTTTCAGGCATGATCAGTACCGGCTGTACCCGCATATCACGATTGATAAAGCGGGCAAACTCATCCGGGCTGATTTCACCGAGCCCTTTAAAACGGGTAATCTCGGGCTTGTTGCCCAGTTTCTTTACGGCTGCCTGTTTTTCCGTTTCATCGTAGCAATAGATCGTTTCCTGTTTGTTGCGTACGCGGAACAACGGCGTTTCAAGAATATACACGTGCCCGTTCTTGACGATATCGGGAAAGAATTGCAGGAAGAACGTCATGAGCAACAGGCGTATGTGCATGCCATCCACATCGGCATCGGTGGCAAATACGATATTGTTATAGCGCAGGCCTTCATATCCTTCTTCGATGTTTAGTGCATGGTGCAGCAGGTTAAACTCTTCGTTTTCATACACCACTTTCTTGGTCAGCCCGAAACAGTTGAGCGGTTTACCGCGCAGGCTGAATACGGCCTGTGTTTCCACGTTGCGCGCCTTGGTGATGGAACCACTGGCGCTGTCACCTTCGGTAATGAAGATGGTGCTTTCCCGGGCTTTCTCCATGATGGTTTCCTTGTCCTTGCCGGTGGGTTCGTCGTTGAAATGGTACCGGCAATCGCGCAGTTTCTTGTTGTGCATGTTGGCCTTCTTGGCGCGCTCGTTGGCCAGTTTTTTAATGCCGGCCAGTTCTTTTCGTTCACGCTCGTTTTGCTCGATGCGTTTTTTTAATGCCTCCGCCACAGAAGGATTGCGGTGGAGAAACAGGTCGAGGTCGCGCGCCAGGAAATCGCCGATAAAATTCTTCATCGTGGGACCGCCTTCCGATACGTATTGCGAACCAAGCTTTGTTTTGGTCTGGCTTTCAAACACGGGCTCCTGTACGCGCACGCTCACGGCAGCGCAGATACTGCCCCTTATATCAGCGGCATCATAATCCTTTTTATAAAAATCGCGGATGGTCTTTACATACGCTTCACGAAAAGCCGCCAGGTGCGTACCACCCTGGGTAGTGAACTGGCCATTGACAAAAGAATAATATTCTTCGCCATACTGGTTTTCGTGGGTAAGCGCCACTTCAATATCTTCTCCCTTCAGGTGAATGATCGGATAGCGCAGTTCATCCTCGTTGGTCTTGCGTTGCAGCAAATCCAGCAAGCCGTTTTTGGATACGTATTTCTTACCATTGAAATTGATGATAAGCCCGGCATTCAGGTAACAATAGTTCCAGAACTGGTTGTCGAGGTATTCGTGTATATAATGGTAGTTCTTAAACACAGAGCCGTCCGGGATAAACGTAACCAGCGTACCGTTTTCTTCCGTGGTTTTGGTCTCTTTGTATTCTTTGGTAAGGACGCCTTTTTCAAACTCGGCTGTTTTTTCCTTTCCTTCCCGGTAGGCGGTGACTTTAAAATAGCCGCTCAACGCGTTGACCGCCTTGGTACCTACCCCGTTCAGACCTACGCTTTTCTGGAAAGCCTTGCTGTCGTATTTGGCGCCGGTATTGATCTTGCTAACCACGTCGACTACTTTCCCCAGGGGGATGCCACGACCGAAATCCCGCACAGTCACCACGCCCTTTTCAATCGTAACCTCTACCTGTTTGCCATAGCCCATGGTATGTTCGTCGATACAGTTGTCCAACACCTCTTTCAACAGTACATAAATACCGTCGTCAGGGCTTGAACCGTCCCCCAGTTTGCCGATATACATACCGGGCCGCAGGCGGATATGTTCCTTCCAGTCGAGGCTTTTAATACTGTCTTCGGTGTAATCAAACAGGTTTTTATCTTTCTCTGCCATAGGTATCAGTTACGGGGTCGTTTCCTTATAATTATTTAGTTTCCAATAGTCTGTTAAAGCCCCTTGGGTCCAACTATCGCCGTTGCCGGCATCTCAAACCGGGCAAATATAGCGAAACCGGCGTAGTGCCCATTTGCTGTAATTATGCACGAATGTGGAAAAATATCAGCCCTGCACACTCTTTTAAGCATTAAAATTAAATCCTTTCCTATTTAATAACCCAATGATTATCAAATAGTCTACGGGCAATATGCCTTGTGAAGACCCGCTGGCCGCGGCGCTGCGATGGCACAATAATTTAGGGGTTACAGGGGGCGCCGTGGGGTTTTAACGCTTTCAGGCCTATAAAATTGGATGGGAGGGCTAACTATCGGGCGCCTGCTTATTTATTCACATTAAAACAATTAGTTATGCCAAACAAGCAAACGGATAGCAAGGGCTTTTCTACCGAAAATGCCGATAAGGAAAGAGACAATGCCGCCAAGGGCGGTCCGGCCATCGGCACAGGTATTGCCGACGGCCATCATGGCATTTCCCGGCCTTATGACGAGGATTTACAAACCCAGATTGCAGCTAAGGGCGGCAAGCACAAAAAAGACGAAAAGACAAAGGAGTCCAAAAAGCGGGATGACAGCCTTTAATTGTTCATTTTAAACTATGCTACCATGAAAAAAATAAAAGCGGCGTTTATCGCCTTATCAATAGCCACGGCAGGAGTATTTGCCTTTACCCCGGTGCCGTTTAGCGGGTCCATCCGTGGAACGGTGAGCCCGGCAGAGGGTGCCGTACGGGTCTGGGCCATTTCCAATTCGGACACCGCCAAGGGAAATCTCCAGAATGGCGCCTTTGAAATCACCACCAACAAAGAGGGGGTATTTCGGGTGATCGTGGAAGCCCTACCACCCTACCGGAATGCTTCGAAAGACAACATATCGGTGGCCAACGGCCAGTCGATTGATGTAGGGCAGATAAACCTCGAAAAATAAGTACGATTTCCAACCCGTCTGCCCGGCCTTCCTCGTAAGGCGCACCTGTTGGCGAACGTAACTATAAAGCCTCCAAATAATTGATTTGGAGGCTTTTATTTTGCGCAAAATACCCGTGGATATCTGAAAATGCTTTAAATTAAATAGGCTATTATTAGAAAAAATGCAGGTGAAAAACTGATTATCCGGATATATTTTAAGAATTTTGCAATTCTCTTTTAAAATATGGAAAATGAGTAAGATACCTGCTACAGTATTCGACAAAGTATGGGATTCCCACGTGGTGAGGAAAATCGATGGTGGTCCCGATGTGTTTTTTATCGACCGGCACTTTATTCATGAGGTGACCAGCCCGGTGGCATTCCTCGGACTGGAAAGCCGGGGACTCAACGTAATGTTTCCCGAAAAGACATTTGCAACGGCCGATCACAATACACCCACCATCAACCAGCACCTGCCGGTGCAGGACCCGCTTTCCGCCAACCAGTTGAAAGCGCTGGAAGTAAACTCGGCGAAATACGGCATTTCGCATTGGGGCCTGGGCAATCCGAAGAACGGCATCGTGCATGTGGTAGGACCTGAAAACGGTATTACACAGCCGGGCATGACGATTGTATGCGGCGATTCGCATACTTCCACGCACGGGGCCTTCGGCGCCATTGCATTTGGCATCGGTACCTCCGAGGTGGAGATGGTGCTTTCTTCACAATGCATCATGCAACCCAAGCCAAAGAAGATGCGCATTAACGTAAACGGCAAACTGGGCAAGGGTATTACCCCCAAAGATGTGACCCTCTATATCATTTCGAAATTAACGGCCGCCGGCGCCACCGGTTATTTTGTAGAATATGCCGGCGAAGTGTTTGAAAACATGAGTATGGAAGGGCGTATGACGGTTTGCAATATGAGCATTGAAATGGGGGCGCGCGGCGGTATGATTGCCCCCGATGAAACCACGTTCGCCTATATCAAAGGCAAGGACAAAGCGCCCAAAGGAGAAGCCTGGGAGAAAGCGCTGGCTTATTGGAAAACATTGAAAACAGATGAGGGCGCTCATTTTGACATGGAATATCATTATGATGCCGCGGATATTGAACCGATGATCACCTATGGCACCAACCCCGGCATGGGCATGGGTATAACAAAACATATTCCGGTGGCCGAAGGCGGCAGCGGCAAAGCCAGCTATGAAAAATCACTCAACTATATGGGCTTTCATCAGGACGATGAAATGCTCGGCAAAAAAGTGGATTATGTTTTCATCGGCAGTTGCACCAACGGGCGTATCGAGGATTTCCGCGCCTTTGCTTCCATCGTAAAAGGCCGCAAAAAAGCGGAGCATGTGACCGCATGGATAGTGCCCGGTTCGCATATCGTGGAGCAGCAAATAAGGGAAGAAGGCATACTGGACATCCTCACGGAAGCAGGATTTCAATTGCGCCAGCCCGGATGTTCCGCCTGCCTGGCTATGAACGATGATAAAGTCCCCGCCGGCAAATACGCGGTGAGCACCAGTAACCGCAATTTCGAAGGGAGACAGGGCCCCGGGGCAAGAACCATGCTGGCAAGCCCACTGGTGGCCGCCGCGGCGGCAGTGACCGGTGTGGTGACAGACCCGCGGGAATTGCTGTAGGGACGACCCGTAATTAATTCATTCATTAAAAATGCCCGCAGCTCATAGCTAGCGGCTCACAGCTCACACCATGGCATACGATAAATTCACGGTAGTAAAAAGTACGGCAGTTCCCCTGCCGATCGAAAACGTAGACACCGACCAGATCATTCCCGCGCGTTTCTTAAAAGCAACCGAGCGCACCGGTTTTGGAGATAACCTTTTCCGTGACTGGCGCTATAACAACGACAATA
>DASYCT010000385.1:0-6054 GCA_036500065.1 Chitinophagaceae bacterium | reverse complement strand
GCAGCAGTAGTATTAAACGTATATTGGATGGAAGAATCCGGCAGGCTTTTAATGTAAAAGGTAAACACACAGGAAGCGTTAGGCAACAGGCCGCAAGGGGAAGGAACATTCGGCGTAACTTTTACTTGTGTAACAGGATTCGTTATCCGGAATGTATTTACGTAATAAAGAGGATAAGGCGGGCTTACCGGCATTAAGCCCTCAAATGAGAACGAGGGATAGATCGCATCCGGTCTTTCAAGACCGTCCGAAGCTCTGAAATAGCTGATCGGAGTGTTATTGGATTCATAAAAATAGGAAGTGGTTCCCCCCGTAGGATATTGAATTTTTACCAGCGTGCCCGCTTTATTAAATGCGGTATCAATTCGCCGATCTGCTTTCAAAGGATCATCAAACCCACGTGGCAATTCACCCGGAATAGGGAAGGGGAAGGTTGTTAACACAGGGAATCTTGGCATCAGGAATAATTGCGCACTATTTTTCCCATTATAATAGCCCCAGTAATCCTGCGAAGAGGATAAACGATTGGGTAAAGGACGGTTACTATACGTGAATACATAAGGCGGCAAAGAAAGGCCGGTTGTAAGGTTTGTTTGTGTTACAGAATTTAACATCAGCCTTTTGGCGGCAATCCCGCCGTACTGAAATATTCCGAGCAATGAAATACTATCGTTACTTGAGGTATAATAATAATTAAACAAAAAAGAATTGACTTCTGTACCAAGTATATTTTTGACAGTAATCGTGTCCAGCGACTGGCTGGAATCGACCACATCCTGCCGGACGGCAGGCGACCGATTAAAGTAGATATAACCATTATCGGCAGAAATGTACTGGAGAACAGGCTTTACATATACCTGCCTGAAAAAAGACTGTTTGGTGTTGGTTGTAGAATGTCCGTTTCCATCGTCGGTAGGAATAGCTGTTTCAGACCCGCGGCCAAACTGGTGCACTGTTTGTGAAGTATAATGATAATGAATCTCATGACCCCGGGGGTCCACTATACGGGCTATCGGCCATGAAGTGACATACGAGTTATTGTTTGCCACATCTGCAATACTAACGTTATTTACATAGGAGCTGGTAGTAATACTTTGCATGGTCTCCAGCGGCACTCCATCTCCAAAAACACATTGCACACCGTTGGGAAGTGTAAGCGTGAACGAAGTGATGCCGGTGGTTCCGGCCGTAATCTGTATGTTCTGGCAAGGAGATAAAATAAATTTACCCGAATCCTGGCTCCAGTAAAACTTGCCGGAATAACCCAACGCGGAAAAACTAAAGATATCCGGTTCCACATCCAGTGTACCATCATTATAATCAATATTTTCAAGTTGCAGCAATTCCGCCCCATTAGCCGTATAGTCATCCATAAGCGAGTGAATATATTTTACCTTTTTAGTGGAAATGGTGTTTATATAGCCAAACGTGGATTCGTCATCCGGCAAACCCCTGACGGCTCTCGATAAAGTAGGCCCGGTACTGAGATTCCATCCCAACCCTACCCAGGTCGCTTCTTCATCCACCCGTATGCCTGATGCGTTGTAGCTTAGGGAAACCGGTATTTCTATGCTGCCGCTTTTAACAGATCCAATCGGTATGCTTATCTGCGGGGTACCCGTACAATAGCTCATGGGGATATCCACGTATTTGGCCATCGCCTTTACTTCCGGCGTAGAGGGAGTAACGTTTTGAAAATTGGCGTCGCTCTGGGCATAAACGCCTGCTGTTGCAAAAAGAAAAAAAATCCCGAAAAGTGATGCTTTTATATTCATGTAACTGAGTTTAGGTCTCTTTTAGAAATTATATCCCACCCTGAATTTTAATGGTTGTGTGACGGGTCGTTGCGAATAGCTCAGGAAGTCCCAGAGCAACTGCAGCTTTGTCTTTTTAAACATCTTACTCTTTACCGATACTATTTTACTCACACCGAGCAGCCCGCTTTTACTCCATGCGTTAATGCTATAGATCTCCCGCAGCGAGGCAAATGCCTGCTGGTAGTTGTATTCGAAGCCGCCGCTGGCGTAAAAGCTGCCTTTTATTTTTATGTCGGTATATGACCTGAAACCAATGCCCTGCGAACTAAGTGCTATATGTTGAATGTCCGTTCCCCAACCGAGTTTGTAGCTGGCGCCGATGCCTACGGTGCTTGTGCCGCTCAGTTTGTAGCCAACCGAGAACCCGAAGTCGGTGGTGGTGGGGAAGAAAGCACCGGATTTCTGTGTTTGTACATTAGCGCCCAATTCAAGCCGTTGTAAAAAGGTTTTTGTTTTCTGGCCGTTGGGTTTAAACCCGGGAGGTGGCATTATATCACTGCTGCTACCGCCGCCCAGTTTGCTGATCTTATCTTTCAAGGCGTTGAGTTGCGCCTGCGCCGCCTGTATATTTTGCTGTATCACGGCCTGTCCTCCCGCGCCACTGGTGGAGAGTTGTGTTTGCAATAATTGCTGTACGGCCGATCTCGTCTGTAGGCCGGGCATGGCCATGGCATTGGAAGCGACGCTGCCCGGTGCACCAAACAGGGAAGCCAGCAGGCTGTTTTGCTGCATGAACTGGCGAAAGGCGGGCAACTGGTTGAGCAGGGCAATGGCCTTCTGTTCTGCCTTATCCGGGTCATTTAATGCCGCACGGTATTCGGATACCTGGGCGGAATAATAATAAGCATCCTGGTTGAATTGTTTTAACGCGTTTCCCATGCCCGCTTGTTGTAACTCATCGCCCAACTGCTGGCTGCGTTCTTTCACAAAAGCCTGTACATCGTCCGCTTCCTGCATCTTACCTTCCATTGTATTTACCTGTGACAGGGTATTGCCGACCTGTTGCGAAGAGGCGATGCCCTTTTTAAAGAGATCGCCATAGCGGCCAAGGAATTTCAAAGAAGTGGTCACCGTGTCCAGCAACGGAATGTATCGTTTTCCTTTACTGGTTATGTTTTGGGAAGTGGTGGTGAGTTTTTGCTGCAGCGCTTCGTATCGTTGTTTTGAAGCGGCAAGACCTTTGGCAGCGGCGGCAGAATCTTTCTTAGCGAGTTTTTTATAGGCGCGGTCTTCGTCGCGGCGGAAGCGGGCAAGGTATTTCTCTGTTTGTTTGTCAAGGTCCGTGCTGATGCCGGCCGACTTATCCGAAACGGAACTGAGGTATTTATCCACTACCTTATCTGCCCCCGGTACAGCAGGCGTATCCTGTGCACAACAAACATTCAATCTACAGCATAGTAATAGCAGTGCCATTACCAGGGTTAATGGTTTCATATAATAAAGTTTAACGCGAAGTTTTATAGGGGAGAAAAATAGTAAGGGAGCAAGATATACAGCAAATCTATACCTGCCCGATAAACGATCCAAATTTTATCGGTGGGAAAAACCCCGGGAAATTCCGGTATTTTTCCCGCAGCTTTGCGGGTTTTTTCCCGGTCTGCCGGCAGCAGGTTTATCATTATATTATATACCGCCCGGCAGAAATAAGTATTTTTACTCCATGAAAGTAAACGTCCTTATAACCGGGTCAACCGGTATGGTAGGCGAAGGGGTATTGCACGAATGCCTGCTGCACCCGGATGTAGAATCGGTGCTTGTCATCAACCGGCGCCCCTGCGGGGTACAGCACCCGAAACTCAAAGAAATCATCCACGACAATTTTTTTGATTTCTCCGCTTTGAAAGAACAATTGAGCGGATACAATGCCTGTTTCTTTTGCATGGGCGTATCGTCGGTGGGAATGAAAGAAGACCAGTACCGGCATATCACCTACGATATTACCCTGGCCCTGGCCACTGTGCTGGCCCCGCTCAATCCCGGTATGGTGTTCGACTATGTATCGGGCGCCGGTACCGATAGTACCGAAAAAGGCCGCAGCATGTGGGCCCGGGTAAAAGGAAAAACGGAAAACGACCTGCTGGCGTTGCCCTTCCGGGCAGCATACATGTTCCGGCCGGGGTATATACAACCTACCAAAGGCATGACACATACTTACAGGACCTATAAGGTTTTCGCTCCTTTTTATCCCGTATGGAAAAAACTGTTTCCTTCCTATGTATGCACCCTGCGGGAAATAGGGCTGGCCATGATACATACCGCAACAAAGGAATATCCTCACCGGGTGCTGAACGTAAAAGACATCATAGCGTTGGCGCAGCAGTAAAACAGAATTGCTTTTTAATTGTTATCTTAACATATTCAAATTTATTCTATCATATTTAGCTATGCTTTCTCCATCTTCCATACTTAACAAAGGGAATGTATTTGTACGGATGCACCCGGTTCAGCGTATACTTATCAGCCTCGTTTTATCGTTTATTGTCTTTTTCTTCATGTGGCGGCAACATACCGTACACTCGCTCCTGCTGGGGATGCTGTTCTGGGATGTGTTTGCATTTACCTATCTCATCATGTCGTTCATCGTGCTTGGTACGCGTAACACCCTCCAGATGCAGCAACTGGCTAAACAGGAAGACAGCAGCAGGGTTGTTGTATCCATCCTTATTGTCACGGCTTCTTTTGCCAGCCTGTTCATGGTATTATTGCTGATCCTTTCCAAAGAGGCCACCAGCGTAAAATCATTTTACCTGCCGGTAGCCATCGCAGGCGTACTGTTATCGTGGATAATGGTGCATACCATCTTCACCTTTCACTATGCGATGATGTATTACGATGACGATGATGCCACCTGCACCAATGTCACCCGGCTGAGCTTCCCCAACCAGGACACACCCGACTATTTCGATTTTGCCTATTTCTCTTTTGTCATCGGCATGACCTTCCAGGTATCGGATGTACAAATCAATTCCAGCCTGATGCGAAGACAGGCGCTGGCGCATGGGTTGATTTCTTTTGCGCTGAACACCTTCGTGGTGGCGCTCACCATCAACCTGATTGCGGGTCTGCGGGGGTAAACCTCCCGGCTATTCGCTTACCTGATAATAAAAAGGGCCGGCTCTTCGAGCCGGCCCTGGAAAAATAGTTTACCTGTACCTGGTTTAGCGCGCCATGACGGTTGTAATATCGCCAAAAGAACCGGCAGCAACATACATAGTATAGCTGAGATTAAATGTATTGTCACAGGAAGAAAATGTATTTGTTCCCAGGATGCCTGTTATTGTTACTGCGCCGTATGGCCCATAACTGTTACTGATAGTCTGGGTCGGGATAGTTGCTGTAAAGTTAGCAGGATTTGACCAATCGAGGTTTATCTTAATAGGCAAAGTAGGATCCCCAAGTTCCCCATAGGCAAAATTAGCAACGGTAATCGTTCCTGAAGTAGGTCCGGTCGAAGTCACACCGGTTATCGTGGGCGTATAGGGGCCGTAAGGGCCGAATCCATCGTCATCGTATGAGTTATTGTAAGCACCGGTAAAGCTGCTCAATACTACATCACAATAGTGCTTCAATGTTATAACTATTGAATCTCTCTGGTAGACGCCGGGAATATCGCCGGAAATTTTAATCTTTAATACATCTGATCTTCCCAGGGGTTCCCCGGCGGCGATACCGGCCAGTCTCAATGTGTCCAGGGCCGTTCCTGCTTTTATAGTCAAAGAGGCAGGAGCATTATATTGCTGCCCTGCTACCGCCGTCGCAGAAGAATAAGTAAATGAAACCGTTCTGTCGGTATTCGACACGTTGGTAAGTCCCACCGGGATAGCATAAACACTTCCGCTTTGCACGTAATAGAGTGCCGCAAACGATTTGGTGGCCGGTGAAAATTCTGCATTAGTAGGTGCAGACAAAGGAGGATCTTTATCTACAGACACGTTGTTCTTTTTGCATGAGTTCACGCTTAAAGCAACAACTGCAACAAAAGCTATTCTCAATATATTTTTCATAATTAATTACTTATTTATTAATTAATATTCAATTCCGGTATTCCCGTTATGGATTTTGAGAAGCAGGCGTCAACGTATTGTTGGCATCCAGTTCTTCCTGCGGAATACGCATCAGGAAAGTGGGCGCCGCATCCGGTAACGTATATACAACGGGGTTAAAATTGGGCGACCCGTGGTTGCCTGCGCCCGTGGGGCGGTTTAGCCCGGCGTGCGTCCGCTTGATATCCAATAAT
>DASYCT010000384.1:0-8848 GCA_036500065.1 Chitinophagaceae bacterium | reverse complement strand
AAGACGACTGGAAGATCAATCCCAAATGGAACCTGCAGGCGGGGTTACGGTTAAGTCACTATGCCTACCTGGGCAATACCACCGTGTATTATTTCAGGGATACTACGGCCAACACCAGCAGGCCGCTGGACCACGCGGATGTGGTGACCAGCAAAAAGCCGGTGACGCAGTGGAATTTCCTGGAGCCGAGGATATCGCTGCGCTATGAGCTGAAGAAAAATACCTATTTCAAAGCGAGCTATGCAAGGACCTCGCAATACATTCACCTGCTTTCCAATACGGCTTCGCCCACGCCGGTGGATTTGTATTTCCCGAGCACCAACAATATAAAGCCTTCCTATACCGACCAGTATTCCGTTGGCGCAGTATCGATACCTTCCTGGCTGCCGCTGGAGTTTTCGGCAGAGGTATTCTATAAACAGATGCACGATGTGCTCGATTATATCGACAATGCCAATCTTCAATTGAACCAACTGGTGGAAGCGGACCTTATCACGGGCAGGGGTAAGGCTTATGGCGCCGAGTTTGAAATAAAGAAGGAAACGGGCCGGTGGCAGGGATGGCTCAACTATACCCTGTCAAGATCATACCGCCAGACACCGGGTATCAGCAACAACGACTGGTACCTGAGCCGGTACGACCGGACGCATGTGATTAACCTGCAGGCGATATACGAGTACAATAAAAAATGGTCCTTCTCCAGCGCCTTTACGTATGGCTCGGGCACACCATCTACCTTTCCCGATGTGCGGTTGAATATACAGGGATGGGCGATACCTTATAATACGACCGGCGAGCGGAATAATTTCCGGCTGCCGGCCTATCACCGTCTCGATGTATCGGCTACTATGCAGGGCAAACAACGCAAGAAATTCAAACAGGAATGGGTGTTCGGCATTTACAACCTGTATGCCCGGCAGAATGCCTATACCATCTATTTCCAGCAGAACGCAGACGATCCTTCAAAAACAGAAGCGGTGCGGCTGTCGATCCTCGGGTCTTTCATCCCCTCGATAACCTGGAATTTTAAATTTTAGGCGCGTTGCCATCGCCAGCGCTACAAGAGAAAAAGAGTTATTGAATTCAAAAAAAGAACAATGCAAACAAATCGTTTATATACCCTGCTTTTAACATTACCTGTTTTATTGGGAGCCTGTACCAAGGTGATCACGCTTAGTTTGCCCCCGGGAAAACCATTGCCGTATATCGACGCGTGGATAACAGACCAGCCCGGTGTGCAGGTAGTGAATTTCCTCGATGCGGCCAATTACCTGGACAGCGCCAGCCCCGTGCCCATCAGCGGCGCGCAGGTAACGCTGACCGATCTCACTACCTCGCAGGTCTATACCTTCAGTTACAGCAACGGTTCTTATAATTACAATGCCGGTGCTTCTTCGATCGGTGTCGTTAACCATATTTATAAACTGGCTATCCTGTACAGCGGCCAGCATTTCGAGGCCACCGACACGCTGAAACGGGTGACGAAGATCGATTCGCTTACAGACGTGTTCAAAAAAGCATCGGGCGGGCAGAAAGAAGGATACTATGCCAAATTGTACGCCACCGATTTGCCCGGGGCTACGGATTACTACTGGATACGCACGTATAAAAACGGGGCGTTGAATTATTATGTGCATGATATGTTTAGCATCGACGGGGCGTTCAATGAGAATCTTACCGACGGGTTCGAGTTCATACCTCCTTTCCGTGACGGCATTACCAGTAACGATCACCCCTACGCAAAGGGAGATTCGGTGACCATCGTGCTGCGTTCGCTTTCAAAGGCTGGTTATGATTTCTGGAACGAGGCCTCTCAACAATTACAGAACGCGGGCCTGTTTGCCACAGTGCTGGAAAACGTTCCGGCCAATATGAAAAATATGGATGTGGGAGGCACCGCGGCCATTTACGGCTGGTTTGGCATGGTGGCGGAGACACGGCAATCGAAAATAATGCAGTAGTCTTTATATAATAACGGGTTACAGTATCCCGGAAATATTCGGTACATAATTTGCCGATAGAATAGTGTCGTAGCAATGCCGGGCTATAGAAAATTACTACGTAATTATACGAGTAAAACGCGGGCATAAGTACCAAAGATTGGTGCTAATATTAATATAACTTTGTATAGGGCCCGGCCGCCGTAAGGCGGTGCAGCGTCCATAATCCGTTTAAAACCGTACAACTGACCCTATGGATAAACTTTACTTTTCCGTCAAGAAGAGATCTATCCTTTTTATTGTATCTCTATGTCTTTTGACCACTGCGGGAGCTGTAGGTCAATGTCTCCAGGATCTCACTGATACCCAGCCGTTCACCATTACCACTTCCGGTGCGGTAGGAGGTTACCCGGGCACAAAAGCTTTTGACAACAGCGACCAGGCTTTTTCGGGCTGGAAGCAGAATACTAACCCCTCCGCCACGGCTTCTGCGTGGATCAGGATCAATTTTACTACGGCCCAGGTAGTAAAGGGCTACTCCGTTTCAGCCATCGATGATAACAGCGGCAACAATAATATTGCCCCTGCCAACTGGCAGTTGCAGGCTTCGAATGACGGAGTGAGCTGGACGAAGATCGATACGCGTACCGGGGAAGTATTCACCGGAAAGGGTCAAACACATATTTATCCCATTCCCAACACTACGGCCTACAAATACTACCGGATATTAATAAGTGAAACATTCCTTACCACATCAGCAATGGTTGGTATCGGGGAGATGCAGCTTTTTGCAGATGTGTGCCTCGTGGGTACGGTATTTAATGACAATGGCGACCGCGCATCTGCATATAGTCCCGGTGTTGACGCTCCGCTGGCGGGGGTCCCGGTAAGTATTGTTACTTCGCCTGCGGGCAATGTCGTGGCGTCGACGACTACCGATGCTACCGGTGCTTATTCATTCAGCGCTACGGATGTACCGGCTTCGGGCAATTTCTCGGTAATGGTAAGGCCACCGGCCGGAAAGATATTTGTGACAAGACCGGCCAATCTCTGGTCTACCTGGGTATCGATGCCTTCGCCGGAAGAAGAGCCCCCGACGGGTTCGGTATTTTTCGGGTATCATATTGCACCCAGTACCGGCAAGGAAGCGGCGGTAAACCGTATGCTTTTAAAGGGTGGCAACCTCGATTTTGGTTTGCAGGATGCCCAACCGCCTGCGCCCTTTGTCTGCGTAGGGGCCCCGGCCACTATTAATATGATCCATGAAGGAAGTAATGGAACGTTTGGGGTCAGCGCCAATAGTTGGGAGACGGCACACCCGCAGCAGGAAGGCTTCATGTACAGCACTAATATTTTATACAGCAGCCTGCCCGCTGCCGTGACCGATTATACATTTGGTAATGCGCCTACGGGCAGCATCAACGGTAACCGGGGCGTCTTGCTGGCTGAACAGAGATATGCTATTTGTTCTTTTCTCGGAACGATATCCGATTTGGGATATGCGCCTTATACCAACCAATTGCTCAACAATGTGAGCGGGGGATGGAGAAAGACCTACGGTATTACTACCGGTGATGCGTATGATCGCATACTGGCGGTTAACGGCGCCACCGTGGGCAGCCTTCCGTTTTTCAAACAAACAGGTCTCAGTCTTGCGGCGGGTGGAACGTATACACTTGCCTTTTATGGCAAACATGCCAATAGCTATGCACAGGTAAGCGGAGGCGGTGTGCAGGATGCGCAGTTGATCGTGGAAGTGCTGGACAACGGCAATTCGCTGGTGAGCAGCGGTAGCCTGAACCTGACGGCCCCGGCTTCCTATATAGCCGATCGGCCGGAAGCACCCTGGGAACTGCGGATGTTTACGTTTACCGCGCCGGCCGGTACAGGACCTTTTACCGTGCAGTTGCGCGCCTCTACCACGGCTGTTTATGGTAATGACTTTTATATCGATAACGTGGTACTATCGCCCTGTGCGCTGGTATTACTCCCGATAAGCCTCAATAATTTTACCGCCCGGCCGACAAAAAACAATGATATATTGCTTAGCTGGAACCTGAATACTCCATCGCCGGCCAAGGCTACGATTGAATACAGTACCGATGGCCAGCTTTTTAATGTATTGGGTGTGGACAGCCTTGAGCCCGATATTTCGGACTATAGCTATATGCATCTTCAACCGGGCATGCGGGTAAACTATTACAGGTTAAGGATGGTAGATGCGCAGGGGCTTATCACGTATTCATCTACCGTACGTGCCGACCTGGGTAATGTAAGCAGCAGCCCGGTGCTTATTTATCCCAACCCTGCGACCGACCATGTGTTTATCCAGACTTCCGTCACCATTGCATCCATGCAATTGATAGACGCTACCGGCAAGATGGTGAGGGGAAATGCGGACGCCAATACCACCCTTTTGAAGATTGATCTTAAAGGCCTGCCCCCGGGCATTTACTATGCAAGGCTAAACAGCCGGCAGGAAGTATCCATGTATAAAATTATAATCAGCAGGTAATAAATTCCCTGATTTTACGGGCCGGTGAGGAAATCGTGTAATGATTTCCTCACCGGCTTTTTTTTCTCCCTTAGCCGGTTGCAGGATCGGCATTTGTAGCGAATACAAAGCTTTGACAGGCAATCATTGAATAGTAGATGTTCTACTCCTGCCTGTTATTATGATCCTAAACAAATAATGTATGTTATTGCTGCCGATAAAGTTTGAATACCTGGAAACGGATTATGAAGCGCTGCTAAGGGTAAAGGTAAAAGAGGCAAAAACGGAATATTATATTACGGTGATGAACGGGGAACTGGAAAAGATGCTGTACGGGCATCATGTCATTACCGAAGAGAACGGGGTATTACAGCTTGGCACCGTGCCCGATACGGAAGCAGGGCGTTTAAAATGTAAGATAGCGGAGTCAATAAAAAAGCTGAGAAATCAGTAAAGAATAGCGGGTATTGCGTACTTTAGTGGCCCAACCCATTGTTATGCCTATACGGATTTTTGTTACCGGCGGTACCTTCGACAAGGAATACAACGAGCTGACGGGCGAATTGTTTTTTAAGGAAACCCATCTTCCCGAGATGCTCAAGAGAAGCCGCAGCAGCCTGGATGTGACGGTACGCACGCTGATGATGATCGACAGCCTGCAGATGTCGGAAGAAGACCGCGAGTTGATTGCCCACCAATGCCGCAGTGCGCAGGAAGATAAAATCATTATTACTCATGGGACGGATACGATGACCGTAACGGGCCGTGAACTGGCGGCAAAAGTGCCGGGCAAGACCATCGTGCTGACGGGGGCCATGATACCGTATAAGTTTGGCAGCTCCGATGGGTTTTTCAATCTTGGCGCCGCGCTGGCTTTTGTGCAGACATTGCCGCCGGGTGTATACGTGGTCATGAACGGACGCTATTTCGACTGGGACAATGTGCGCAAGAACAAGCAGACGGGGCAGTTTGAGGAACTCAGGTAGAAGGCCCTATCTTTGGCTTCGATGAAGCCTTATCTCCAATTCATCTTTAAGGATCGTTTTACTGCCAGGTGGCTGTTTATTGCAGTGGCGGCAATCGTGTTGCAGTTGGTTGTGCTTAAATGGCTGTATCCTTTTGCCAGCTATTTTGTCGACTCCTATTCGTATATCAGTGCCGCGGCCGACCACGCCAGTGTCAGCTACCGGCCGATAGGATATTCCCGGTTCCTCTCTTTTGTTCATAGTATTTCAGCTTCTGAAAAACTGCTCGTATCTGTTCAGTGGCTGTTGCTGGAACTGGGGGTCTTGCATTTCTTTTTCTCCGTGCTTTATTTTTACCGGCCCGGGCCGCGAACGCGTTTATTGCTTTTCCTCGTACTCTTTTTTAACCCGCTGCTGCTGTACCTGTGCAATTATGTTTCCAGCGATGCCTTTTTTGCGGGCCTGAGCCTGTTTTGGTTTACCGGGTTGTTATGGATAATAAACCGTCCGCGGCTCTACCAGTTGCTGTTGCAGGTGCTGTGGTTATATATCATCATACAGACGCGTTTCGTCGCATTGTATTACCCGCTGGTCGGTATAGCGGCCCTGTTGCTAAGCACACAGAAACGGGTGTACAAGGCAGCCGGTGTGCTGCTGATTGGGCTGGTCAGTTTTTTTTGTATCGAACGGGTACAAAAAGCAACCGAATCCGCCACCGGAACACGGATATTTTCTGCTTTCAGTGGCTGGCAAATGGCCAACAATTCGCTTCATGTATATTGCTATGTAGAACAGGATACATCGGGCATTCCCTCTGAGTGCAGGGAACTGGCGGCTTTTGTACGAACGTATTTTGATACGGTCTGCCCACGGCTCCGGGGCCTGCCGGCAGCGGCTACTACTGATTATATGTTGGTAGAAAGTTCACCGCTGATGAAATACTTTTATTATAAGTGGCGGAAGGATAGACTGCCCGGTTATTTTGAAGCCTGGAATGCAGTGGCCCCGTTGTATTCAGATTATGGGAACTGGCTGATGAAAAAACACCCGGCGGCGTTTGCCCGGTATTACCTGTGGCCGAGCGCAAAAACATACCTGGCGCCGCCCCCGGAAATAATGGCGCAGTATAACGAAGGCGCCGATACAGTAGGGGATGCGGCCAGGAATTGGTTTAGGTATGACAACAAGCAGGTAAGCTGTGTTTTCAAAAGCCTGCAGGGCCGCGTACTGGCCCCCTTCCCCGTATTTTTCCTGCTGGCCAACCTGCTGCTGCTGTTGAGCATGGGTTGGTTCCTGCTGGTGAAGGGTTTCCGGGAAGCGAGTGATAGTATGAACCGGTCCCTGTTGCTGGTTGCTTTTTTCTTTATCATGAATAGTTGTTTTAGCATTTTTGCTACGCCCAGCTCCTTGCGGTACGAGGTTTTCCCCCTGGTCATCTATGCCTGTTTTTCCCTGTTGATAGTTGGATGGTTGTGGAACAACCGGCTGCGGCGACGATTCAGCGGCCGCTCCTAGCTTTGACGCCCCCTTTTTTGCGACCCCCGCCGTCAACAATACTCTATTAATTTTGTATATTATAACGTCGGTGCACTAACTTTATCTTTTGTACGGTTTATAAATATATATTATGGCAGGAATACTGGACCTGGTGGGAAATACCCCGCTGGTAGAATTGAAACACGTGACGGTTAACAAGGATGTGACTATTTACGCCAAACTGGAAGGTAACAATCCCGGCGGCAGTGTAAAGGACCGTGCGGCTTATGGCATGATAAAGGGCGCCATCGACCGGGGTGAAATAAAGCCGGGTATTAAATTAATCGAGGCCACCAGCGGCAATACCGGGATTGCCCTGGCGATGATAGCCAGCCTGTTTGGAGTTCCGATAGAGTTGGTAATGCCTGAAGACGCTACCCGCGAAAGAGTGCGAACCATGGAGGCCTTTGGTGCCAAAGTGATACTAACGCCCAAAGAGCGTTCGATGGAAGGAGCTATCGACTATGCCACGGAACAGGTGACCAAAGGGGGATACCTGATGCTTAACCAGTTTGCCAACCCTGACAACCCGGGTATGCATTACCGGACTACGGGGCCTGAAATATGGAACGATACCAAAAAGGGCATCACGCATTTTGTTTCGGCGATGGGTACCACGGGCACCATCATGGGCACAGGCCGGTACCTGAAAGAGCAAAATCCCGCTATACAAATAGTAGGCTGCCAGCCAACGGATGGCTCGCATATATCGGGTATACGTAAATGGAAGGAGGAATACCTGCCCAAAATATTTGACCGTCAGCGGGTGGACAGGATCATCGAAGTGGATGAAGCGGATGCCCGTATTATGACGAAACGTCTTGCAAAAGAAGAAGCTATTTTTTGTGGTATGAGCAGCGGGGGAGCAGTATATGCCGCTGTTAAACTCTCCAAAGAATTGTCATCGGGGACGATTGTGTGCATTATCTGCGACCGGGGGGATCGCTATTTATCGTCGGACCTGTTTGATTAGAGCACACGAATTTCGCGAATTGGTGCGGAGGGTGAATACCTGGATGCTTAGAAACGGAATTCTTAGTGCTAGTTCCAATAGTATAAATAAACTTCCCGGAGCCAGTTAAAAACGGCCATCTCGCTTTTGATGTTTTCCGGTAATTCCTTTAGGATCAGCTCTTCCACTTTTTGCCCGTCGAACAGTGTCAGCTTTCCGACCGATTGACCAAAGAAATTAATGATAAACAATACCTGGTCTCCATTCAGCCGGTCGAAAAGGCGACGGCTTGGATCTCCTGTAAATAATGTATTGGCGGAACCTGTCCAGCTATAATGATGGCCGGTAAGATGTTCCTTTAAAAAAATCATGTTAACTGGTATTGGGGTTATTGGTTATCAGTGGGAAACTGATCCTATTAAAGGTAGGCTTTTTCGGGCAGGGCAGGGGGTTTATTATTGGCCGGAGAAGCCGTAGGGGCCGGTTTGGCGGTATTTTGGGGAGATTGTTTTAATTTAACGGCGTATTTTTAAAGACTATTATGAAACATATCCTTTTCTTTCTTTTATCCTTTGTGGTGATAGCAGTGTCTGCCAATGGGTCCAGGCATAAAGGCGGCAACGAGCCGTGGACGGAAGACCAGTTGCTGGCTCCCGCGGATTTGGCGAAAATCATTAGTGACCCCCATGCAAAACAGCCCGTAATCTTTAGCGTGGGACCGGGAGCTGTCATTAAAGGATCAATAGACATAGGGCCTGCAAGGGATAAGGAAAACCTCGATAAACTTAAAAAACAGCTTCTTGCACTACCAAAGGATGCGGATATTATCATCTACTGCGGGTGCTGCCCTTTTGAGCATTGCCCCAACGTCAGGCCGGCTTTCAGCTTATTGAATGAAATGCAATTCACACATCACAAGCTGCTCAACCTGGAACATAATATAAAGATTGACTGGATTAGT
>DASYCT010000383.1:0-7940 GCA_036500065.1 Chitinophagaceae bacterium | reverse complement strand
TGAAAATAAGGCTGCTCAGGTCAATGCCGAATGCCACTTCTTCCGCGGATACCAGCGTATCCTTGCGGAAAGGAGCGGAGCCCTTTAGCGAAAAATCATAGAGCGTAAGCGTCAGTGAGGGTAAATGTTTAAAAAACGATAAACGTGCTTTGGAGAAATTCAGTTCGCCGGCCAGGCTTTCGTTGGTCCATTGCTTGATTTTTTCAGACACGGTGCCGGGAAAGACAATGGGCGCGAGGAAAAGCAAAAGCAAGACAGTGGCTATTGATAAGCCGGTTATTTTAAGGAACTTATAAATGAAAGATTTTGCAGATAGTTTCACCGGGCAAAGATAAGAAGAAGCGGTGAGCTTTGACCCCTGCCAGGGTGAGCCGCCCTTAAAGGGCGACCCACCCTGGGTCAATTGCTTATGGCTTCCCTACCGGTTGCAGCCCCAACACCTCCTTCATAAACTTCTCAATTTCATTTTGCACCCCTGCCACATCCTTTGATATGATATAGGAACCCAGCACATGATCGCCCGTATTGGGCATGGCCTGTTTGTGTTTGAGATGGGCGGGTGTGCCCAGCTCGTCGAACATTTTCAATTCGGCGTCTACCCGCACGGTGCTGTCCTGGTGAATGGCGTCTTTATAATAGTATAATAAAAGCGTGGGCTGTTTGACTTTTTCAAATGTTTCCTTTGTCATGCTGGTTTCCAGTAGTTCTTCCAACTGGACAGTCGCATTGAGGGGATAGCGGCAGTACCAGTACTGGCGGCGGAGCGGAAGGACGCTGTCCGCTGATGTGATATGATCTTTGCCGGTCACCATTTTAGCTATCTGGAAGCCCCAGGGTTTGTTGAGCAACCACGCTTTATCATTATTGATAGCAATATTGGGCGACATCAGCACCAGGGCATTTACCTTATCCGGGTAAGCGGCCGCCAGTTGCAGTGCATTGGTGCCGCCGGTGGAAGTGCCCATCAGGATAACCTTATCGCCCAGTTGCAAACCGATGGCCAGCGCCTGCTCGGCGGATTCCCAGTAATTATCGGCGGTGAGGTTCATCATGGGTTCGGTGGTGTCGATACCATGTTGCGATAAACGCGACAGGTAGAGATTGCAGCCAAATTCCTTTGCAATAGTGCGATGCACCGGGTCGCCTTCTGCCTGCGAGGCGGAAAAGCCGTGCAGGTAGACGATGGCATAGGGTGTCTTGTGGTGTACCGAATCATTGGCCCATACGATTCTCGCCTGGTTGTCGGGTTTTAGTTTGTGCTGCGCCTCCATCGCCTGGATATAATTTTCCAGCGCATCGGGCTGCGCAGGCACGGCCGGTAACTCCTTTTTGTATTGCGGGGTGGAGGGATGCGGACCGGCCAGGTAGACAATGACCAGCAAGGCAATAATGGCCAAAAACCAGCGGAAAAAGTTTTTCATGAAACTGTTTTATGACTAAAACTACCATTTTTGACGGCTATTTAAAATGAATTTGGTATGATTTATAGCCCGACCTTCGCAGATAACCCTGATCAAGATAATGAAACTCTAATCCTAAATCCTTGCTGACGAGTGAATTATAATTTAGCTTTAAATGATGTCCCTTGGTCCTAAAACGATAACCGTAGCGGCCGGGCTGATTTTAGCGATAGTTACAGCCCTTCCTGCTCAAAATCTTGTCATTAATGGCAATTTTGAGGATGGCAATACTTGCCAGGAATTTCATCTCCCCTGTGGCCCGGAAGCCTGGGTCACCCTGCCGGTCAAAACCAAGATAGTATTCTACGGGACGGACGATAAGAAAAAACAAGGCAATCATCATTACGGCGCTGTACTGGAAAATATCAACCAGCCGTTTACCGGCCGCAGCTATGTGCAAACCATGCTCTGCCGGCCTTTGGTAGCCGGTCTGCGCTATTGTCTTCGCATGCGTTGTCATACCGGCCCCGCGCCTTTTGAACAGGCGGGGATATTGCTCACCAACGATGAAGTAATAGACGGGATTGATACGTTAAGAAGATTGGTCGCAAGTTTTGTCATCACGGCCGACAGTATAAAGGAAAAAGGAGATCTCAAAAACTGGCTAACGGTCCAGTATACGTTTACTGCGGCGGGTGGAGAGCAGTTTCTGACGATAGGTAATTTTTCAAAGACCTGGTCGCCCCGGAACAAGCTGTATGCACACGATGTTTTCGGCGATATGGTGCTTTCAATGGACGATGTGTCCTTGCTGCCCGAGCAGCCGGGCGCCGACAGCGATACCAGTTGCGATTTATTGAAAAACAAGATTTATACCCGTCACCAGCGTCATACACCGTATATCTACCTGCTTGGCGAGCCTAAAACCGCTGCAACGGTAGCGGCCGCACCGGTAAAACCGTCAGCGAAGGCCAGTGCAAAACAGGCTGCCGTCACTCCGCCGCCCCCACCCCCGCCGGCAAAGCCTGCCGAAGAAAGCATACCGGCTGTGAATGACACACTTCGCATTCCGTTTGACATCAACAGCAGCCGGCTGAAACAGGCATCCGGTTTCCTGCCCGACAGCGTTTTGGCGCAGGTGTTATCGAAGCCGTATAAAAGTATTTTCATTGCAGGCTACACCGACAGCACCGGCCCGGGGACGCTTAACAAAGCGCTTTCCCTGCAGCGCGCACGCACGGTGGCGGACTGGCTTATGCGGGCAGGTAAAATCTCCGCGACCCGCATTCACCTGGCCGGAAAAGCGGATGAACAGCCGATAGCCCCCAACTCCACTGCCGAAGGCCGCAGTCTTAACCGTCGCGTAGAGATTATTATCCGCCGCAGGGATTAACCTATGCCCCCTGTTTATGGTTACAAAGATTGATCGGGGTGCACTGATAATTTAACTAAATTCGGTTACCTCAACCAACACAACATGGCTCTGTCAAAACGTTTTCTTGCCCTTGATGTATTTCGCGGTATGACGGTTTGTTTTATGATCATCGTTAATACCCCCGGCAATGGGGAGACATCCTTTTCCCCGCTGAACCATGCGCAATGGCATGGATTCACGCCCACCGACCTCGTGTTTCCATCGTTTCTCTTTGCCGTGGGCAATGCCATGAGCTTTGTCATGCTCAAATGGGCCGATCAATCGCAGGCACAGGTGCTATTCAAAATATTCAAACGAACCTTTATCATCTTCCTGCTCGGGTACCTGATGTACTGGTTCCCGTTTTACCGGCCCGACGAAAACGGTGTATGGGGCTGGGCACCTTTTTCGGGCACCCGTGTCCTGGGGGTTTTGCAACGCATTGCCCTTTGTTACTGCATCGGCTCCCTGATGGTATATTACCTGAAACCCCGTACGGCGGTGATGATCTGTATTGCGATACTCTTCCTGTACTGGGGACTCCTGTACTGGTTTGGCTTGCCGGGACAGGAGCTTACCATGGCCGGCAATGCCGTCCGGCGGCTGGATACCTGGCTGATGGGCTATAATCACATGTACCACCACGACAAGATCGTCTTTGACCCCGAGGGCTGGCTAAGCACCCTGCCTGCCGTCGGCAATGTGGTAGCCGGGTTTGTAGTGGGCCGTTTTGTACAGGAAAAAGGAAAATCCTACGAGGGACTGACCAAACTGCTGCTTGCGGGCGCCGCCCTTTGCGCCGCGGCTTATTGCTGGAACCTTGTCTTCCCGGTTAATAAAAAGCTGTGGACCAGCTCTTTCGTGGTATATACCGTCGGGCTGGACTGCATTATTCTTGCCGCCGTTATCTATCTCATCGAATTTCTTCATAAAACGCGCTGGACCTGGTTTTTCGAGGTCTTCGGCAAAAACACCATTTCCATTTATCTCCTGTCCGAACTGCTGGTCGTGGTGCTCTTCCTCATACCGGCAGGAGAGGATAGCCTTTTCGGCTGGATATACCAGCACGGCTTCCGCTGGGCGGGCGATTACCTGGGCTCCCTTTTGTTTGCCATCGCTTACATGCTGGTCTGTTGGAGCGTGGGTTATGTACTGGATAAGAGGAAGATATACATCCGCGTGTAGTTTCTCCATTAAGTTTGCTTCCGGGCTTTGCCAGCCCGCCAAATTGACGTACTTTTGCGCCTCGTTTGACGTTGAAAAGTCGATTGGTTGCCAGTTTGATACTGTGACTGTTGTTTTATCAACCCGTCAACTTATTTAACAACTTAATTATGAATATCAGAAACATAGCCATCATCGCCCACGTTGACCACGGTAAGACAACGCTGGTAGATAAAATTTTACATGCTACCAAGGTGTTCCGCGACAACCAGGAAACCGGTGAACTGATCATGGACAGCAATGACCTTGAGCGTGAACGTGGCATTACTATCTTCAGCAAAAACGCTGCGGTAGAGTACAAGGGAACCAAGATAAACGTTATCGATACGCCCGGTCACAGTGACTTTGGCGGTGAAGTAGAACGCGTATTGAAAATGGCCGACGGCGTATTGCTGCTGGTGGATGCGTTTGAAGGACCGATGCCACAGACCCGTTTCGTACTGCAGAAAGCGCTGCAGCTTAACCTGCGCCCTATCGTGGTGATCAATAAAGTAGATAAGGACAACTGCCGTCCTGACGAAGTGCACGATGCGGTATTTGAACTTTTCTTTAACCTCGACGCCAGCGAAGAACAACTGAACTTCCCCACCTTCTACGGTTCGGGCAAGAACGGCTGGTTCAACAGCAAGAACGAAAGATGTGAAGGTATCGACCCCCTGCTGGACGGTATCCTCGAATATGTGCCTGCTCCCAAAATAGCAGAAGGTCCCCTGCAGATGCAAATCACTTCACTTGACTACTCTTCTTTCCTCGGGAGGATTGCGGTAGGTAAGGTGGCGAGAGGCGTTATCAAAGAAGGACAAAACATTGCCCTTGTGCAGGCCGATGGCGTTATCAAACGCTCTAAGGTAAGGGAACTCTACACCTTTATGGGTATGGGCAAGAAGAAGGCGACTGAAGTAGTGGCCGGTGATATTTGCGCCGTGGTAGGGCTGGAAGGTTTTAATATCGGCGATACCATTGCCGATATAGAAAATCCCGAAGCATTGCCTGTTATCAGCGTGGACGAGCCTACGATGAGCATGCTGTTTGGCATCAACAACTCTCCTTTCTTCGGACGCGACGGTAAGTTTGTTACCTCGCGCCATCTGCGCGACCGCCTGATGAAGGAAACAGAAAAGAACCTGGCCCTGCGGGTCGAAGATACCGATAGTGCGGATAGTTTCCTGGTGTTTGGTCGTGGTATCCTTCACCTAGGTATCCTGATCGAGACCATGCGCCGCGAAGGTTTTGAACTGACTATTGGTCAGCCAACGGTGTTAATCAAACAAATCGACGGCAAGAAACACGAGCCATACGAAATATTGGTAGTGGATGTGCCCGGCGACTATAGCGGTAAGGTAATTGACCTGGTGACCCAGAAGAAAGGCGAAATGCTGATCATGGAGAGCAAGGGACAGATGCAGCACCTTGAATTTGAAATACCTTCAAGAGGGCTGATAGGATTGCGCAGCAATATGCTTACCAATACAGCGGGTGAAGCCGTTATGGCCCACCGCTTCCTGGAATACAAACCCTGGAAAGGGCCTATCCCGGGAAGGAACAACGGCGTGTTGCTTTCCAAGAACCAGGAAAAGACCACCGGTTACTCCATCGACAAACTGCAGGATCGCGGAACGTTCTTTGTTGACCCGGGTGAAGAAGTGTACACCGGCCAGATCATCGCCGAGCATATCAAACCGGGCGACCTGGTAGTAAATGCTACCGAGCCAAAGAAACTGACCAACCACCGGGCCAGCGGCACCGATGATGCATCCCGCATCGCGCCCAAAACACTGATGACGCTGGAAGAATGTATGGAATATATTCAACAGGACGAGTGCATCGAAGTGACTCCTAAAGTTATCAGGATGCGTAAGGTGATCCTGGACGAGGATGAGCGCAAGAAGGTACAAAAGAGAATGACCTCGGAAGTAGGGTAACACCCCCCGGCCCCCTAAAGGGGGAGGGCCCCCGAAAAAAATATAAGCGTCCCGCTGTAGCGGGACGCTTTTTTAATAACGAATAAACCTTTTAGACGCTACCTTTGTAATGCTATAAGGACATGCGCAGATATCTTTTCATATTCATCCTCTTATTCGCTCTGCAAAGCGTCTCTGCTGTACTGCATGCGCAATGCTCTATCTGCACCCGCACGGCGCAGCAACAGGGCGAGCGCCCCGCCAAAGCGCTTAACGGCGGCATTCTTTACCTGGCCGCTACGCCTTTTCTTATCGTCAGTTTTATCGGGTACCGCTGGTGGAAACAAAACCGCGACTAGAACAGGAACATTCTATCCCTCCCACCTACTTTCTTTTTCGATGATCCGTAAGGCCGGATATTGTAGGTAAACGTAGCCATAATATACTGCGCCAGTACGTTTGCCTGCGAGGTGGTCGTCACATTCCGGTTGACATACATATTTATACTCTTATTGGAATTGAGTATGTCGAACACGCTTATCTTCAGTACACCCGTTTCATCCCTGAGCATGGTAAAATTGACGGCGGCATTCCAGCGGTAAATATCTTTCGGATAGCCGGCCGGCACGTTCTGGTTGTAATTATAGTTGAACTGTGTTTCCCAGATGACGTGTTTGGGGTAACGGAGGATCAATTCATTATCCCAGTAATGCGCTATTGCTTCCAGCTTTGAAAAAGCGGCGCTGGTATATTGGGTAAAATTATAACCGAAATTATAATTGGTGGTCCATTCAAATTTATCGTTCCAGTTCAACCCGATGCTCGGCCCGGTGGAATAGCTGAACGTGGATTGCCAGCTGCTTTCACCATTGTATAAAAGACGGTTACGGGTATAGTTGAAATTGGTGTTCAGGCCCCAGGAAAAAATAAAGTTCTGCTTGTTTTTGTATTGGCGGTTGATATTATTGTACACATAAAAATTCTTGCTGCCGTTGACATTGACGGGGATGGTGGTCTGAACACCCTGGTCATTGAGGGTAGTGCTTTGCACAATATCGTTCTTTATAAATGCTCCGTTGACATACAGGCTGATATTCAGGCTCTTCTTGGGATTATTGAAATAATAGTTCACCGAAAGATTGTCTCTTTGAGAAGGCGCCAGGTTGGGGTTGCCTTCGCTGATATAATAGGGATTGGTATTGTCCGATACAGGAATAAGATAATTATAGGACGGTAGCACGATGTCCCTGTTGTAATTAAAGTTTAGTTGTTTGTAAACAAGGCCAAATCCCGGCAGCACATCAAACCGGCTTTCTTTTAGAGGAGCGGGCAACGAGGCCAGGTTATTGTTGACATATTGCCAGAGGGTTCTTATGGCCGGCGTCAGCGTAAGTTTTTTATACTTGAACTCCAACCCGCCGTTCAGGTAAAACCGGTTGAATTCACGCGAAAAGCTGCTGCTCTGGGAAGGGTTGTAAATAGTGTAGTCTTTGGAAATGCTGTCGGGTTTATTAAACGTGGTAATGCCGTTGTTCAGTTTGCTGTAATCATAGCGGCCGCCAAGACGAAGGGTAAATTTTTTACTAAGCGGCTCGCTGTAATTGAAATTGGTGGAAGCATCGGTACGTGGTATGCGCTCGGAGCGCAGTTGAAACAGGAGACTATCGCTGTTGACGGGGTAGTGGTACAACGTGCTTGAATTGGTAATATAGTCATTGAACCGGTTGTTGATGTCCAGGCTCTGGTTGATGGTAAAGCGTCGTCCCTTTTTGGTTTTTGACAGGCGGGTAAGCGAGAGCTGGTGATGGTAATAATAGGTATTCGATTGATTGATCTGCCCGATATTGCCATTGCTCAACATGCCTAATTGGTTATTGACACTGCTGATGCCGCTGAACCTGTTTTCGTTTTGCAGACCGATGGTATAGTTTACATTGGCGAGGAAATTGGTAACGGAATCAGGTTTTAATCGTGCGCCGAGTCCTATATTATGGCCATTGG
>DASYCT010000382.1:0-8262 GCA_036500065.1 Chitinophagaceae bacterium | reverse complement strand
CGATGTCTTTAACATCGGTATCCATTTTCCGGGCGGCCCAGGGTTGTAGTCCCCAATCCTCATCGTTCAGGAAAATGCCGCGGTATTTCACGGAAGGTGGTCCCTGTACATAGCTGGCGGGCGCTACATACATTTCGGTATACCTGGCCGGGTGCACATCGGCCCACCAGGTCCAGGGCGACACACCCATGATGCGGCTAAGCTCAAAAACACCGAACGCCGTGCCGCGGGGATCGCTGCCGGCAATTACCAGCGCCTGCGGTATGCCTGCGAAGGGTTCATTGACTACGCTGATGATAAAGCTTTCCCATTTACCGTTGATGACGGCGGAATGGAGCTTCCCTTTTTTAGACAAATCATCAACCCAGCCGCCGTTGCCAAGCGTGCCGATAATAACGGCATACCCGCCCGTGGCGGGTAACTGGTTTTGCAAAGCAGGCCTTATCCCGCTCACCTCTTTAATGTCTTGTTGCAGTGCGGTGGCGGCAATTGATACCACTTTTGCCGTGCCCGGCTCTACATAAATAGTCGCGGCTTTACCCTTGCCTGCCAGCGGAAAATCCGAAGGACGATAAGAGAAACCGATAGCAAACGCGGTACTGTCCTGTGCCCCGGCCGGCAGCAGCATAAGTAAGAAGGAAACGCTCATCAACCATCGGTATAAACTGGCAAGCTTTGTAGGCATCGTAAATGAAGGATAAAAGAGCGTACAAAGTACTAAAAAACAGGCTGCAACTGTCCTGTAGCTACAGGATGGTTCGAAAGGGGGGAGGAATTAGCTTGCGTGGGGGCTGCCAATTAAATTGATCAACTTGCCAATCAGGCTTATAAGAAGATCGTTATCTTTAAAAATTAACAATCACCAATTTCTTGCCTGATGAAGCAATCAAATAAGTTTCTTTTCCCGTTTATTCTTGTCACAAGTTTGTTTTTTTTATGGGGTATGGCCTACGGGTTGCTGGACGTGCTGAACAAGCATTTCCAGGTAATCCTGAATGTCACCAAATCACGTTCTGCCCTTTTACAGGCCGCCTATTTTGGCGCTTATTTCCTGGTCGCATTGCCCGCCGGTATCTTCATGAATAAGTTTGGATACAAAAGAGGTATTATAATGGGATTATTGCTGTACGCCGCCGGCGCATTCTTATTTTACCCGGCAGCAGAGATGGCCAATTTTAATTACTTCCTGCTGGCCTTGTTTATTCTTGCTTCTGGCCTCGCCTGCCTGGAAACCGCCGCCAACCCCTATGTGACGGTATTGGGAGAGCCGCAGACGTCCGAATTCAGGTTGAACCTCTCCCAGTGTTTTAATGGGGTAGGAGCTTTTCTCGGTCCCCTGATTGCATCTAAATTATTCTTTGGCGGCGATGAACATGCCACCGGCAACCTGGAATCGGTAAAATGGGTATATATCATCATTGGCGCCGTGGTGTTGATCGTAGCCTTCCTGTTTGTGAAAACACCCCTGCCGGAAATCAAGGAAAGCGAAATCGTTTCTTCCGAGTCATTGGATAAAAAGCCTTTGTTCAATCACAGCAATTTTACCGGCGCAGTAATTGCGCAATTTTTTTATGTAGCTGCCCAGGTGGGTATAGCAGCCCTGTTTATCAATTACTGCACCGAAAGAGGCCTCGGCATTACCAACGAGAAAGCGGCGCTCCTGCTTTCAACCAGCCTCATCCTGTTCACCGCAGGGCGTTTTGCCGGTACGGCCCTGATGCGCAAAATTGCGCCCAACAAGCTCCTGGCCATTTATGCATTTATTAATATCATCCTGTGCTGCATGGTTGTCTGGAGCAAGGACTGGATTTCTGTGTATGCCCTGATGGCCGTATTTTTCTTTGAGTCGATCATGTTCCCGACCATTTTTGCATTGGGAGTAAAAGACCTGGGCCATCATACCAAAAAAGCTTCTTCCTTTATCATTATGTCCATTGTGGGCGGCGCACTGGCCCCTTATGCAATGGGCAAACTGGCGGAAGCTCATTCCAATTCAACGGCCTTTTCCTATACCATCCCCCTCGTTTGTTTTGTGATAGTGGGCTGGTATGGATGGAGAGGTTACCGGGTAAAATAGAAGCTGTTTAAAATTGTAATGGATATGAAAACATACTGCCTGGCCTGTGATTTAAAAGACGATGCCGTCCTGATAGCAGCGTACGAAGCCTACCACCGCGCTATATGGCCCGAAATAAAGAAAAGCATTACGGATGCCGGCATTACAGGAATGGAAATTTTCCGCGCCGGTAACCGCCTCTTTATGATCATGGAAACATCCGATTCCTTTAGTTTTGCAAAGAAATCGGCCATGGATGCCGGCAACCCGAAAGTGGACGAATGGGAGCGACTGATGTGGAAATACCAGCAGGGCCTGCCATTTGCCAAACCGGGGGAGAAATGGGTACTGATGGACAGCATTTTTTCTTTAACAGGGCAAACAAAATAGTTAACCGTACATGTTTAGTTTAAAAGGCAAATCAGCCGTGATAACAGGAGGGGGCAGCGGCATCGGCCGCGCCGTAGCCCTATGCTTCGCCAAACAGGGCGCCATGGTGCATATTGTAGACCTGGGTGAAGCCGCAGGGCAACAGGTAGTGACCGAAATTGAAGCCACGGGCGGCAAGGCCCGTGCCTATGCCTGCGATGTGAGTAACCTCCAACAGGTGACCGCCGTTTTTGAACAGACAGGCGCTCCCGACATACTCGTCAACAATGCGGGTATCTCGCATATCGGCAAGGCCGACACTACTACCCCGGAAGATTTTGAACGCGTATTCAATATCAATGTAAAGGGAGTGTACAATTGCCTCCATGCCGCCATTCCGCTGATGAAAGCAGGAGGGGGTGGTGTTATATTGAATATGTCGTCCATCGCGGCGGTCGTGGGACTGACCGATCGTTTTGCCTATTCCATGAGCAAGGGCGCGGTATATGCCATGACACTATCGGTGGCCAGGGATTATATCAGGGACAAAATACGTTGCAATTGCATTTCTCCCGCGCGCGTACATACGCCGTTTGTCGATGGTTTCCTGGCAAAGAATTATCCCGGCAGGGAAGACGAAATGTTCCTGAAACTGTCCCAGAGCCAGCCCATCGGGCGTATGGGCAAGCCGGAAGAAATAGCCCATCTCATTCTTTATCTCTGTTCCGACGAAGCTTCTTTTATTACCGGCAGCGATTATCCCATTGACGGAGGATTTCTCAAACTGAACAGCTAATATTTATATAAATTATTAACAATGAAATTAATTCGCTTTGGAGCGCCCGGTGAGGAAAAACCCGGTATCATTATCGACGACAAATACTATGATGTATCGGCTTATATTCCCGAGTACGACGAGATATTCTTTGATACCGAAGGCCTTTCTTACCTGGACACAGAAATAAGACACAAAAAAGCAGAACTGCCCGAAGTGCCAAAAACTGTCCGCCTGGGCTCGCCCGTGGCGCGTCCTTCCAAAATCGTATGTATCGGCCTTAACTATGCCGACCATGCCAAAGAAACCGGCGCTACGCCTCCCTCCGAGCCGGTGATATTCTTGAAATCCACTACGGCGCTCTGCGGCCCGGACGACGATATCATGATACCAAAGAACTCCCAAAAAACAGATTGGGAAGTAGAACTGGCCGTCGTGATTGGTAAAAAAGCCAGTAATGTCGAAGAATCCGAAGCGATGGATTACGTGGCCGGCTATTGCCTTCACAACGATGTATCCGAACGCGCGTTCCAGTTGGAACGTAGCGGCACCTGGGACAAGGGCAAGGGCTGCGACACATTTGCCCCGCTGGGTCCCTGGCTGGTGACAAAAGAGGAAATAAAAAATGTAGATAAGCTGCGTTTATGGCTTACCGTCAACGGTGAGAAAATGCAGGACGGTAACACATCCAATTTTATTTTCAATATTCCCTTCGTGGTGGCCTATGTAAGCCAGTTCATGACCTTGCTGCCGGGCGATGTGATTTCCACCGGCACCCCCGCCGGCGTTGGCATGGGCATGAAACCCGTCCCCATATACCTTAAGCCCGGTGATACCGTGGAGTTGGGTATTGACGGGCTGGGAGTTTCCAAACAAAAAGTAGTAGCCTATGCCCGGCATTGATGCACATCAGCATTTCTGGAAGTTCGACCCCGTACGGGACAGTTGGATCACCGATGATATGGCCGTTATCCAGCGTGATTTTATGCCGGATGATTTGCAACCGCTGCTGAAAAAGCATGAATTGGAAGGCTGCGTCGTCGTACAGTCGGACCAGTCGGAAGAAGAAACCCTTTTCCAGGTAGACAATTCGGAACAATATGCTTTTATCAAAGGCGTGGTCGGCTGGACTGATTTATGCGCCCCTGCTGTGGAAGAACGTTTGTCGCAGTACAGCCAGTACGAAAAACTAAAAGGATTCCGTCATGTATTGCAGGGTGAGCAGGACCGCGCCCTGATGCTGAAACCTGAATTTAAACGCGGTATCGCAGCCCTCGGCAAATATGGCTTCACCTATGACATACTCATTTTTCCCGACCAGTTGAATTACAGCCGGGAACTGGTAGCTGCATTCCCCAACCAGTTATTTATCATCGATCACATAGCCAAACCCCGTATTAAAGCCGGTGAACTGGAAGGATGGAAAAAAGATATAAAAGCCATTGCCACGCTCGATAATGTGTATTGCAAAATATCCGGCATGGTCACGGAAGCAAACTGGAAGAACTGGAAAGAAGCTGATTTTCATCCTTATATCGATACGGTGGTAGAAGCCTTTGGTATAAAACGTCTCCTGTTTGGCTCCGATTGGCCGGTCTGCCAGGTAGCGGGTGGATATGACCGCATGATCGGGATCGTTAAAAATTATTTTGCCTCTTTTTCTGCTGGCGAGCAGGCGCTTTTCTTTGGCGACAATGCCACCAGCTTTTATCAACTTAATAAATCATCGTAATGGATTTGCAGTTAAAAAATAAAGTGATCATAGTAACCGGCGGTGCCAAAGGCATCGGCGAAGGCATTGTAAAAGTATTGGCCGCGGAAGGCGCCCTGCCCGTCATCGTGGGGAGAAGCCAGGAGGACAACCTGAAAACACTCGAAGCCTTGGGCGGCCAGGGCTTTGCCGTGGAAGCGGAGCTTACGCGTCCCGAAGCCTGCAAAAAAGCCGTGGATGCTGTGCTGGCAAAATATGGCCACATAGATGGATTGGTGAATAATGCAGGTGTCAACGACGGCGTAGGACTGGAAAATGGCAGTTACGAAGCCTTTATGGCCTCCCTCCACAAAAACGTCGTGCATTATTATTTGATGGCACAGCACGCACTACCGGCATTAAAAAAATCCAAAGGTTCCATCGTCAATATCAGCTCGAAAACCGCCGAGACGGGCCAGGGTGGCACTTCTGCTTATGCTGCTGCCAATGGCGGCCGCAATGCCCTTACCCGCGAATGGGCCGTGGAATTGTTGAAATATGGCATTCGTGTAAATGCGATCATCGTAGCCGAATGCTGGACCCCGCTATACGAGCGCTGGATCAGCAGCCTGCCGAACGCACAGGAGAAACTGGCCTCGATCGTAAAAAAAATCCCCTTTGAAAACAGGATGACCACCGCCGAAGAAATCGCCAATATGACGGTATTTCTCTTATCCGAAAAATCGAGTCATACTACCGGCCAGTTGATTCATGTGGATGGCGGTTATGTGCATCTCGACAGGGCCGTGGAATCGCTTGCAAAATAAAAGACGATCATAAAACAGACTATATGTATTCAGTAAAACATTTATTCCTGCTCCTGCTGCTCGGCACTTCTCTGGCCGTGTCGGCCCAGAAAAAAGATGCCAATACCTGGCATGGATTTAAACGCGTCAACTTTAAGATAGATACGGTTTCCGCCTACATCGTAATACCTGGGAAACCCTTACCCGGCAATCCCTGGTTATGGCGCTCGTTTTCACCCGATTTTCATATCGATATCGATAGCCTGCTGGTGACACGCGGATTTTACATCGCCTTCCTGGACGTAGACAGCAAACAATTGTATGGACAGCCCACCCTGATGCAGCAATGGGAGAAGTTTTACGATTACCTGGTAAAGGAAAAACACTTTGCTGCAAAACCGGCTTTATCAGGCGCAGTCCGTGGCACGCTTTGTGAATTTGCCTGGGCCAAGCTCCATCCCGACAAAGTAAGCTGTATCTATTGCGAAAACCCGGTAGCAGATATTAAAAACTGGCCCGGTAATAAAGGCACCGGTACCGGTGGTTCCGCCGACCAGTGGAAACAATTCCTGTCGGCTTATCATTTTACCGAAGAACAGGCATTGCAATTTGGTGATAGCCCGAAAGACAATCTTACTGCTCTCGCGGCCGCCAAAATTCCGTTCTATTTTAGTTTCGGCCTGCACGATGGTATGATACCGATGGAAGAAAACGCGCTGGTCATTGCCAATAATTATATCAAACAGGGCGGACCCATTACCGTACACCCGATGACGATCGGCAAACAGGAAGCCAACGGCCATCATGTGCCGATTGAAAACCCCGCCGAGATAGCCAATTTTATTTATCGTAACAGCACCAGGTAAAAATGAACAGCTTAGTTTGTATAGAACCCGGGAAACTGGATTACCAGCAGCGAAAAGAGCCGGCAGTCGAAAAAGGACAAGTAGTGCTGCGTATAAAACAAATTGGTGTTTGCGGCACTGACCTGCATGCGTATGAAGGCACTCAGCCATATTTTAATTATCCCCGTGTGCTTGGACACGAACTGGCGGCTGATATTGCGGACCTCAACGGCGCAACCGGCTTCAGCCAGGGGGAAGCCGTCACGTTTATTCCTTATTTCAATTGCGGGCAATGCATTGCCTGCCGCTCCGGCAAACCGAATTGCTGTGCGGCTATTAAAGTCTGCGGTGTACACATCGACGGCGGCATGACAGAATATTTATCCGTGCCCGCATATTCCCTGTTGCATGGCGAAGCCCTTGGTTATGATGAACTGGCCCTGGTGGAACCACTCGCCATTGGTGCACACGGAGTGCGTCGCGCAGGTGTGGTACCGGGCGAATTTGTGCTGGTCATAGGCGCAGGCCCGATTGGGCTCGGTATTATGGAACTGGCGCGCATCGCCGGCGGGGAAGTAATAGCGATGGATATTAATACGGCACGCCTGTCGTTTTGCAAAGAAAAACTAAAAGTGCCCCATGTCATCGATGCACGGGATAGCAACATAACGGAACAACTGCAAGAAATAACAAAAGGAGATATGCCAACGGTCGTGATTGACGCCACCGGCAGCCTGAAAGCCATCAACAATGCCTTTCAATACATGGCGCATGGAGCCCGGTATGTGCTGGTAGGATTGCAAAAAGGCGATATCAGTTTTAGTCATCCGGAATTCCACAAACGCGAAGCCACCCTCATGAGCAGCCGCAATGCTACCCGCGAAGATTTTAAACTGGTCATGGACAGCATGAGAAACGGCCAACTAACCCCCGCCAATTATATTACCCACCGGGTGCCTTTCAGCGCCGTGAAAGACGAGTTTGCCGGTTGGCTCAACCCGGCCAACGGAGTTATCAAGGCAATAATATCGATGTAGCCTGCCATTTGGAAGGCTGCACCGATATTAAATAAAGTTTAGGGGTTAACTAAAATCTCCATGTAAAAAAGATAAGCGGACGACTTCTTATAAGATGAGCTTGTATAATTAAAGTTACTACCCTTCCAAATGCTCATCATACGTACAAATACTGGATTTTTCCCGATATTTATACCTGAAACCTTGCCGCAGGCAGTTATGCCCGAAACGTTCCTGCGGTAAATGTTATTCATTTATCCTAAAGAAATATGTATGAACCAACCTCAAAAAGCGGGCACGCTGCTGTCCTCCATCAAGGAAATTATTCTAAAAGCAAAACAGGCTGCTTACAAAAGCAACAATTCCATTCTGCTGAACACCTATTGGGAAATAGGGCGGCTGATCGTGGAAGATGAACAACGGGGCGCCGCCAAAGCCGCCTACGGCAAAGCCGTTCTGAAAACCCTGAGCAGCCAGTTAACTCTTGAGTTCGGGAAAGGGTATGACGAGAGAAATCTCAATAACATCCGGGCATTTTACCTTTCCTTTCCAATTTGGAACGCGCTGCGTACCGAATTGAGCTGGACGCACTATCGCATACTTAGTCGCATTGATAATGAATTACTTAGGTATGAATATATTCAATATGCCATAGACGGCAATTGGGATACCCGCACCCTGCAGCGAAATATAACCAGCCAATAC
>DASYCT010000381.1:0-4112 GCA_036500065.1 Chitinophagaceae bacterium | reverse complement strand
AATATGTCTTCAGGCATAAAGCGTTACTTCTTTAGGATTGAATAAATAATAGCAAGTGTGGATACCACGGTAGCGGCAATACTGATATTGCGCGCCGTAACCTGGTCGCCGGCAGCCGCCTTGCTCCTGGTGAAATCGACATAGACCAGGTCGTTTTGCTGCAACTGGTAAAATGGAGACGCCAGTATATCGGGGCTGGTCAAATCAATACGCCCCCATTGGCGTTTGCCGTTTTGCTCCCGCATCACCAGTACATTGTCCCTCCGGGCAGTGATATTGAGATCGCCTGCCAGGCCGATCGCTTCCAGCAGGGTCACCTGCTCGGACGGTATGGCGTAAACACCGGGCCGTGTGACATCGCCGATAAGCGTAATCTTATAGTTGAGAAACCGCACCGTGCAATACGGTTTGGTAAGATATACCTGCAGGGCCGAATCGAGCAGTGCGGTAAGTTGCAGCTTGGTAAGCCCTTCCACATGCACATCGCCCAGGCTCTGGAACTGTATATTACCGTTAGGGTCCACCAGGTAGCCGCCTCCCGTGACACCCGTGGAAGCGGGCGCACCACTAAGGGTGCCGGCAGTAGCAGCCGGCGTCGTTACCGTACCCTGGTTGTAAACGGCGGAAGCGGCGGGGCTTTCGCTGTTGACGCTTATGCTTAATAAATCCCCTTTTTGTATGATGGGTTGCGGGATATTGTAAACAGACAACCGGGCCGTGTCAAACGCTCCCTGCATGTACTGCAATTTCCGTGTACTCCCGCAGGAGCTCATGGCAGTAATTATTACCAGCAGGCACGCAACGATCAATGACGATTTTATCATGATAAGAGGTTCTTTCGGACAGGTTAAACAATCTCGATTTCGGGCAGGGGGAAAATAAATTTACCGCCCTGCGCCATGTATTCCTTCTCGCGGTCAAGGATATTGTTTTTGAAATGCCAGGGCAGCACAAAAAAGTAATCCGGCTTCATGGCCCTTGCTTCTTTTTCCGATATGATAGGGATATTGGTACCTGGTGTAAAGGAGCCGAATTTTTCTTCATTCACTTCGGCGATATAGAGTATATGCTTGTTGGTGAACCCGCAAAACTGCAGCAATACATTACCCTTGGTGCTGGCACCGTATCCGAATATTTTCTTGCCGTCGGCGACCAGTGCTTCGATCAGTTCCGTCAGGTTTTTACGATGGCGGAACACCCTTTCTTCAAAATCGCGGTAGGGCTTGGGCGTATCGAGCCCCATATCGTCTTCCTGCTTCAGCATCCAGTTGATAATAGGGGTGTTGGACACGTACTTCGCATTCTTTTTACAGGCTGTCACGGCAAAGCTGCCACCGTTGATGGCATTCATCTGCACATCCACGACACGAAGGCCGCATTTCTCCAGCATATTCTTGACCACTTTGAAGCTGTAAAACTCAAGGTGCTCATGGCAAATGGTATCGTAGCTGTTGGTACGCAGCATGCTGGGCATATAGCTTTGCTCGAAATGCCAGACCCCATCATCTGCCAATACCGCTTCGATGTCTTTTACAAAATCCATCGGGTGTTCCAGGTCGTAAAACATGGCGATGGAGGTGATTATCTTCGCCTTGTCATTGGGGAAACTCTTCCGAAAGGCGGCGGCGGAAAAAAAATCAGGTATCAGTGAAATACCATCGGTATAATATTCTTTGAATTTTTTGCCGGTTGGGTCGATGCCCACCTTGCGGTGTTTGCCGGAATAGGCTTTTAGCGAAGTGGCATCGTTGCTGCCTATATCGATCACCAGGTCGCTGTCGACCGGTTTCACCAGCCGCTCCAGCGTATTTATTTTTTGCTGCAGGTGTCTTACCATGGAGGCATTCAACCCCGAGCGGTACCCGTAGTTGTCGCCATACATTTCATCGAGACTGTACGACTGCTTCATCTGCAACAGGCCGCTATCGGGACACCAAACCAAATCCAACGGGCCTTTGGTCACTTTCTCTTCCTTTGTTTTAGGAAATACCCCGGTCAGGTATTGCTCGCCCAGTGACAAAACGGTCACCAGGTTGGTACTGCCGCTTATACGGCATTTTGTAATTTCAGTGTACATGTTCAAAAATATCGGTTATTACTTTCAGATTTTTTATCAGCGCATCACTTCCACATCCTTCTTTTTCACATAGGCCACGAGTTTATAGCCAAGGCTCTCGATCACCACTTCTACCCTGTTGCCAAAAGCGCGGAGTACTTTTGCTTTTTTATCCATCAGTATGCCGGAGCGGATTACTACGTTGTCGTTTGGCTTCAGGTCCAGCGATTCCACCGACACGTTTTCATGCTGGTTAAGGAAACGCCGGATGCGATCCATTTCCGACTGCCGGATGACTGCCGGTTTACCGAGCCAGTATACAAAATTGAGTACCCCGTTCACCATTCTTACTTCCGCCTGTTCATCGCGGGGGATATGCACGAAGACGTATGACTTGAATAAAGGCTCTTCCACCAGTTTTACCCGGTCGCTCCATTGTTTATGCACCTTATTGAGCGGGCAAAAGCTTTCAATGCCCCGTTCGGTGAAAAGTTCGTTCACTTTCTTCTCCCAGCGGGGCCTGGTGTAAACCGCATACCATTGCTTTGCCAATCGTGCCATAACCCTGTGAAATTAGTTTACTTTCTTTCATCTGTAAAACCCTTTCCATCCCGGCGGTTCATGGCCAGCGGGGTTTTCCGGCCGGTTGGGTTTTTTGCACAGCTTCGCCATCTCAGTCACAATTATTGATCGTAACCAATTGATAACTAGCCGAGTACTCTATTTCACGGCCAAACTATAAAGCGAAAAGGGCACAAAGGATATGCATATACCCTTTATAACCCTTTCAAGTTTTTATGACACCAAGCCAGGATGTTTTCTTCACAGATAATCCACGTTAGTTTAAGGACACTTCTATCAAACAACCATGGGTACATTGGTTATTCGCCCCTACCACCTCATTATTTTTATCATTTTGGCAGCAAATATAGGTGTTTTTAGTATGCAACTTTTTGGTGCATAAGCAACTATAAAATAAAAAGGTAGCGGAAATGTCAGTTGCTGAACATCCCACCGCCAGCGGCCTTCCGGCAACGGTAAAACAAATATACGTATAGGCTGCGGTGATTCGTTGGCAAACCGTTCCGGCTTGCTTTTGCCGGGCTTTTGAGATGCAGCAAAGGGTCCATGAAGGGTAAAGGCATTTTAGGAAGAGACAGGGTCTCGTTTAGGTTAATCGCACACCAATCGCACACTAATCGCACACCAATCGCACACAAAACGCAGGCAGCGGGTCTGCTTTTAGTGCATTTAAAGTGGGTAGGGTGAGCGTTTAAACAGGGTTTATCCGCTTATTGGCATAGAGCCAGGCCTCTTCCGGGGCGGAGCCAACCGGGTATAATTGAATAAACCTGCGGTCTATGCAGGATGTACTTAGCCCGGGAACCGTTCTTACCGGCATGGGAGCGAGTTTTTTATGTCGAAATAAAAGCCCTTGGAACCCAAGGGTATTAAAGATTAAATGAAAACAATATTTCTCCCTACCTTAATGCGGTGAAACAACGCTATTATTCCCTCGACGTCTTTCGCGGCGCCACCGTTGCGCTGATGATACTGGTAAATAACCCCGGCAACTGGGACCACATTTATGCCCCCCTGGACCATGCTCCCTGGCACGGGCTGACCCCTACGGACCTGGTATTCCCGTTTTTCCTGTTTGCCGTGGGCAACGCGATGGCTTTTACGATGCCTCGGCTGCAGGCCGGCGGCGACGCCCAGTTCTGGAAAAAAGTCATTAAGCGGACCCTCCTGATTTTCGGGGTAGGGCTTTTCCTCAACTGGTGGCCCTTTGTCACCTGGAAAGAGGGCCACCTGGTCCTGATCCACTGGGTAAACCCTTCCAATCCCAACAATGGGGTGCGCATACTGGGTGTATTGCAGCGGATTGCCATCGCTTATTTCTTTGCGTCCATTATTATCTATTACCTGCGACTCAAAGGGGCGTTTTATCTTTCCCTTGTCCTGCTGCTCGGCTACTGGATGCTCTGCTATCTTGCCAACCCCTCCGATCCTTATAGCCGTACCGGCTGGTTTGGTACCGATATCGACAAAATGA
>DASYCT010000380.1:0-2857 GCA_036500065.1 Chitinophagaceae bacterium | reverse complement strand
GATGCCCTTTTGCATTTATATATGATCCGTTGAGTCAGTCCTGTATTAAGGCATTATGATCAAAGGGGAGCCGCCGGTAATTTCTACCAGCTCGATATCGAAGATAAGCGGTTCGCCGGCCAGGGGATGATTGGCGTCAAGCAACACGATTTCATCGCCTACTTCTGCAATAACCACCGGTATTTCCTGTCCCTGTGCACTGGTCATGTTCAGACGCATGCCTACTTCGGGAACCATACCGGGAGGAAAATTGGCTTTGGGAAATTCTACCAGCATATCAGGGTTCTTGGGGCCATAGGCTTCTTCTACCGGGATGTTGATCGTTCTTTTATCGCCCACATTCATTCCTGTTACGCCATCGTCAAATCCCTTAATGACCATGCCGCTGCCGACTTCAAATTCCAATGGCTCGCGTCCTTCACTGCTGTCAAAGGTGGTTCCGTCTTCCAGGCGTCCATGGTAATGCACTTTAACCGTATCGCCGCTTTTAGCTGTTTGCATAAAATAAATTTAAACGTAAATGTTGCGACCAGTTTCTACACTGCATTGAATCACCAAGGCGTGACCGGCCAGCCGCAAAGTAAAACAATCTTTACATTTTCCATTAAAAGTTTTTCATCATCTTTGGGCCTTCGGGACAGGTTAATTTTTATTCAAAAAACAGAAACCGATGAAGCGATTATTTTATCTTTTCGTATTGCTCGCTGCTTTAGCTGCAACACCTGCACGGGCCCAGAACAATGTAAAACCCCTTGCTATTAACACTTCCTCCAAAATCATACCGGGAGCTGAACGGATGGGGATGTATGTGCCCCTGCTGAAAGGCAAAAGGATCGCCTTATTCGCCAATCCAAGTTCAATGGTGGGCAATACGCCGCTGGTGGATACCCTGATAAAACTGGGTATTACTATAAAAGTAATATTTGGCCCGGAGCATGGATTCCGCGGAACGGCCGATGCGGGTGAAAAAGTGGGCAATACCGTGGACGAAAAAACGGGAATTCCCATCATCTCTCTTTATGGAAGCAAGCGAAGGCCGACAGCAGAAGACCTCAAAGATGTGGACATACTCCTGTTTGACATACAGGATGTGGGTGTGCGGTATTATACAATTATTGCCTCGATGGAGGAATACATGGAAGCTGCATTCGAATTGCACAAACCCCTGTTGATACTCGACAGGCCCAATCCTAATGGATTTTATGTAGACGGGCCGGTACTGGATAAAAAATTCAGCTCTTTTGTGGGTCGTGATCCGGTGCCCACCGTGTACGGGATGACCATCGGTGAATATGCATTTATGGTAGCAGGTGAAAAATGGCTGTCGGCCAAAGCTAACGAGGTATACGATTATTACCGGCAGGCGCAGAATTCAGCCGATACGCCGTTTCATTTCATGGTTATCAAATGCCTGAACTATGATCACAAAAGCAAGTATATATTGCCGGTAAAACCATCCCCCAACCTGCCCGATATACAATCGATCTATCTCTATCCTTCCACCTGCTTTTTTGAAGGCACGGTATTGAGTGAAGGACGCGGCACCGACAAACCCTTCCAGGTATTCGGTCACCCGCTGCTGCCAAAAAATCTTTACTCATTCGTCCCAAAGCCCAATGAAGGCGCTAAAAACTCCAAGCATTACGGCGAAACCTGCTATGGCTGGAATATCAGCGGCAGCCCCGAAGCCGTATTGAAAGAAGTGGACAATAAAGTACAATTGAAATGGCTGCTGGAAGCCTGGCGCCTGTTCCCGGTAAAAGATTCTTTTTTCATCCTGCCCAAATCGGGCAACCCGGAAAATTCTTTTTTTAATAAGCTGGCGGGCAATGACCAGCTGATGCAGCAGCTAAAAGACGGCAAAAGCGAAGCGGAGATACGTAAGACATGGGAACCCGCATTGACACAGTTCAAACAGCTACGAAAGAAATATTTACTTTATCCTGATTTTGAATAATGAGCAGTTTCGCAGACCTCCGCATCGTCTTTATGGGCACACCCGAATTTGCCGTCGCCTCCCTCGATGCCTTGGTAAAAGCCGGTGGTACTATCGTGGGTGTCATCACCGCGCCCGATAAACCGGCAGGTCGGGGCATGAAGCTCACGCAAAGCGCGGTAAAACAGTACGCGGCAGCACAGGGATTGAACATTCTGCAACCTGAAAAGCTGAAGAACCCGGAGTTTCTCGAAACATTGCGGGCATTGAAAGCCGATATACAGGTTGTGGTGGCATTCAGGATGTTGCCGGAACTGGTATGGGATATGCCCCCTATGGGCACTATTAACCTGCATGGATCATTGTTGCCGCAATACCGCGGCGCGGCGCCCATCAACTGGGCAGTCATTAATGGGGAGAAAGAAACGGGGGTCACCACCTTCAAATTGCAGCACGAAATCGATACGGGAAATATATTACTGCAGGAAAGCTTTCCCATCGGCGATGATGAGACGGCCGGTGAAGTGCATGACCGGATGAAGGAAACAGGCGCGCAGCTATTGGTTACTACTATCAAAGGATTGGCCGAAGGAACGCTGGTAGAAAAACCACAGGTGAGTAGTGGGTTGGCGGTAGTGAAGCATGCTCCTAAAATCTTCACCGAAACCTGCAAAATAGACTGGACGCGGCCGGTAGACGATATATACAATCTTATCCGGGGCCTTTCTCCTTATCCCGGTGCGTTTACCCAATTGCAGGGCAAAACGCTGAAGATATACGGGGCAAAAAAAGAACATGCCGCCTCCACTGCACGGTCGCTGGAATGGCAGACCGACCATAAGACCTGGTTGAAATACACTGCGGCCGACGGGTATATCTATGTAACCGAATTACAACTGGAAGGAAAAAAGAAAATGACTG
>DASYCT010000379.1:0-6406 GCA_036500065.1 Chitinophagaceae bacterium | reverse complement strand
GCAGCAGTCCCGGCCGGCAGGGCTTTTTCATGGCCGTCACCGCTTCCGGCAAACTGCAAGGGTCCATCGGCGGCGGCGTCATGGAACATAAGTTCACTGAAATGGCCAAAGACCAGTTGAGCGTGCACGAAGACACGATTTCGCTCCACCAGCAAATACACGATAAAGCCGCCCCCAAAAACCAAAGCGGCATGATCTGTTCGGGCCGGCAAACCATCCTGTTGTACCGCGTGCGACAGGAAGACGCGCTTACCATCGGGCAAATCATCGGTTCGCTGGAGCAGGTGCAGACCGGCATATTGAAAATATCACCCTCCGGGCTGCAATTCTTCCTATCGGCGACGATGACAAAGGATTTTCTTTTTACGTATGTTTCGGAAGACGAATGGGAATACAAAGAAAAAACCGGGTTTAAAAACCAGCTTTTTATCATCGGCGGCGGTCACTGCTCGCTTGCACTCTCCCGGATCATGAGCTCAATGGATTTTTATATCCGCGTGTATGAAACAAGAACGAAACTGCATACGCTCGAACAAAACGGGGCCGCCCATGAAAAGATCATCATCCCCGACTATAGCCAGTTGTCCCGCCTCATCACCCCCAATGCCCATCACCATTACGTAGTGGTCATGACCCTGGGCTATCGTACCGACGATATCGCTGTGCGGGCCCTGATGACGAAATCATTTAAGTATTTCGGGCTGCTGGGCAGTAAAACAAAAAACGGGCAGCTCCTGGCCAGCTATGCCGCTGCAGGCATCAGCGCTGAATTGCTCAACCGCATTCACTCCCCCATTGGCCTTGCCATCCATAGCCAGACGCCGGAAGAAATCGCTGTGAGCATTGCCGCGGAAATCATACAGGTAAAAAATAACGCTTAATTTCATCGACATGCATTTATCACCCAGGGAAACTGAGAAACTATTGATCTTTCTCGCCGGCGAACTGGCGGAGAAACGCAAGGCAAGAGGGCTCAAACTGAATTACCCGGAATCCATCGCTCTTATCAGCAGCCGCCTCCAGGAAGCCGCACGCGACGGAAAATCAGTGGCCGAACTGATGCACTACGGCGCTACCATCCTGTCGCGTGAAGACGTTATGGAAGGCATCCCCGAAATGATCCACGATATTCAAATCGAAGCCACCTTCCCCGATGGAACAAAACTTGTCACCGTACACGATCCTATTCGCTAGTTCTCAGGGTGGGTCGCCCTTCAGGGGTGGCTCACCCTAAACAATATAAAAGATAAACTTATGATACCCGGAGAATATATTCTAAAAACCGACCCCATCATCGCCAATGCCGGCCGCGCCACGGTAAAGCTAACCGTCATCAATACTGGCGACCGGCCCGTACAAATCGGTTCGCATTTTCATTTCTTTGAAGTGAACCGCCAAATGACCTTCGACAGGGAAAAAGCATTGGGCATGCGGCTCAACATACCCGCCGGCACAGCCGTTCGCTTCGAACCGGGCGAAGAAAAAGAAATCGAATTGGTTACCTATGGCGGCAAGCGCCAGGTACACGGCTTCCGCAACCTCGTTAACGGTGATACCAAAAACAAACAACCATGAGCCTGTCCATCAATCGGGTAAAATACGCCAATATGTATGGCCCCACGACCGGTGATAAAATACGGTTAGGCGATACCGAACTATTCATCGAAATCGAAAAAGATCATACCGTCTACGGCGATGAAGGCAAGTTCGGCGGCGGCAAAACCATTCGCGACGGCATGGCCCAATCCGCTATTGCCCGCCGCAGCGAGGGTGTGCTGGATTTTGTGATCACCAGCGTCATGATCATCGATCACTGGGGGATCGTAAAAGCTGATATTGGCATAAAGGACGGGAAGATAGTAGGCATCGGCAAAGCCGGTAACCCCGATACGATGGACGGCGTGGACGCCAATATGGTCATCGGCGCATCGACCGAAGTGCATGGCGGTGCGGGGCTTATCGCCACCGCCGGCGGCATCGATTCACATATTCATTTTATCTGCCCGCAACAAATCGATCACGCGCTCTTTAGCGGCATCACTACCATGATGGGCGGGGGCACCGGTCCCGCCGACGGCACCAATGCTACCACCGTTACTCCCGGCGCATGGAACATACGCAGGATGCTGGAAGCCGCCGATGCTTTTCCCATGAACCTTGCCTTTTTAGGCAAGGGCAATTGCGCAACCACCGCACCGCTGGAAGAACAAATAGAAGCCGGGGCGGCGGGATTGAAAATACACGAGGACTGGGGTTCTACCCCCGCCGTGATAGACGCTTCCTTAAGAGTGGCCGACAAATACGATATACAGGTGGCCATCCACACCGATACGCTCAACGAAGCCGGTTTCCTCGAAGACACGATACAGGCCATCAACGGCCGCACGATCCATACCTTCCATACCGAGGGTGCCGGTGGCGGTCATGCGCCGGATATTATCAAAGCCGCGATGTACACGAATATATTGCCGTCGTCCACCAACCCCACGCGACCCTATACCATCAATACCATCGACGAACACCTTGACATGCTCATGGTATGCCACCACCTCGATAAATCCGTTCCCGAAGACGTGGCCTTTGCCGATTCACGCATTCGCCCCGAAACCATCGCCGCCGAGGATATACTGCATGATATGGGTGTCTTCAGCATGATGAGCTCCGACTCACAAGCCATGGGCCGTGTGGCGGAAGTAATCACCCGCACCTGGCAAACCGCCGATAAAATGAAAAAACAACGCGGCCCCCTGCCCGAAGATGCAGCAGGCGGCAACGATAATTTCCGGGTAAAGCGCTATGTGTCCAAATATACCCTGAACCCCGCCATCACGCATGGCGTTGCCCGTTATGTGGGTTCCCTCGAACCGGGCAAACTCGCCGACATCGTGCTCTGGAAACCCGCCCTGTTTGGCGCGAAGCCTGAACTGATCATCAAGGGTGGCATGATCATCGCCGGCAGGATGGGCGATCCCAATGCCTCCATCCCCACCCCGCAGCCTGTCATCTACCGCCACATGTTTGGCGCTTATGGCAAGGCCCTGTACGCCACCTGTGCAACTTTCGTATCAAAAATATCGCTCGAAAAAAATATCGTACAGCAATACGGGTTGCAGAAGATGGTCCTGCCGGTAGAAAACTGCCGGGCGATTTCCAAAAAGGACCTCGTGCACAACGACGCCACGCCCCTTATAGAAGTGAACCCCGAAAACTATGAAGTAAAAGTAGACGGCAGCCCCATCACCTGCCAGCCGGTATCCGTGGTGCCGCTGGCACAACGGTATTTTTTATTCTGACAACAAACGAATACTATGCTCATTCAACAAAAAGCAGGCGTCCTCGGCAACATTTCCCTCAACGGCCGTCTTATCGACTGGCTCTACCTCGAATGGCATGAAACCAATAAACGCATCCTCCGCAAGCGCACCGCTTCGGGCAGGGAGATAGCCCTGCGATTTCTGCAGGAGAATCCTGCACTGGCGGAAAACGATGTGCTGTACCAGGACGATCAATCGCTCATAGTTGTAAGTATTTCGCCCTGCGATACCATTGTCGTAAAACCCGGCTCCCCCTATGAAATGGCATCCGTCTGTTATGAGATCGGCAACAAGCACCTGCCCCTGTTTTATGAATCCGGCGAACTGCTCGTGCCTTACGAAGATCCCTTATTCCGCCTGCTCGCCGCCGGCGGATTCAACCCCGCACGCGAAAAAAGAAAACTATTGCAGCCGCTTAAAACGACGGTAGCTGCCCACGGCCACAACAGTGGCAGCAGCCTGTTTTCAAAAATCCTGCAACTCACAACCCCTTCAGCCGATGCATAACCCCCACCTTCTATCGCTTCTGCAACTGGCAGACTCTACGCTTCCCATCGGGGGATATGCCCATTCCGGCGGCCTGGAAACCTATGTGCAGCAAAAAACGATACACGATGCCGCCAGCGCCCGTCGATTTATTACGCAGATGCTGGAACGCAATATCCGGTTTACCGATGCCGCCTTCGTATCACTGGCCTGGGAAGCCGCCGGAGATGGAATTAAACTATTGGCGCTCGACGATACCTGTACCGCAGTCAAAATACCCAAAGAGATACGCGAAGCCAGCCGCAAGCTCGGCACGCGCCTCGTAAAAATATTCCAGCCCCTGTGTAATTGCCCTGCCGGTGCTTTTTATAAAGATGCCATTGCCCGCCAACAGGCCGTCGGTCATTACTGCATTGCCTTCGGCCTGTATGCACAGGCCCTGCAAATACCCAAAGCCGATGCCCTCAGCGGTTTTTATTACAATGCCGCCGCAGGCATGGTCACCAACAGCGTCAAATTGATCCCCCTCGGCCAGCAGGAAGGACAGGAATTGTTGTTTTCCCTGCACCCGCTGATCGAACAACTGGTGCAGCAATCACTCTGCCCGGATGAAGATAAGATAGGACTTTGCTGCACCGGCTTCGATATACGGGCCATGCAGCATGAGCAATTGTATTCCAGGTTATATATGAGCTAAACAAAAAACTATGACAGAAAGAAAGTATATAAAAATCGGTATTGCGGGTCCTGTCGGTTCTGGTAAAACCGCCCTGATAGAAAGATTGTCACGCCACATGAACAACGACTACAGCATCGCCGTTATCACCAACGATATTTACACCAAAGAAGACGCCGAGTTTCTCACCCGGAACAGCCTGCTGCCTGCCGAACGCATCATCGGTGTGGAAACCGGCGGCTGCCCGCATACTGCCATCCGTGAAGATGCCAGCATGAACCTCGAAGCAGTAGAAGAAATGGCCGGTCGCTTCCCAGGCCTTGATATTATTTTTATTGAAAGCGGCGGCGACAACCTTTCCGCCACCTTCAGTCCCGAGCTGGCCGACATCACCATCTTTGTCATCGATGTGGCCGAAGGCGATAAGATACCCCGCAAGGGCGGCCCCGGCATCACGCGCTCCGACCTGCTGGTGATCAACAAAATCGATCTGGCGCCTTATGTGCAGGCCGACCTCGGCGTCATGGAACGCGATGCACGCGCCATGCGCAAAGGCAATCCCTTTGTGTTCACTAACCTCATGAGCCTCGAAGGACTCGATACCGTGATTGCCTGGATAAAAAGATACGCCCTGCTCGAAACCGTTGAAGAACCCCTGCTCTGCCGGTGATTGCCGCCCTGCACATACAAACCGGGTTGAGAGGCAACAGCACGTACCTAAAAAATGCGTTCTGCACGCCTCCGTTTAAAGTGGCTAATATAACGGAAGATAAAAAGGACCATACACTGCAACTCATGCTGATGAGTTCTTCGCCCGGCATACTCGACGAAGACGAATACACGATGAAGATCGAACTGGCGGAAAACAATTCCCTGCACCTGCACACCCAATCCTACCAGCGGCTGTTCAATATGAAAAAGGGCGCTACCCAACGAATGGACGTATCGATGCAGCCCGGTTCTTCCTTTTGTTTTCTGCCCCATCCCTCCGTTCCCCACGAGAAAGCCGTTTTTACTACCCGCAATCATATCCATCTTTCGACCGGCTGCCGCCTGGTTTGGGGTGAAGTGCTCACCTGTGGCAGGAAAGGCAATGGCGAAGTATTTCTTTTTTCTCATTACCATAGCATGACCGATGTATTCCTCGGCCAGAAATTAGTGTTGCGCGAAAACATGCTTATCACGCCTTCTTCCGTCGATATCACCGCATTGGGATTATGGGAAGGATTTACCCACCAGGCAAGTCTTATTTACCTCGACGGGCACCCCGTTACAGAAGAAATACTACGACAGCTAAACGACTGGTTGTCTACCCAACCCGGGATCATATACGGCATTACCGCCGCCCCCGTCAGCGGGCTGGTCATTCGCCTGCTTGGCTATAAAGCGGAACAATTGTTCAATTGCCTGAAGCGATTGGCGCAATTGCTTATGCCTGCAGTCAACACCTCAAAACCCATAGCCTATGCACACTGAAATGGGCATACTGATCATAACGGCCATCACCATCGCCTGCCTGCACACGCTGACGGGACCGGATCATTATATTCCCTTCGTGGCCCTGTCAAAATCCCGCGGTTGGGGCTATGGCAAGACGCTGCTATGGACCATCGTTTGCGGTTGCGGTCATGTATGGAGCTCGGTGGTATTGGGACTGGGCGGGGCCGCGCTCGGCTGGTCGCTCTCCAAAATAAAGGGATTGGAAAATGTGCGTGGTGGCATTGCCGGTTGGGTATTGCTCCTGTTCGGCCTTGTCTACGGCGTATGGGGTTTGTTCCGGGCCTGGAAAAGCAAACCGCACAAGCATTTTGATACCTACGAAGATGGCTCCATTTATGTGTACGAACACAAACATGGCGAAGCCGTCAATACCAAAGACCGGCACAAGGTAACGCCCTGGGTCATGTTCATCATTTTCGCCCTCGGCCCC
>DASYCT010000378.1:0-16213 GCA_036500065.1 Chitinophagaceae bacterium | reverse complement strand
CCAGCCCTTCCCGGATAGTCACAAATGCTTTTTCATAATCTCCGTGTTCATCATAAATGTTACTTAACATACGGAGCGCTCCCGAGGCATCTTCTACCGATGATGTTTTCCTGAAATATTGCACCGAAAGCTCCATGCTGTCAATGGCGCCGCGAAAATCATTTGCATACCATAATGCCTGGGCGGCGCCTGCAAACCCTTCTGCGATGAGTTCATTATCGTCTAATTCCAGCGCTATCTGAATAGCAGACTGGAATTCCAGCAATGCCCGCTCACGATCAGGGTTCAGGTATTTATACCCGGCATGCAGGTGAGACTGGAAAGCATTCCGGCTACTTTTTACATCCCAGGTTCTTTGTGCAAAACTGGTTTGACAAACCACACAAAGGACAGCCAGCAATACGTTTTTCCTGAAAATAGCGATCATACGCATTGAAATTAACCATATATGCTGAGCCTATAACTTTTTACTGAGCGGATGGCGGGTTTGGATGAGTAATTGGTTGCCGGGAAGCCAATATAATATGCTCAATACAGTACTGCAGCTGCCTTCCAGCGTCCAGGATGTAACGTTTTATTTTTTCCCGTCTATTACACCGAAGGCATTGACCAAACGTTATCCCCGTTCTTCTTTGAAGACTACACTTTCCGGTAAATCCGCCGAATCCGTAAAATATTAATTCTTAGCTTTGCTTTACACCTCTTGATCCTTTTCACCCTAACCTCGTTACGTATGCTCTATGCAATAGTGAAATGGCATATCAAAGTCTTACTCTTTGTATGTATCCAATGTCTTTACCTGAACGCCAGCGCCCAGCAGATGACTCCGAAACCATCCTGGCTAAAAGACACCGTCATTGCTGGTATATCCGTACAGCAGCTGCGTGTCCCGAAAGAAGAGATCACCAGCCGCTGGATCACACACATCCTGTTTATACAGCGTGACCTGGACCAGGATCTCAAACGGGCAAGAGCCTGGGAAAGAGTAGGCTTCAATGGGACTTCCGCTGAAATAATGTTTATAAGAAACCAGGAACCGTCCTGGCCAGTGGAATATTATCAGAAAGAAATGGATGCCTATGAAGCCTATAATAATACGATCCCGGCACATGAACAAAAGATCGTGGATAGTATAGTGAAAGTTAACGATGAAAAGGAGCGGCTTGCAGCGCTGGTAAAAGGTTATTGTTTTATCAGCAAGCCATTTATAATAATTCGTGAGACGGCTATAGACGGCGGGCATACCATGGGAAAGCTTTATTTTGGTACTTATGTAAAAGTAGAAGATGCCGATGATGGGGGGACAGCCTACGTAACAGTTCCAGGCCTGCCCGGTGTAGAAGGGATCATACATACCAGTGACTATGTAGACAGTCTATATAAGCTGAAGGCTACAGACGAGGAAATGAGCATCTTGAAAAGCCGGCGATACGCCAAATTCGAGATTGACCCGGTGTATGCCGCCGCCATTAAAAAAGAGCAACAGGCCGAGGCCCGCCGCGAACAAGCTGCCTCTCGCAGCACGTCCCGTTCGTCGAAACGCAGAACGTATATCACTGGTCCGCGGGGAGGTTGTTACTATATCAATTCCAATGGTAATAAAGTCTATGTAGATCACAGTTTTTGCCAATAATTACCTGCGGTGAACTCATAGAAGGGGCTTTACCGGGAACAAAAAATGCTTCCGGCAAAGCCGGAAGCACCTCCAATACGGGTCTGCGGAGAGAGAGGGATTCGAACCCCCGGAAGCTTTCACTTCAACGGTTTTCAAGACCGCCGCATTCGACCGCTCTGCCATCTCTCCGGCGCAAAAATAGGTTTGCAGTGCTATTTAACAAAATAGTTTTTTAAATGCCTTGCGTATCTTTGCCTATTCATGAAAAATCTTCGCGCTGTTAATAAATACTTCCTGAAGTACCGTTGGCGATTGCTGCTGGGCCTTGTGTTCATCATCCTGTCCAACTACTTCCGTATCCTCAGCCCACAGCTATCGGGCTATGTGGTCGACCGGGTAAACCAGGCCATACAGCCCGGCCGGGGCAACGGGCCGCGCCATTCCTCCGAATACGACGTACTGGTACAAAAGCTGATTCACTTCCTCGATAGCAGCCACCAAAGCTTTGGCGGCCAGCTTATCCTTTGCGGCATCACCCTGCTGGTGCTGGCCCTGCTCGGCGGTTTCTTTATGTTCCTGATGCGGCAAACGATTATTGTAATGAGCCGGCATATTGAATACGACCAGAAAAACGAGATTTACCGGCATTACCAGCAGTTGGATTCCGCCTTTTACAAGCGCAACAGCACCGGTGACCTGATGAACCGCATTACGGAAGACGTAAGCCGCGTACGCATGTACACCGGCCCGGCGGTGATGTATCTCATCAACCTCGCCGCCACCATCGGCTTCAGCCTTTTCTTTATGATAAAGGAGAATAAAGACCTTACCCTGTACGTATTGTCCCCCCTGCCCATCCTCGCCATCACTATTTACTACGTCAACACCATCATCCACAAAAAAAGTGAACGCATACAGGCCCTGCTCTCCGACCTCACCACGACCGCGCAGGAGTCGTATTCCGGCATCCGCGTCATCAAATCCTTTGTACAGGAAAAAGCCATGAGGGGGTTCTTTCAGAAGAACAGCGTGGACTATAAAGACAATGCCATTGGGCTGGCGAAAGTGGAATCGATTTACTTTCCCGCAATGGGGTTGCTCATCGGGTTAAGCACCCTGCTAACGATCATGATGGGAGGTATTTATGCCCTCCGCCACGTGCCCGGCGTAACCGTGGGCACCATCGCCGAGTTTGTCATGTACGTCACCATGCTCACCTTTCCCGTAAGTGCCATCGGCTGGACGGCCAGCATGATCCAACGGGCCGCCGCGTCCCAGAAACGCTTGAATGAGTTTCTCGATACCCCTTCGCTTATCGCCAACAGCCCCCGGGCCATAGTCCCCGTACTACAGGGCGACATCCTCTTCAACAATGTAAATTTTACATACCCCGACACCGGCATCCACGCTATTAAGGATTTTACCCTTCACATTAAAAAAGGGCAGAAAGTAGCCATTATCGGGCGCACAGGTACGGGTAAATCCACCATCGCACAGCTCCTGCTCCGGATGTACGACCCGGTAGCCGGCAACATAGCGCTCGACGGCGCCGATATCCGTCATATAGAGCTAAAAAGCCTGCGCGAACAGATCAGCTATGTGCCCCAGGACGTATTCCTGTTTAGCGATACGGTTACCAATAACATCAAATTCGGCGTAAAGGACAGCTCCTTCGAACTCGTAGAACAGGCCGCCCGCTACGCCAGCGTGGAAAAGGAAATCCAGGGCTTCCCCGAGAAATACAATACCCTGATTGGCGAAAGGGGCGTGACACTCAGCGGCGGCCAGAAACAACGCATTTCCATTGCCCGGGCATTGATCAAAAACCCCCGTATAGTGGTGTTTGACGACTGCCTGAGCGCCGTGGACGCCAAGACGGAAAAGGAGATTATCGGTAACCTGTATCGCTTCCTGCAAAATAAAACAGCCATCATCATCACCCACCGGATCTTCTCCCTGTTCGATTTCGATACAATTATCGTATTGGACGAGGGCAGGATAGCAGAGCAGGGGACGCACCAGGAGCTGCTTACCAAAAACGGGTACTACCGCTATCTCTATGAGCAACAACAGCAACAACAGGAGGTCGGCAACGGCGGGGAACCCGGTTCCATTTACCCGTGAGGGTTTCCCCCTATGACACAACCAGCACAACAGGCGCTAACCCTTTACCACAGCAGCTTTTGGGGCAACGCGCCCTCTGCAACAGCTCATGCCTGCCACGGTCCCCGGCGCCTCCGCCGGGCAAAACTTCGTAGTTATACGCGATCGGCTAAAAATCAATACTGTAAAAGCTTTGGTAAATTTTGCCAATTCCAAAACAATATTATATTTGTAACTAATTATTAAACACATTCTGTTAACTGAAAAATCATAACTACTGTGGCGTACGAAAACAATGACAAAAGGATGGAAAGCGTTTATAGCAAACGCATCAGGGCTGGGAAAAGAAGAACTTACTTTTTTGATGTGAGAGCTACCCGAAGCAACGATTATTACCTTACCATTACTGAAAGTCGGAAGAAGTTTGAAGGAGAAGGTTACGACCGGCACAAAATCTTTTTGTACAAAGAAGATTTTAATAAGTTCATCAAAGCATTGGGAGAAGCAGTTGATTATGTAAAAACAGACCTGATGCCTGATTTTGATTTTGACGCTTACAATCATGATCAGCAGTCCCCAACAGACGGTGAATCTGAAGAAACAGTAACAGTTGTCGCCGCTGCCGTTACCCCAACTCCTGTAGCAGCCCCGGTCCCGGTAGCAGAAACAGCAGTAGTTAGCAGCATTAGCAGCAATGGCATATCATCAGGCAACGATGAAGAAGTCGATAAATGGTAAAAGCTCCTGAAAGGTTTAAAATACTAAACTGTCCCAAAACGATGTTTTGGGACAGTTTTTTTTGAGGCCCGGCAGGATTTCCCTTTTGCCGGAACAATTCATGAAAGATCGTGTTTATAGTGAAAATGACTGCAATCAAAAGAAAAACACTGCGTTGATATGATAAAAAGGAAAATGAGTGATAATTTCATCCCTTCACAGCTATTGACCTTGTGAAAATGAATATGGACGCATTGAATATCTTCAGGAGGGATAAAAAACAGGGCATTATCCTGCTGGCAGTGTTGCTTATCCTGGTCCTGCGCTTTGCTTTTATCGGCCTGATGGGGATGATGCCACAGGATGCTTATTACTACTTCTATAGTGCGCATCCGGCCCTTTCCTACTACGATCACCCCCCGGCCATCGCCTGGTGCCTGAAATTATTTACGTTTCTCTTTGGCAAAAAGGTCTTTGTGCTCAAACTGGCCGATTTTGTCGTTACCTCCTGCTCCATCCTCGCCTTTTACAAGCTGGCCCAATGCTTTTTAAGCAAACATGGGGTGCAAAAAGCGCTTTTGCTGTTCTTTTCTACCTTCATGGTCACCATATTATCGCTTATTTCTACCCCCGATACCCCCCTTATTTTATGCTGGACCCTTTCGCTGGTGGCCCTCCACCATGCGCTGTTCCTGGATAAAAAAATATACTGGGTCTGGACCGGTCTCCTGATGGGGCTGGCCTTTGACAGCAAATACACCGCCGTATTCCTTCCTGCGGGCGCGTTTTTATTTCTCCTGCTATCCAATACCTATCGCAGGCGGCTGCTTTCCCCGTGGCCCTGGCTGGCGCTGCTGCTTTTCCTGCTTACGATATCGCCCGTTATTATCTGGAACGTGCAGAATGGTTTTGCCTCTTTCAAATTTCAATCGGCCGGCAGGGCTGCCTCTATTGGCGGCAACAGCTTCACCCCTACCAATTTCCTGGGCGTGCTGGGACACCAGTCGGCCATCCTGATGCCTATCCTTTTCTTCGCCCTGTTCTACTTCCTTTTTAAGGCAGTAAAAAAATACCGTACCCGGCTTTCCGCGGTTTCGGCCGAACAGCTCTTCCTGTTCTGCTTTTTTATTCCCGTATTCCTCGGGTTTTTGTGCATCTCCTTTATTTATTGGGTAAAGCTCAACTGGATGATGCCCGCCTATATCACCGGCATTATCTGGATCAGCAGGTATTTTAACATGAAATGGATTCGCTACCAGGTATTGTTTTCGCTGCTGGTGCACCTGGTGCTGGCCGTCGAAGTGGTATTTTACCCGGTGAGCATCCGCTCCGACGATACCTGGGTGGGCTGGAAAGAACTGGCCCGGCAGGTAGAACTTGTCCAGGCACGCTATCCCGGCAGCTTTGTCTTTTCGGCCGATGATTATAAAACCTCCGCAGTATTGAATTTCTACCTGGATGAAATGGTCTACAGCAGCAATATTATCGGTCAGCGGGCGCTCCAGTTTGACTATATAGGTTCCGACCTTTCAGGACTGACGGGCAAGACCGCCCTTTTCATTGATTCCAAGAACGATTTAGAGGATGAGAGCACCAAAAATGATAACTTCCCTCCCAATATTTCGCATCATTTTGACAGTGTCACCACCCTTCCTCCCATTCTTATTAAAAAAGACGGGCGCACCATACGCAAATTCCTTGTGTACGTCTGCCATAATTATAACCAGCACGGGAGCACTCCCGATACAAATTAATCACACTACTATCTTCAGGAAGAATAAAATACAGAGCCGCTATAAATCGCCTGCAGGGCACTCACGATTTGACCCGGATCGGCATGCGATTTTATCACCACCCCCTCAATTCCCGAACGCAGGAACTCACCTACCGGCAACAAGTTGTTGTACAGGGTAATGACCAACACTTTCACCTCCGGGTAATGTTCTTTCAGCCATCGCGCGGTGGAAAGCGTGGAGGGCTTGGTAGATTTGTAGCTTATAATAGCGATATCAGGAAGATGAGCAGGAGGAAGAGATTCCATTAATTCTGCGGGAGTATCAGCAGCTCCCATTACAAAAAAACCCTGGCGCTGAAGCATTTTCGCCAGCGCTTCGCGGTATAAACGATGTTCATCCGCTACAACCACTTTAATTTCAACAGACATAGGCTAAGAGTTTAAAGGACATACCTTACAATTACTAATTTCCGTTATTATACGCCCGTAAAAAAGAGGGATGATACGGTATTTCGTACGTAGTAGTACGGTAAACCGGTAAGTAGAGCATACTACTTACAGGAGGCTAAATAAATTACTTTGATTTTGTAAAGATGTCGCATTTTACCTCCTATGCCCCGGTAACGCACACCCCACAGAGGGGGTGGATACACGTTACTTACGCATGAAAATAAATCACTAACTGTATGGGCTGCCTGTGGATTGGGTTGTGCAGGTAAGCTGGCTCCTCTACCTGGCCCCCGGGGATTAAGGCGCCCATGCATAATTGCATTTCGCTACCATGGCCGGCATCCAATGGTTAATACCCTCAAACGCTTTAAACAGGTTCCCCCCCTGCTTCTTTTTTGCAAAAAACAGCTTAACGGTTATTGCCTGTGGCAGATTTTGCTAAACCTCATGACCCGTTCCGCAATTTTTACCAATACCCGTTCCCTGCATTCCAGGTTCAGTGGGCCGGTGCGGGATAGAGCAGCCTGAAGGCATTGAAAACAGCCGGGTGCTCGATAGTGGCATGGGTCTCCTTGGGAAGATAATCGAAATATACCCTGGTATTTTTATTCCCGGCCTTACTTAGTTTGTCTGCCAGTTGTCTCGCCTGGTCCTCCATCACATACTTTTCCTTTCCCGGCATGGAGCCCTCTTTCCCCACACCCACATAAATAGCAGTTGGCTGGTTGAAACCCGGTTGTAAGACCGCCGCCTGTTTAGATAACAGCGAACCATTGTCCCACCACAAACTCGGACTGATGATAATATAGGTACTGAAAAGAGAAGGTTTCTCCAACAGTATCTCCGCGGCCAAAAGTCCTGCCAGCGATTGGCCGATAATGGTTTTTGATTGGTTGACCCGGTACCTCCTTTCGATAAATGGTTGCAACTCCTTTTCAATAAAAGCAATAAACGCCCGCGAGCTGCCGGTAGTAGGATAATCTTTCTTGTCTTTTTCGACCGTGGTCGGAAAAGTGAAATCCCTTCTCCGGTCGACGTTGGCAATACCAACGACAATCAATTTCGGCAATGTATTAATCCAGGGAAAATTCAGGTATTGCACCAATCCCGCGATATGAATAAAATCTTCATCCGCCGAACCATCCAGGAGATAGATAACGGAATACCTTGTAGTGTCATCCTGCCGGTATCCTTCCGGCAGGTAAATATTCAATACTCTTTTTTCGGATAGCTGCTGCGAGGGTATCTCGACAATCTCACCGAGCACAAAAGGTTTGCTTTTAACATCGGGAACGGCGCCTGTTTGCTGTCCTTTGGAAATCGTATTAAAAAGAAAAAATGCCAGTGCCAATACGGGTAATCGTTTCATATATATTTATTAGGAAAGTTTTTTATGCCTTAAACGCAAAGGTAAATATACTTCCCTCTCCCGGTTGGCTGTTGACGCGGATACTGCCGCCCTGCGCTTCTATAAACTCGCGCGAAATCGCCAACCCAAGACCCGTACCGCTGCCGGACTGGCTGCCCGGTACTTTAAAATAACGGTCAAATATCCGCGGCAGGTACTTTTCTTCGATGCCCTTGCCATAATCCTTCACACTGAATTCAATTTCGCCCTCGCGGCGATACACATTGATTTCTATCGTAGCCGGAGAAGGCGAATATTTAATGGCATTGGTCAGCAGGTTGATCAATACCCACGTAGTTTTTTCTGCGTCTACGCTGATAGGAGGAAGCCCGGGCTGTAGCTGCACCCGCATCACCGCACCCGACTGCTGCGCCTGGAATTGCACGGCCTGCACCGCCTGGCTTACCATCTCATCCGGGCTGGTTGGTTGCAGCTTCAATTGGATATTACCCGTTTCCACCTGGGCCATATTCAATAATTCACCGGTAATCTTCAGGAGCCGGTCGGCATCATCGCGGATGCTATAGATCAATTCTTTCTGTCCCTCTTCCAGCGAGCCGTTCCGGTTATCGGTCAGCAGCCGGGCGCTCATCTTAATGGAAGAGATAGGTGTTTTCAATTCATGCGATACGGTAGCGATAAAATTCGTTTTTGCTTCGTTCAGCTCATGAAAAAGCGTGATATTGCGCAACACGATTACCTGCCCGATCACTTCCTCTTTGCTCGTCACATTCAGCACATCCCGGTTGAAATAGCTTTCCTTGTTGTCCGCATATATTTTCAGGTCTTTCTTATCCACTTCCGGCTGCAGCAGGGTGCGCATCAAATCATTTTTAAGCGCCACATCGGGCGCATACTTACCGATGATATCCTGCTCCTTCAAACCAAGCAGGTGCTGCGCCACCACGTTGAGAAAAAGAATATTCCGTTTGGTGTCCAGCCCTATAATCCCGTCCCGCATCTGGTTGATAATGGTTTCTATCCTGCTTTTTTCAAACTGCAATTCCGCAATGGTGCTGTGCTCATAGCCATCCAGTTTTTCGGCCATCGTGTTGAAAGCATGCGCAAGATCACCGAATTCATCCTCTTTCTGAAGATAGATACGCTTACTGTAATTCTTATTGGCGATTTCTTCTATACCCTCTGCCAGTGAACGGATGGGCCCGGAGATAATACCCGGCAGATTAAAGATAAAAGAGAACGATACGAGGGTAAGTACGGTAAAGATAATAGTAAGCCAGAGCCGCCCGTTATCCGCCGTTTTCTGCGCCACCGCGTTCTTGCGCAGGATGGCCATCTCATTGAGGTCCTGTATCTGGATAATCGATTGCCGTATTTCAGGATAATTGGAAGAATCGGAAGGATCGGCTTTTAATTCAGTGAAATTCCTGCGCAATTCCTGCGTGGCTTCTTTTTCTCCCATCTCGGTTATATTCCCTTCCTGCTTCTTCAGGTTGTCTTCGAGCAATTGGATTGCGTCTTTGCGGATAGGAATGTTTTCCAGCGCCTTCAGCATATTATTGCAATAGACCAGCGATTCATGGTTATTCGTCAATACCTTTTCCGTGTCACTACCCAGCCGGTTGATATAATAAAGACTCAGTATCCCGAAGGTTACGATAACCACGAACAAAAACCCAAGTCCCAATGATAATTTCGTCTTTAAACGCATTCCCATATTATGACAGAATTACAATATCAATGTCCGCTTCCGATAATTTAGTAAGCAATTGATTAAATACCGCGGTGCTCAAAATTACATTAAAGAGATTAAGATGCGGCTTACCGATACATATCGTGGTAATCGATTTCTGTTCGGCCGTTTCAATGATGCCCCGGGCAATATTGTTATGCTTCACCTTAATCACTTCACCCCCCAGTTCCGTGGCCAGCTTGAAATTATTGATCAGGTGCCGTTGCGCCGCCAGTCCTATTTTATTCCCATCTTCCCGTGGCGTCTGCACATACAACGTGTACCATTTCGAATGATAATACGATGCCAGCCTCGCCGTTTTGCGTATCACCATTTTAGCAATTTCATGATTGCTGCTGATACAGGCCATAAAGCGCTCCGTACGAATATGCATATTGCGCGGAAGCTCCGTTTCAATCTTCCGCTCCACCTGGCTGGCGACTTCCTTCAGCGCCAGTTCGCGCAATTGCAATATCTTTTCCGACTGGAAAAAATTCTTTAGCGCCGTAGCCACTTTATCCGGCGCATATATCTTACCCTCTTTCAACCGGGTCACCAGTTCATCCGCCGTCAAGTCGATATTCACCACTTCGTCGGCCTGCTGCAATACGCTGTCCGGTATCCGTTCCGCCACATCGATACCCGTAATGCGTTTTACTTCCTCGTTCAGGCTTTCAATATGCTGTATATTGACGGCGCTGATCACATTGATCCCCCCATCCAGTATATCCATCACATCCTGCCAGCGTTTCTCATTCTTGCTGCCTTCGATATTGGTATGCGCCAGCTCATCCACGATCACGATCTCCGGGTGCAGGTTCAATACGGCCTGCACGTCCAGTTCTTCCAGCTCTTTTCCCTTATAGAATAATTGCCGCCTCGGGATGACCGGCAGCCCATCCAGCAATTCGTGCGTTTCCTTACGGCTATGTGTTTCGATATACCCGATCTTTACATCCACCCCGTTGCGCAACAAGCTGCGGGCCTCCTGCAACATGCGGTAGGTCTTGCCCACCCCTGCGCTCATCCCGATATATATCTTAAACTTGCCCCGCCGGGATTTTCGGATCAGGTCCAAAAAATGTTCAGCATTCTTTTCCGGTTCGGGCATAGCCGTGTATGTTTAGTTATCAAAGCTATAAAATAAGCTGCGCTCATCCACATGAGTCGCAGCATTTAACCTCAGCACAAGGTGTTCATTTCAGTTTATCCAGCTCAATATTTAATTTCAGTACATTGACCCGCTCTGTGCCAAACAGGCCAAGAAAAGGCTTTTGGATGCTCTGGTCCACCAGGTTGCTGACCCTTTCCTCCGGCAGCTTACGCGCAGCCGCAACCCGTTTTACCTGTACTTTAGCTCCCGCGGGCGAAAGATCAGGGTCCAGTCCGCCGCCTGAAGCAGTGACCAGTTCCGAAGGAATATCTGCCTTCTTAACACCCGGGTTGTGCACGAGGAACGTATCAATTCTTGCCTGCACATCGTTCAGGTAATCAGGATTGGTAGGTCCTTTGTTGCTGCCACCGCTACCGGCCGCATTATAACCCACGGCAGAAGGACGGCTCCAGAAATAACCGTCGTTACTGAAATGCTGCCCTTCGAGTACATAACCAACGGTCTTTCCGTTCACACTCACTGTTTCCCCTTCCCCTTTATTTGGCGCTAACCGCGCAATAGCCCAGATAACAAACGTGTACAGCACGCAAAAGAAAACCAGCGTAACTACGGTCAATCGTATTGCGGGCAGAATATATTGTTTCATTTGATAGTAATTTATTTTTTAAAACCAGAGAGATACGACCAAATCAATTAGTTTAATGCCGATAAACGGTATAATGATTCCTCCCAATCCATAAATCAACAGGTTCCTTCTCAGCAGGGCGCTCGCGCCGACCGGCTTGTAGGCAACCCCTCTTAATGCCAGCGGGATCAGCAACGGGATAATAATAGCATTGAAAATAACAGCAGAAAGTATAGCGCTTTCAGGACTGTGTAGTTTCATAATATTCAACGATTGCAGCCCCGGGATGGACACGATAAAAAGCGCAGGGACGATGGCAAAGTATTTTGCCACATCATTGGCAATGGAGAACGTGGTGAGCGTACCGCGCGTCATCAATAGTTGTTTCCCGATTTCAACGATCTCGATCAGCTTGGTAGGATCATTGTCCAGGTCCACCATATTACCGGCTTCCTTCGCAGCCTGTGTGCCGCTGTTCATTGCCACTCCCACATCTGCCTGTGCCAGTGCAGGCGCATCATTGGTACCGTCGCCCATCATCGCCACCAGTTTACCACCTTGCTGCTCTTTTTTAATGTAATTCATTTTATCCTCCGGCTTTGCCTCGGCAATAAAATCATCCACACCGGCTTTGCCGGCAATGAATTTGGCCGTAAGGGGGTTATCGCCGGTCACCATCACCGTCTTCACGCCCATCTTGCGCAGGCGTTCAAAACGTTCCTGTATACCCGGTTTAATAATATCCTGCAATTCGATTACACCCAGTATTTTTTCATTACGGCTCACAACCAGCGGCGTTCCGCCATTGCTGGCAATCAGTTTCACCCGTTCGTCTGTTTCCGGTGGAAACCGGTTACCGGCTTTTTGAGCCAGGCCGCGGATAGCATCCGAAGCACCTTTACGGATACGCGTTTCATCCGTCGAAGACCCACTGGGCGGTAAATCGATCCCGCTGCTGCGTGTCTCCGCAGTAAAAGCAATAAATTTTATATTCTTCTCCTGCTGCAGGAGCGGCACTTTTACAGCAGCCGTACCCGCCAGCTCTACGATCGATTTGCCTTCGGGCGTATCGTCTGCCAGCGATGCCAGTACACATGCTTCTATAAAAAACGGCGTATCTACATTATCTGCCGGCCAGAAATGCGTGGCCTTACGGTTGCCGATGGTGATGGTGCCCGTCTTGTCCAACAGCAAGGTATCGAGGTCTCCCGCCGTTTCCACCGCCTTACCACTCTTGGTGATAACGTTGGCGCGCAGGGCCCTGTCCATTCCCGCAATACCGATGGCGCTCAACAGTCCCCCGATGGTAGTGGGGATCAAGCACACAAATAAAGAAATGAATGCGGCAATCGTAATAGGCGTATTGGCATAATCACCAAACGGCTTCAGCGTCACACAAACGATCACGAAGATGAGCGTAAACCCTGCCAGCAGGATCGTCAGTGCAATTTCATTCGGCGTTTTCTGCCGCGAAGCTCCCTCTACCAGGGCGATCATTTTATCCAGGAAACTTTCCCCCGGGGCCGTGGTCACTTTCACTTTTATCTTATCGCTCAACACTTTTGTACCTCCCGTAACGGACGATTTATCGCCCCCCGATTCCCGTATCACCGGGGCGCTTTCACCCGTAATGGCCGATTCGTCTATCGTGGCAAGACCTTCGATGATCTCACCGTCCATCGGTATCGTATCGCCTGCTTCACAGATAAACACATCCCCTTTCTTCAGTTGGGAAGAAGGAACTATTTTCACCTCGCCCACGAATATTTCTCCTACCGGGAATGCCTTCTTCGCAGGCGTATCTTCCCTTGTCTTTCGCAGGCTATCGGCCTGTGCCTTACCTCTTGCTTCCGCAATAGCCTCGGCAAAATTGGCAAAGAGCACCGTGATAAAAAGGATAAGAAAAATGATAAAATTATACACAAAGTTGCCCTGCGACTTTTCGCCTGCCAGTATCCACAGGCACACACCGAGCATGACGACGGTACCGATTTCTACGGTAAACATAACCGGGTTACGCACCAGGATAGTGGGGTTCAGCTTTATAAAGGACTGCTTTAGCGCTTCCCTTACAAGAGAGGCTTCAAACAGTTTGTTGCTTTTTTTATGCTTTGACATAATTGTACTTTTAAATTGATTCGTCCTGCTGTTTTATTTTATCCCAAAAAACTCTGCTATTGGTCCCAGCGCCAGCGCGGGAAAGAAACTCAGTGCCACCACGATGGCTATTACAGCAAATACCATGATACCGAAAGTGGAGGTATCCGTCTTGAGCGTACCCGCGCTTTCGGGTATATATTTTTTCTTCGCAAGAATACCCGCAATGGCAACCGGGCCGATAATGGGCAGGAACCTGCTCAGCAGCATTACAATACCACAGGTGATATTCCAGAAAGGAACACCATCGCCCAGGCCCTCGAAACCCGAACCGTTGTTGGCCGATGAAGAAGTATATTCATACAACATCTCGGAAAAACCGTGATAACCCGGGTTGTTCAGCCAGCCCGCGTAGGTTTTGGGATCATGCGCATATAAATGCGACGATAGCGCCGTAAACAGCAGGATAAGAAAAGTATGCAGCAGCGCAATGATGGTGGCTATCTTCATTTCTTTGGCCTCTATTTTCTTTCCCAGGAACTCGGGAGTTCGTCCTACCATCAAACCTGAAATGAACACCGCGATGATCATATAGATATAAAAATTCAGGAAGCCCACCCCAACGCCCCCGTAAAAGGAATTGACCATCATACCCAGCATGGCAAACATGCCCGTAAGCGGTGTGAAGCTGTCGTGCATGGCGTTGACGGAACCATTGGAGGTGACGGTTGTCGAAATGCCCCAGTAAGCGGAAGCAGCAGGACCAAAACGTACTTCCTTTCCTTCCATGCTACCCAGGTTTTGCATTATACCCATGTGTGCGATAGCAGGATTACCCTTCATTTCATAGTAAACGGAAGGAAGCATGAAGATCAGGAAACCCAATGTCATTACACCAAACACCATCCATGCCAGCCGTTTCCTTTTGAGCGTATAACCCAATGTAAACACCAGCGCGATGGGGATAAGAATAATGCTGACATTCTCCACCATATTGGTGAAATAGTTGGGGTTCTCGAAGGGCTGTGCCGAATTGGCGCCAAAGAAACCTCCCCCGTTGGTGCCGATTTGCTTAATGGCAATCATGGCGGCGGCGGGGCCCCTCGATACATTGACAGTGTCGCCCTGCAGGGAGATATATTGATCCTTACCCTTAAACGTCATGGGCGTGCCGTTGAATAATAATAACACTGCCACGACGATGGACAAAGGCAATAAAACCCTTGTACAGGATTTGATAAAATAATTATAGAAATTACCGAGTTTGTCGGTAGACTTTTCTTTCATGGCCTTAAATACAACGGCACAGGCCGCCATACCTACTCCTGCACTGACAAACTGGAACAACAGCAACATCAGTTGCCCTAAATAAGACACGCCGGTTTCGCCCGAATAGTGTTGCAGGTTGGTGTTGGATACAAAACTCACGGTGGTGTTGAACGCAAGATCGGCCGTCATCGAGGGATTCCCATCGGGGTTGAGCGGCAACCAGCTCATGTTCATCAGTACCAGCATGGAAAAGATAAACCATACGAGGTTGATGGTGAGCAGCGCCAGCAGGTGCTGCTTCCAGGTCATTTCCTTTTCCGGCTTTATGCCGCCGAACTTGAAAAATAATTTGTCAAGAGGATTCAGTACAGGGTCCAGCCAGTTTTTTTCGCCTTCATATACCTTGCCGATATAGCGCCCGAGAGGAATCGCCAGCAGCACCATGATGACATACATGGCTATAACACCTGAAATTTCGCTGTTCATAATTGGGGGCTTTAAATAGTCTTAAAATTTTTCCGGTTTTACGAGCACATAACACAGGTAGCAAAAAACCAGGATCGCGATAATGAATAGAAGTGTCATAGTTTAAATTTTTTCAAAGAAGTCGATGGATTTAAAAAACAGCCAGAAGCACAGCAGCCCGGCCAGAACAAGGGTTACAGTGAGCATATAGATTTATTTTTACATTTGTGTTTATTCGCATTCGGCAAGAGAATGCCAAAAGATGTGCCCATTGATAAAGAAGGAGCGAAACAATAAGCGGAAAATAAGCAGGGACAACGATTTAAGAAGAAACGGCCTTTTTTACCGGCAGTGGCAGGCGACCCGGAACAACCCCCTTTTGGAAAGGTGCATTTTCAAAATGGAAGGGAGGGGTTTTTATATCGTGTGCTCCGCCAGCTTGTACTCCTCGATTTTCCTGTACAGCGTCGTAAGCCCTATATTCAACAGCCGGGCGGCTTCTGTTTTATTACCCCTGGTATGATTAAGCACCCGTTGTATATGCAGCTTTTCCACGCTGGCGAGATCAAAGGCCGAAAGCGCGTGCTGAAGATTGAGCGGGGCCTGCAAATCAAGCGGCAGGTTGTCGACCGTCAGCTCCGGGCTGTCGGCCAATATCACCGCCCGCTCCATCACATTTTTCAGTTCGCGGATATTACCCTTCCAGGGATGATGCTGAAGGTGGTCCAGGAACTCCTTGCTCATACGCTCCACGGTAGCATTGGTTTTTTGGGCAAAAAAACGCAAAAAATGCTCCGCCAGCATGGGTATATCTTTTTTACGATCCCGCAGGGGCGGCAGCGATATAGTAAATACGTTTAGCCGGTAAAACAAATCTTCCCGGAACTTTCCATCGTTTACCTCCTGTTGCAAATCACGGTTG
>DASYCT010000377.1:0-16566 GCA_036500065.1 Chitinophagaceae bacterium | reverse complement strand
CATTAATTATTTAATGTCCTTAGTCGGCTTTCACTAGCCGGATGGGCATTCTTTATACTTTTTGTAAATCTTACATCATGAACGCACCTTATCGCGATACCACCGAATATACCCATTTCCTCCATTTCCGCGAAGGCGACCAGCAAAGCCTGGCCTGGCTGCATCGGCAGTTTCAACCTGCCCTGCTACGCCGCGGGCTACAGATACTACCCGACGAATTTGCCGTATCCACCGCCATCCAGGACGCCTTTCTGCGGGCATGGACATTTCGGCAGCGCATGCAAAGCCCCCGCCACCTGTACTGCTTCTGCGCCTGGTGATGCGCTGGTACTGCTATGACTGGTACAAGCGCCCGGAAAACAAGATGACCCGCTATAACGACCCCGAAGCCCTCGACACCGTGGCGTCCGAAAGCCTGCTGTCGCAGGAAGAACGCCGGGAGGCCGACCACCAACAGGAAGAAATGCTGCAACACATTTATAAAGTGCTCCCCTGCCTGACGCTCAGCCGCCAAACCATCCTGACCCTCTACTTCAAATACGGCCTTAGCCACGGGCAGATAGCCCGGCGCTACACCCAGTCCAACAGTGCCATCCACCACGAGTTGCAAAAAGGACTGGACCAGTTGAAGCGGATGATTCATACGCAAAAACGGCTGGCGACAACCACCGTCGCCCCCACCCTGCCGGTGCAGGCGGAACGGGCGCTCGGCCCGCAGGAACTAGCCCTTTACCGCATGCGGCGGGAGGCAAAAATGGGCTTTGCCGAGATAGCCGAACGGATGGGGATGCCGCAGGGGGAGGTGCAGCGACAGTATGTACAGCTATGCATTCGACTACAAAAAAACCTTGTGGCATGAACAAACCAGCTACCACCGAAATCATCACCCGCAAAATACAATTGCTGGTGAACGAACCCGATAAAGCCCTCGCCGGGCAGGTATGGCAGACGCTGTACCGCTGGCAGGAAGTGTGCTTTCGCGCGGCCAATACCATCATGAGCCACCTGTTTGTGCAGGAGCAGCTGCCGCAAATGAGCTACCTGGCCGATGCCGTGCAGCGCAACCTGGCCGACCTGCACAAAGAGCCCGCCGGCCTGCTCAACACCAGCCGCATCAACAGCACCCTGCGCCTGCTGAGCCGCCAGTACAAGGGACAGATACCCATCCACATCCTGGGCCGCCTCAACCTGACCCTGCATCGCGAGTTCGGCAAAAAGCGTCCGCAATACCTGCAAGGCGAAAAAGCCATCGCCAGCTTCCGGCGCGGCACCCCCATGCCCATCCCCTCGGCCGATATACGCCGCCTGCAAGCGATGGAAGGCAGACACAACTTCAGCTTCCGCCTGTACAAACTGCCCTTCCGCACCTTCCAGGGCCGCGACACCTGGGATAAACCCCTGCTGCTGCAACAGGTGCTGAAAGGCGAACTGCGCCTCTGCGACTCGCACCTGCAGGTGTACGATAAAAAGCTGTTCCTGCTCGCCGCCTTCGAATGACCCCTGGCGCCCGAGGCCCTGAACGGAACCGTGATAGCCGAAGTATCGCTATCGCCCGAGACCCCGGTAGTCGTGCACATCGCCGGCAAGCGCTATGCCATCGGCGACAAGGAAGAGTTCTTCTATCGCCGCCTCGCCCTGCAACAGGCCCGGCAGCGCCTGCAAGCCGCCGCCACTACCTGCCGCGGGGGCCATGGACGCGCGCGCAAACTGGCGCTACTGGAATCGTTTGAAAAGAAAGAACATCACTGCGTGCACCATAAACTGCACCTGTACAGCCGCCGCCTCATCGACCTCTGCCTGCAACACCATGCTGCCACCATACTGCTGGTAGGACAGGAAGAAAAAGAGGCCGCGGCGAGGGAAGACCGCTTCCTGTTGCGCAACTGGAGTTATTATGCGCTGAAGGAAAAGATTGCTTATAAGGCAAAAAGAGTGGGAATCACAGTATTAAGTGAATAGTCGATGGAAGGGCTTCGACTCCGCTCAGCCTGACAACGAAGCAAAAGCCTGTCAACCGTCAACTATCAACCATAAACTTTTTCGGGGCTGCCTGTACAGCCGCAGGGTGAGGTCTATACGGCACTCACCGAGGGTGAAGCGATTCACTCATACAGCTGGGCTCGCTTTTACTTTCTATTTTTCACTCTGTGCCTTATTTGTGACGTTCGTCGGGCAGAAGCCGCCCTTCGTCGAAAAACTTCGTTTCCGGGACTATCCCGTAGCATCTTTGTATAAGAAAGAACGCCAATATCCACCGAAGAACGCGAAAGACCAATATCCAACAAAGACCACCAATATCCAATCCTGAAATTCCGAACAGAACCAATTCCTGAGAGAAACCAACATCCAACTTAATCCTTCGAAAAACACAGTATCCAATTGCCCGCTTTGAAAAACCACTGAGTACCGGCAAAAGTTTACGCACCGCTTTGAACCAACGTTTGAAGCGGTTTTTTTGTGCCTGACCGGCATTATCCTGAAGGATGAATTTTCAATAAAATCCCTATCTTTACACGGGTTATGTGCCAATAATGTGTAATTTATCACATAAATGGCATATAACCCGTGTAAAGAATGGAAATACAGCGAACAATACAAAAGAAATTATCCGCATGGAAGCAGGCCCCTGACAGGAAACCGCTTATCCTGCAGGGCGCACGTCAGGTAGGCAAGACCTGGCTGTTGAAGCATTTTGGCCTAGCCGAGTTTGATGACGTGGCCTATTTTAATTTCGAAGAACAGCCGGATCTGAAACAATTCTTTGAGAATACAAAGGACGTGTCACGCATCCTGCAAAACCTGTCGTTAGTGCATGGACGGACAATAGTACCACAAAAAACACTTGTAATATTCGACGAAATTCAGGAATGCAATGAAGCCCTGAATACGTTGAAGTATTTTTGTGAAAATGCCCCGGACTATGCTGTCGCCGGCGCTGGTTCCCTGCTGGGCGTCGCTATGTCGCGGGGGAATTCCTTCCCGGTTGGGAAAGTTGATTTTTTGCAGGTAAATCCAATCTGTTTTTCCGAATTCCTTTCTGCTGTTGATCCTAAATTGTTTGCTTATTTGGAAAGTATCAATCAAATTGAACCACTGCCGGATATATTCTTCCATCCATTGGTGGATAAATTGAAAATGTACTTCGTCTGCGGGGGAATGCCGGAAGCTGTAGTGGCATTATTGGAAAACCAGGACACGGAGAAAACACAGCAGGTACTTCAAAATATTATTAATGCGTATGCCCTGGATTTTTCAAAACATGCCGAAAATAAAGATATTCCCAGGATCAACCACCTTTGGTCATCCATTCCCTCACAACTGGCAAGAGATAATAAGAAATTCCTGTACCAGTTAGTAAGGCATGGCGCCCGTGCCCGTGAATATGAAGATGCATTGCTCTGGCTTTCACATGCAGGGTTGGTGCATCGCATTTTCAGGGTCTCAAAACCAGGCCTGCCTCTTTCGGCTTATGATGATCTTACGTCATTCAAGCTTTATTTAATTGATGTAGGATTGTTGCGGCGGCTTTCACTTTTAGATCCTATCGCAGTAAGGGAAGGGAACCGCCTGTTTATGGAATTTAAAGGTGCACTAAGTGAGAATTACGTATTACAGCACTTAATGGCAAACTTCGAAGGCATACCACGTTATTGGACCTCGGGAAATCAGGCAGAGATAGACTTTTTAATCCAGGTGAAAAACGATATCATTCCTGTTGAAGTAAAATCCGACGAGAATGTGCGCGGTAAAAGCCTTGCCGTTTATCATAACCTTTATCAGCCACCCGTCCGCATCCGTTATTCATTAAAAAACTTAAAAAAGGATGATGGATTACTCAATATTCCGTTATTTATGGTCGATTATACGGAGAAGTTACTTGGGCTTTCATGAATTTACACTTGCCATGCACCGCTTTGAACCAACGTTTGAAGCGGTTTTTTTGTGCCCTGCCGGTTAGATTATGCGCACTGGTAGTGATAAAAAAGTTCCGGCTTTATAACTTTTCCGTTATCGTCTTCACCGCATTGCCACGCTCCAGTACAGTACACCCGGCCACATTCGGCGGGACCCCTGCCCGATGTAATTTGTATGATTATCTTTTCCATCATTTAATCTTTATTCATGCGTACAATTTTGGGCATAAACCTGCCCTGTATGTCTACCAGTTCGCGTTGTGCCGCCATCACTTTTTCGATGTCTTTATAGGCCAGCGGGTTTTCTTCCACGCTGCCACCAATAAGCGTAACTCCCGCATCGGCCAGCATTTTTTTCATGGCCGATACGGTGGTGTTTTCTTTGGCTCTTTTCCTGCTCATGGCCCGGCCGGCACCATGCGCCGCAGAGTACAGCGACTGCACCGCTCCCTTGCCGGTGACCAGCCACGCAGGGGTGCTCATACTGCCGGGAATGATGCCGGGCTCACCCGCATGGGCCGGCGTAGCGCCTTTGCGGTGAACAATGGCTTTTCTTCCGCCGGCCAATACATCCTGCCAGGCAAAATTGTGGTGGTTTTCTACCATCGCAAGGCACTGCAGGCCCAGTGCTTTCAGCAGGTTGGCATGTATCCTGTCGTGACAGGCTTTTGCATAATCGCCCGCCAGGTTCATGCTCAACCAATACTCCTGGCCGGCTTCACTGTTCAAATCCAGCCACGCCAGTTGCTGTGCTTCGCGCGGCAACTTACAGGTGTCCATCGCAATTTTGGTATAATGCTGCGCCACAGTAGCGCCAAGTCCGCGGCTGCCCGAATGGGAGAGCAGGGCCAGGTATTTTTTGGGCGGCAGTTGCCAGGCGTTATCGTCAAACAGTTCCAGCTCACCAAACTCTACAAAATGGTTGCCGCTGCCTGATGAGCCCAGTTGCCGGGCTGCCTTGCCCTGCATCTTCTTCAGCAGTTCGGTGTATTGAAATACTGGGCTGTCCAGCACCACATGTTCCTGCTCAAGCTCCAAACCGCCTTCCATACCAAAATGCGTATACTCCTTTAAAGCCACTTTAACCTGGTGCGAATACCGTTTGAGAAAGCTGCTGCTTTCATCCAGTATAGACAAGGCCATACGGCAGCCGATATCTACCCCCACCGCATAAGGAATAACGGCATTATCGGTAGCCAACACCCCACCGATAGGCAATCCATAACCTGTATGTGCATCGGGCATCAATGCACCCTGCAGGGTTACCGGCAACGACATGGCCAGCTCCATTTGCTTTTTAGCGCTGTGTTCAATTTCCTTCCCGCCGTAAATTTTTAGCTGTCCTGTTTGTTCCAGCAGGGAGAAGGATTTGAAATGACAGGCTTCTTCCTCATCAATAAACGTTTCGGCTATTTTCCCTACAAGTTCATCATGCAGATAAGCCTGCGGATTGTTTTTGATATCATCCAACAGGGTGAGCACTTCAGCTTTTGAATGATGCTTGAAATGCCTGGATACGATGTTTATTACCAGGCTTCTCGCCCGGTCGTCCGTATAACCTATTTTACTTAACTCTTTTGTTTTTATAATGCTCATTGCGTTTTTATTTATGATATGCTTTCTTCTTTGCATTCACTCTCATGGATGCGCATAAAAATCCCATTTGATAATTCAGTGGTTGAATTTCAATTCCCAAGCCACTGCGTTACAGTGCAGGCAGATGAATAACAGGCTGTTGATTGAATGTCAATCAAAAAGCAACTCCAAAAGATAAATGGAAACAGTCTGCATCTGCCTATAAGGCAGCGGACGAAAGGGATGATATATAAATGTGTTCAGTCATAATCCTTATTGTTTAGAAGTGATGTAATAAGGATGCAGGTGCAAAGATATAATTCTTTTTAAAAGCTCAAAGGATTTATTTTAAAATGGCGGATTGGGGCTTTACCATTCGTTGAGCATGAAATCTTTCATTCATCATGGGAGGTAGCAGAAAAGACGCGCGGTAGTAATAAAAAAAGTTCCGGGTAGAAACCCGGAACGGAATTAATGCTTACCTCTGAAGACGGATTCGCTATGACACGAACCAAATCGTTATGATGGCTATGGTTTGGCAAAAAGGCGAACCACAAACCACCCGCTTGTTTATTCTTTGATCAGTTTAGCGCTATACTGCTGTCCGCCGCTGGTGACCCGTATGAAATACATACCGTTGGCAAGACCCGATAGCCCGCTGATGGTGATATTGTTCAAACCAGCGTTGGCCTGGCTTTCCTCGTGGCGGAGAACCTTACCCGTCAGATCCAGCAGGTCCGTGCTCAGCTTGCCGCTCGCGGGCGCTGTAAGCCGTATACTGATGGACTGGTGGAAAGGGTTATTGACCTGCATATTGGCGGCCACTGTTGTGTTAATGCTCACCATTTTCACGCCCGTATAAAAACTGCTGTTATCGATGTCCAGTTGCAGTATCCTGTAATAGCTGGTCCCGCTAAAAGGATGGTTGTCGGTAATGGAATAATGTTCCTCGTTGCTGTTAGCAGGATTGCCCGGCAGGATGCCGAATACGCCCCAGTTCAAACCATCCGTACTGCGCTGAATGGTATAAGAATTGATATCTTTCTCCGTTACTACATCCCATGAAACGAGCACTTTACTATTATCCGAAGCGACTGCATTGAAATTGATAATATTGAGCGGGAGCGAGGACTGGCTGCCGTTGCCGGAGAGACACAGGGCAGGATCAAACTCGTATGATTTGCCCGGGCCATTATTGCCGGCCGCCAACCCAAACAGCGTGTTCAACGTACTGCCAAGATTCAACAGGCCGCTTCCGAAGTCAAGCGTAAGACCCGGCGCGCCTGCCAACACCTTATTGGTGCCGCTGCTGCCTTTTACCTTTCCTGCGCCCGCTACACTGTAACCAATAAGCGAAGCGACGTTCACGCCCAGGTCGCTATCATAAGTAGCTCCCAGTGTCCAGGCCGGTGTTGCCTTGTAAGTACCATCGGCATTGCCGGTAAAGACATAAGCCGAACCGCCTGTCACGTTGGCGGCGATGAGTTGCGCCCCGGAAGAAGCCGGTTCACCGATGACGATATCCGGGATGCCGTCACAATTCATATCATACGCGTTGTCGATGGAAAAGCCGAATAATAGACTGCTTTGAATAAGACCGAGGATGGTATTGCTGTTGCGAGGCGAACTGAGTTGCTGGTTGGGAGTGACGATGCCCGAAGGGGAAGAAGATTTTTTTACAAAGACACTCACCGTGCCCGTTTTAACCTGTAAACCACCCAACAGGTTGGTAAGTGTTCCGCCCAGCGGTGCGCCCACCAGTATATTACCGGTTCTGTTGCCGTTCACATCCTTTACGCCTTTGACGCAATAGCCAAACAGGTTGACAATGTTGGACAGGGTACCGGTAAGATTGGTGAGCAACCCGCCGGAACTTGCGGCCAGCGTAGCGCCCGCCTGTGTTTGTACACCCGAGCCGGTACCATAATATACCATCGCACTGCCCTGCAGTAACTGGCCGGTTAATAAACCATTCAGCGAACCGAGGTTCACGCCCGCAGGTGCGCCTACTACCACATCGGGCAGGCCATCGCCGTTGTAATCACCGGCACCGTCAACGCTGATGCCAAATAAAAGACCGCCGATATTTGTATTGAGAATACCAAGTCCTAAGAGCGAACTGGTAGGAGGGTTAAGTTTTACCGTGGAAAAGCCGCCGGAGTTGTCGGATAGAAATACAAAGGCCGCACCCGACTGCACATCGAGGGATTTAAAGCCCAGTATGTTCTTAATGCCTGCATAGGTCGGTGCACCGACGATAATATCTTTCAGGCCGTCCTTGTTGAGATCATCCGTAACCGACACAGAGAAACCAAACAACGCATTGGCGCTGATATTGGTGGTTTCGAGTATGCCCGAACCGCTCAACTGCAAGGTGAGTAGCGGCGTAATGGTGGAAGCCGTAAGCGAAGCGCCGCTAAATACATACACTTTTCCTATTTTGCCCGAAACGGTATTGCTACCGCCCGCGGATACACTCACTTTGTCCATCGGGGCTCCTACAATCACATCCGCTTTTCCGTCGCCGTTGATATCACCGCCGGCAATGCTATAACCAAACAATGCGCCGGCTGCGGCAGTGGAGGGTTGCAGCTTTGCATCGGGAGTGGCCGACAGTCCGCCGGGTTTGCCATAATAAACAAATACAGCGCCTACGCCCGCCAGTGTGCCCGAGCCGGAAATAATATCCACCAGTCCCGGGGCGCCTATAGCCACATCATCATAGCCATCGCCGTTTACATCGCCGAGCCCGGCCACAGAATAACCATACGCGGCATCTACCGACAACTGGCCCACCAGTGAAGGCAATATACCTACGGCGGTGCCCGACCATTCTGCCGAATGGTTCAGCGGGTCGATGGTCACGGGGTATTGCGCCCCGCGGTCATCGACTACGATGGCCAGGTGGCCGCCATCGGAAAGCTCCATGTGAGCGGGTAGGGGAGTGTGGCGTGCATCCCACACACTAAGCGCATCGTATTGAAGAATGGTCTTGCCGTTTTTATCCGCCAGTTTCAATATTTGACGATTGACAAGACGGGCATGTAGCCCGGTATTTTTAAGTGCGATAGTCAGTTTCAACGCCTGGCTGCCTTCGGGTGCGCGGTTAATGATAAAATTCTGCCGTAGCCCTTCCGCGCTGTTGAGGTATTCGATGGTGAAAAGATCATGGTGCTGCAACAGGTGCGCTGCCGCTGCTTCATAACGCGGGCTGGCATCGGGGCGATGCGCCACGGCCCCTTTGGAAGCGGCGACTACATCAAAACTTGTTTTCCATTCCGCGGGCGGCATACCGGCGAAATTGCCCGGCGCTACCGAATAGCCGTTGGAATGAATGGTATAAATAACTTTTTGTGAACGATTGGCGCAGGCAAAGGACCGCGGGTCGGTTTGCCGGAACTCGTATTCCATTTTGCCGATGACGGATTGCGCTTCACTAAACCAGCCTGCATCGGTGCCTACTGCGCTTTTGGGTGATTGAGCAATGGAAGATGTGGAGAGTGATAGCAATGCAATGATTGCTGGTAAAAATGTTTTCATAACTGAGTGATTAGAGGTAAAGCAATTTAAATTCCAGTGGTTTTGGAATAGAGAGTATTGGCTGGTTGCAATACCTTTCCCGTCTTCACTCTTTTGCAAAAGAGAAAGTAGATGACGCACGCGAATGCATCACGGTGGAACGAGGTAAATGCCGTAGATCTTTGGAAGGATATCGCTGCTAACCACAGACGCAGCGCATTCCCGGACGGGAACAAATGCTTTTAGGAGAGACGGGTATTATAAATACAAGAAAAAATGCAACGGAAAAATGAAACGAAGGAGCGATTGGATAAACGAAAGGAGTTTCTGGGGGATATAGGGAACAGATTGAGAGGGGCTTTCAGAAGAATTCGGTTAAAAGCGGTTGCTTGTAGGTCAAAATAAAAACAAGAAAACAACATTTGCAAGCGTCGCCCGCCTGTATTATAAATAATAGGTGTTTTCACCAGCCGGACTTGTTCGCGCGCAAGTCAAACCAGGTTCAGCACGGGAATATTCCTGATTTGGGCTGGAGCGTGTAAAGCATCTATCCCTTTAAATCGCTCAGTTCTATTTTGAATAAAAAACTTTTACCGGCTGTATTATCGGCAACGAGATGGAGTTTCATGCTATGGTCCTTTTCAGACTGGATACATACCGCTTCGAAGGTATATCCTGCAAACCGTGGGTCGGCGGCAGGCAGGTCGATCAACTGGTTGACCCGCATGGTGATTTTTTCACGGCCTATTTTACGGTACAGGTTTTCAATGATGCCAAGCCAGCTTTTGCCTTCCCCGGCCGCCGTGTGGATGGTCAGGAATAAATCTTCGTGGTTGTCCGAATAACTGATGCCGGAGATATACATCCCCCTGAGCGCCTTTGCATCAACATCAATCTTTACGGTTTGTAGGGTGGCGCTTTTCTGGTTGTTCCAGAAATCGGGGGTCGTGATGATGAGATAATTGTCGGGGTTGGACTGGTTGCCCCCATGGACCAGCACGAGGTAGTCGTACACCTGTGCAACGCCTTCTATATTAAGATCGGCTAACCCCAGCGCTTTAATACGCTCATAAAAAACGCCCAGGTCGAGGAAGGCCGGGATTTTCGTTTTCAGGTTCAGCAATACGGCCTGGCTGCGCGAGGACTTGGTGCCTGAACCGATGATAAGCAATTGCGGTTTTTTATCGACACTCAGCAGCGTCATGGCTTCCAGCCCGTTCATCACAGCGTCGGCGGATTTCCTGGGGATGGGTGCGAACAAGGGAATATAACCGGGCTTTTTCCATTTTTTGTTCATGACCAGCAGCTCGGTAGCGGCCTCCCCGACAAGATAGATTTTATCATCGTAAAATTCAATACCGGAGCATGCAGGGTAGTTTTCAAGCTCTTTGAAATCGAGGAGTTCAACTTTCATAAAAGAATCTTAATCGCTGTTGGTTCTTTGTAAAATGCAGGTGGATAGGATTGTAGGGTTCTATAAATCAAAGAAGTTGTCCCAGCCTTCGGCCTTTAGCTTGCTGACTTTTGCCAGCACTTCGGCTTCCAGCTCTTTTTTCCAGGCGGTTATTTTTTCTCCCAGCGCGGCATCGGAAGCTCCCAGGATAGAGGCGGCCAGGATGCCGGCATTCTTTGCCGCATTCAGCGCCACTGTCGCCACCGGGATGCCGTTGGGCATCTGTAGGATAGATAAAATGGAATCCCACCCGTCGATGGAATTGGATGATTTGATGGGAACCCCTATCACGGGCAGGGAGGTAAGCGAGGCGACCATTCCCGGCAGGTGAGCGGCCCCGCCGGCCCCGGCGATAATGACTTTCAGGCCCCTGTCGCGGGCCGTCGTGGCGTATTCTACCATGCGCAGCGGCGTGCGATGCGCCGATACGACCGTCAGCTCGAACCCGATTCCGAATTCCCGGAGAATGCTCCCCGCCGCCTGCATAACAGGAAGATCGCTGTCACTGCCCATAATAATACCAACCCGGGGATTCATCTATTTGTTAAAATTTGTGCTGCAAAGAAAAGATTTTAAACGCAAAACATAAGAATTTGATCTTCTTAATCGGCTTTTAATCTCCAACTACCGCCTTTCATCCCATGTTTGGGGATCAGGCTCGTAAATCTGGCTATATTTGCGCCTCGTACGCAAAAAGTACGCCCTCGTACAACAATTATTATAAAGTAGCATCGATGTTCAGAACCCCGAAACGCTCATTACCTGTTTGGAAAGCATTTTTATGTTGCAGTTTATTGGTGGCCTGCAAAGGAAAACCAACACTTGTCAAAGCCAAAGTGGACCCGTTAACCGTAGTGGATGCGTTGATTGCCAGCACCCAGGCAATCAATAACACCGTGGAAGCCAGCGGCTCCGTGGTTGCCAACGAGTACGTGGAACTGCATCCCGAAATCATCGGCCGTCTCATCTACCTCAATGTGCCCGAAGGCAAAAAAGTGGAGCAGGGCACCATCCTGGCCCGCATCAACGACGCCGACCTGCGGGCCCAGATGGAGAAAAGCAAGGTACAGCTCGACCTGGCCGAGAAAACAGCCGAACGTTACCAAAAGCTCCTCGAAGTACAGGGACTCAACCAGAGCGACTACGATGCCGCCCTCAACCAGGTAAACGGCTTTAAAGCAGATATTGATTATACGCAAACCCTGATCGATAAAACCATTATCCGCGCGCCCTTTAGCGGCACCGTGGGATTGAGACAGGTAAGCCCGGGCGCTTTTGTCAATACGGCTACCATTATTGCCACCATTCTCCAACTGGACAAGGTAAAAGTAGATTTTGTACTGCCCGAAGAATACAGCAATCTCGTACACGTGGGTTCTACCGTGGACGTAGAAGTGGATGCCATGCGCCAGCTCCGGCACAAAGCAACGATCATCGCCATGGAGCCCCAGGTAAACGTAACCACCCGAAACCTCAAGGTGCGCGCACTGATGGAAGGCGGCGGTCTCAACCCCGGCGCTTATGTAAAGGTGTACGTGAGCGCGGGCATAGATAAAAACGCCATCATGGTGCCTACCAATTCCATTATACCCGACGACAAGAACAACCAATTGATACTGGTTAAAGATGGTAAGGCGGAGTTTGTAAACGTCCAGACCGGTCTGCGCGAAGCCAACAACGTTGAAATCACCAAAGGCGTAAAAGCCGGCGATACGGTGGTCGTGACCGGCGTATTGTTTGCCCGGCCCAAATTTCCGCTGAAGGTGCGCAGTATTAAAACGCTCGAACAGCTTGCCAAACAATAAAGAATTGGGAATCCATAACCAGGCAGCTGTTATCATGAATTCCTTATTCCCCCAATTCATAACTCTTAATTTATAATTCTGAATTTCCCGAACGCATGAATATTTCCGAATTATCGTTGAAGCGGCCGGTTTTTGCCACGGTGATGAACCTGATGCTCATCCTGTTTGGCGTGGTGGGCTATACCTTCCTGGCGGTACGCGATTACCCGGCGATTGACCCCCCGATTATTTCGGTGAGCACCAACTATACCGGCGCGAACCCCGATATTATTGAAAGCCAGATAACCGAACCGCTCGAAAAACAAATCAACGGTATCCCCGGCATCCGCACGATTTCTTCCTCCAGCACCCTCGGTAACAGCAATATAACGGTGGAGTTTAACCTCGGCGTGGACCTCGAAGCCGCCGCCAGCGACGTGCGCGACAAAGTAGGCCAGGCCACGCGCAGCCTGCCCCAGGACATCGATGCCCCGCCGGTAGTAAGCAAGGCGGATGCCAACAGCGATTTTATCCTGATCCTCGCTGTGCAAAGCCGCACCAAAAGCCTGTTGGAACTAAGCGATTATTCGGAAAATGTATTGCAGCAGCAACTGCAAACGATCAACCAGGTAAGCTCGGTCAATATATTCGGGCAGAAACGCTATGCCATGCGCCTCTGGCTGAACCCCGATAAAATGAATGCGTACGGCGTATCGTTCACCGATATAAATACGTCGCTGAACAGCGAGAATATAGAATTACCTCCGGGAAAGATTTACGGCAATAACACCGAACTGACCATCCGCGCCTTGGGAAGGCTTACCACGGAACAACAATTCCGTGACCTTATCATTCGCGAAGACACCCTCGGCATCGTGCGGCTCGGCGATGTGGCCCGCGTAGAACTGGGCCCCGAAGCGCCCGAACAAAGCTGGAAATACAACGGCGTGAATGCCGTGGGACTGGCCATCATCCCACAGCCCGGCGCGAACAATATCGAAATAGCCGATGAATTTTACAAACGCCTGGACCAGATCAAGAAATCCAATAAGCTCGACGTCGAGTTCAGCGTATTGATCGATAACACCCGCAACATCCGCCAGTCGCTCGCTGAAGTAAAGGAAACCCTCGCCATCGCATTCGGGCTGGTGGTATTGGTCATATTTTTCTTTTTCCGCAACTGGCTGATAGCCCTGCGCCCATTGATAGACATTCCCATATCGCTGATCGCTACGTTCTTCATCATGTACATCGCCGGCTTTTCCATCAACATATTGACCCTGCTGGGCATCGTGTTGGCGACCGGACTGGTGGTGGATGACGGTATCGTGGTCACGGAAAATATCTTTCGCAAGCTGGAAGAAGGCTTGCCTATTCGCAAAGCCGCGCTGGAAGGTAGCAAGGAAATATTTTTTGCCGTTATCTCTACTTCCATCACCCTGGCCATTGTGTTCCTGCCGGTGATATTCCTGCAGGGATTTATCGGGCGGCTCTTCCGCGAGTTCGGCGTCGTCCTGGCCGCGGCGGTACTGATTTCGGCCTTTGTGTCGCTGACCATTACGCCCGTACTGAACGTATATCTTACCCGTAAGAACTCCTCTCATGGATGGTTCTATAATAAAACGGAACCTTTCTTCGCCGGCATGGAGGATGGCTATAAGCGCCTGCTCGAAGGATTTATGAAAATAAGGTGGTCTGCCTGGGTCATCATCGTCGTCTGCATTGGTCTCATCTTCTTATCGTTCGGCCATTTAAAAAGCGAACTGGCCCCACTGGAAGACAGGAACAGTGTACGATTTACCGTTACGGCGCCCGAAGGCACCAGCTTCAGCTATATGCAGGGTCTTACCGACAAAATTTCCAATTACCTCTACGATTCGGTACCCGAACGGGATTTTGTATTTGCCCGTACACCCAGCAACGGCTCCAATAATTCCTCCCAGCCACGTCTTGGCCTCGTTGACCCCGACCAGCGGACGCGCAGCCAGGCGGATATAGCCAACGACCTGCAACGAAAACTGTCCCGCTTTAACGAAGCACGGATCTTTGCCGTACAGGAACAAACCATTGCAGTCGGCTCCGGCTCCAAAAGCAGCCTGCCTGTCCAGTTTATATTGCAGAACCAGGATTTGAATAAACTGAGCACTATCATTCCCAAATTCCTCGATGAAGCACGCATGGACAAAACCTTTTCCAACGTAGACGTCAACCTGAAATTCAACCACCCTGAACTGCAGATTACGGTCGACCGGATGAAGGTAAAAGACCTCGGCCTGTCTACTTCCGATGTGATAAGCGCCGTACAGGCGGCTTTCAGCGGCGGACGCCTGGCCTATTTTATTATGAATGGCTACCAGTACCAGGTGATCGCGCAGGTAGACCGGTCCGATAGAAACCAACCCGACGATATTTCAAAACTATATGTGCGCAATAAAGCAGGGCAAAACATACCGCTCAATGCCGTAGTGCATCTCCAGGAAAGTTCCAGTCCTTCTACGCTTTATCATTTCAACCGCTACAAGGCGGCGACTATTTCCGCTTCGCTGGCCGATGGCATGACGGTCGGCGATGGTATCAAAGCCATGCAAAAAATTGCCGACAAGCTACTGGACAACAGCTATACGACTTCACTGTCCGGCGCCTCCCGCGATTATGCCGAAAGCTCTTCCAATATCGTGTTTGCCTTTTCGCTTGCACTGGTGCTGATCTACCTCGTATTGTCGGCGCAGTTTGAAAGCTTTCTCGATCCTTTTACCATCATGCTCACCGTGCCCCTGGCCCTGGCGGGTGCCTTATTGAGCCTTTGGGTTTTCAACCAGACCCTGAACATCTTCTCCGAAATCGGGATGATCATGCTCATTGGGCTGGTGACCAAGAACGGTATCCTGATCGTGGAGTTTGCCAATAAGAAACGCGAACATGGATTAGGAAAGGGGGAAGCCGTAGTAGAAGCGGCCGCACAGCGTTTGCGTCCCATCCTTATGACAAGCCTTGCCACCTCCCTCGGCGCCTTACCGATTGCCTTGAGCCTCGGGGCCTCGTCCACCAGCCGTATACCCCTCGGTATCGTGGTGGTTTGTGGTATCCTGTTTTCACTGGTGCTGACGCTGTTCGTTATCCCGGCGGTGTACACCTATATATCCGGCAAGCATAAAATGCATAAGACGGAAATAACTGAATAAAAAATAGTTGCTGATGAAACGTTCCTGGTTGATTTTATTTATTTCAATAATTGCTGCGCAGGCGTTTGCCCAAACGATCACCCTGCCCGATGCCGTCAACATCGCGTTGAAGAACAGCCTCGATATCCAGTTGTCGAAGAACAACGTGCAGATAAGTACGATCAACAACTATATCGGCATAGCGGGCGGATTGCCGCTGGTGACAGGATCGGCAACCGACAACGAATCAGTGACCAGCGTTCGCCAGACCCGCAATACCGGCGAAAAGATCAACGGCAACAATGCCAGCGGCAACAGCGCCGCCGCCAATATCACCGGCAGCATTCTTTTGTACAACGGCAGCTACGTCGTAGCCACCAAAAAAAGACTGGAAGAGATCCAGCACCAGGGCGAAGACCAGTTGAACTCACTCGTACAAAATACGATGGCCACGGTGATGAACGGGTATTTTAATATCGTACGCCAGCAGGGATTGCTGAAGACCATCGATCTTTCGATAGACGTGGCCCAGAAGAAACTGGATATTATCAAAGCCCGCCAGGAAGTGGGGCTGGCCAATAACGCCGACCTTTTCCAGGCCCAGGTAGATCTAAGTAATCTCGTACAGTCACGCGAATCCCAACTGCTGATCATCGCACAGGCGCAGACCGAATTGCTGCGGCTGCTCACCCTGCGCCCGGATTCGACAATTGACGTAAAGGACACTATCATAGTGGATAATTCCCTTACACTGGAATCGGTCATGAACAATCTCCACGCCAATGCCGATGTGCTGGCTGCCGATGAACAGATCAAAATAAACCAGTTGGCCATCACGCAGATTGCTTCGCAGCGTTACCCATCCCTGCGCGCCAGCGCGGGCTATACCTATAGCCGTGCCCAAAGCCAGGTCAACAACCTCACCCTTAACCAGGGTTTTGGTCCCTATGTGGGTATCGGCCTGAGCATCCCTATCTACAACGGGTCGGTCTACAAACGCCAGCAGAAAATAGCGGAAATCAACACCGTCAATGCCGGTATTCAAAAAGACATCGTGCTCCGCGACTACAAAGCCGATGTAGTAAAATCCTACCAGTCGTATATCAGCAATCTTCAGCAACTCGATGCGCAGCGAAAGAACTACGAATTGTCAAAACAAC
>DASYCT010000376.1:0-4115 GCA_036500065.1 Chitinophagaceae bacterium | reverse complement strand
CTGATATCTTCATCTCCTCCCAGGTTATTCATCTGCAGCATGATCCACGGTGCACGGGATGCAACACGCTCAGAAATAGGTTTTATCGTAAATACTTTCGGATTAGGCAGGCAGGCGGCAATCATTGCCGCTTCTCTTCGGGTAAGCCTGGCAGCCGGTTTATTAAAATAATGTTGTGAAGCAGCTTCAATGCCAAATATGCCATTACCCATCTCCGCTACATTCAGGTACATGTCCAATATTCTCTTTTTACCCCAGACCATTTCTATCATGAATGTAAAATACGCTTCCAGTCCTTTGCGTATCCAGCTTCTGCCTTGCCACAGAAAAACGTTCTTGGCTACCTGCTGGCTAATAGTACTGGCACCCTTTACCCTGTTCGGCTTTCTTTTGTTATACGCCATTGCCTTTTCAATACTCTTCCAGTCGAACCCGTCGTGGTCGGGAAACAGTTGATCCTCCGAAGCCATCACCGCCAGCTTGGCATTGGGCGACATATTGCTCCCGCTTACATAATCCCGTTTAAGACCATGACCGGTGATAAGACTGCCGAGCTGTGTAAGAGTGATAGGAGGATTGACCCATTTCAACAGGATGATATAGACGAACTGCGCAATAAAAAGAAGGAGAAAGACACGCTTGACAATACGCCAGCATTTCGGCCAGAAACCATCGGCGGATTTTGTCATGAAGAAAAATAATGGTTAACGCAAGATACGGCCAAAACTAAAAACCGCGCAATTGTTTCTTTACGTCCTTCATGTGGACATATTCGATAACATATTTCCAGTATTTGTTCTTGTGGTGGGCGATGCGGTTTAGAATAAAACCAAAGACCGCAACACCGCCTGCTATGGAGAGACTTCGCGCGTTTTTGCTGTCGGTAATAGATTCGTGCAGGTACGCTCCGTTTACCACGTTAAGCAGGCCATAACCAACCCCGCCAATCAAAAAAATGGTCCCGTTGGTCACGTATTGGAATGCCCCGTCATTCTCCCCAACATCTATCTTTTTTATTTCTTTATAATGTACTCCAACGATATAGCTGCTTGCCGTGTCCAGCATGGTGACCCCCCACATCGTGGGTACCGTCTTAACATCGTATTCCTTTACAAAAACGCTGTCGTTGCGGATATCGGTGATATACCCGCTTACCACACTCTCATACGTCGTTTCGAGCGTGATAGGGAGACCGGTGAAAAAGGACTTAATAGTACGGTTGTTATGCTTTTTTACAACAATAAAGTCACTGGCCTGGGGAAAAACCAGTGAATAGCAGAGACAGGAAAGGAGCACTAACAGAAAAGGTTTCATTGTTAACGAAGTTACCGGAAGAATTACAGGGTCGGCCGGAAGATTTTGTTAATGAAATTAAAAAGGAATAAAAATGGCAACCAGTAACTAAACTAAATGCTTCCCCTTGAAAAATGGTTGCCCGCAACTATATCAAATGCCTTCCCCCCAGGAAAACCGCACTATACATCAGCGCAAGACCAAAGACGGCAAGGATAGTGCCCGATATTTTATTAATAATGGAGATATTGTGCACGGTCAGCCGCTGCCGCAATTTGCCGGCAAGCAATATCTTCATTACATCCATTATCATATTAAAAACAAGACAGACCGAAAAAATCACGACCCGCTGTTGCATGGTATGGTTCTGGGCAAGAATGGTCGCATACCCGAGCCAGAACAGGATAACGCTCGGGTTAAGCGTATTGATCAGGAAACCGGAAGTAAACAGTTTAAAAAAATCCCCCGTATTGAATTGCTGAACACTGGTTTTGGAATCGGCGGCGAGGTTGATCTTTTTAAAAAAAACATAATAGATGCCCAATCCTACCAGGAAGATACCGCCGATTCCCCCGATGACCCGCTGGTGGGTCATCAACGCCGTTACCAGCGCTGTAAAGGCATTGCTTAATACAACGAGAAGAATATCGCTTAACCATACCCCGGTCACAAAGGCAAAACCTCCTTTGGGGCCGTTGTTCAGGCTCTGTTTGATAATGGTGAAAATCACGGGTCCTACCGACAGGGCCAATATAAATCCAAGTGCAAATCCTTTCAGTAATGCTTCCGTCATACGGCAATGAAAGTAAGAAGATTATTTGATTCGTTGGTATTGGTGGATGGAAGGACGATGGGTTGATATTACAGGGCATTTTTGGCAAGAAACTGCTGCCAGTCTTCCAGTATTTTCCCTTTGAGCACTCTTGGAAATTTATGCTGTCCGCCGACTTTTCCTTTCAGCCGCATAAACTCCATAAACCGGCTTTCCTTCAGGATGGTCACTTTTACCGCGTGGAGCGCATTCTGCCGTTCCACCGCGTAGTCGTCGTTCAGCTCTTTCAGGTGTTCGTCTATTTTCCGTGCGATCAGTTCGGCGTCAATGGCATCATCAGAGGCGATATACCAGTGATGCGCAAAAAACGTTCCCTCCGGTACGCCGGCCACGGTAAATTCGGGGATGGATATATCCAGCTCCTTGCTGGTAAGCTGCAGGGCATTGGTCATGTTTTCCACGCTGAGATGTTCGCCCACCAAACTAAGGAAATGCTTGGTGCGGCCGGTGATAACGATTTCGCAGCGATCCTTGTCGACGAACCGGATGGTGTCGCCAATCAGGTAGCGCCAGGCCCCGGCGCTCGTGCTCATCAGCAACGCATACTCCGTTCCTTCTTCCACTTCGTGGATCATCAGCGCTTCGGGATTTTCCACCATATTGCCGTCGCTGTCGAAATTATCGTCGTTGAAAGGAACAAACTCCAGGAAAAGATGGTCGTTCAATACCAGTTTCATGCCCTTGGCATATTGCCGGTCCTGGTAAGCGATAAAACCTTCCGAAGCAAGATAGGTCTCGATATAAGTGAGCGGTTTTGCCAGCAGTTTTTCAAATCCTTTTTTATACGGTTCAAAGGCCACGCCGCCCCAGATAAAGAAAGCGAGATTGGGCCAGAGATCATGAATGGTATTGAGCTGGTAGCGTTCGATGATCTTTTCCATGCAAAGCTGTATCCAGGCGGGAACGCCGGTCACATAGCCGATGTCCCAGTTGGGCGCCTGCTCAACGATTTCTTCCAGCTTCCTGGTCCAGTCTTTTTCCTTGGCGATTTTCTTGCCGGGTTTGTAAAATGGCGTGAACCAGAACGGGACTTTTTTGGCGGTAATACCGCTGAGGTCCCCGGCATAATAGCCATGTCCTTTTTGTAAATCGGTGCTTCCCCCGAGCATGAGGCCGCCTTTGCCGATAGCTTTCACGGGAATATTCTCGTAGGTGCGCAGGCTGAGCAGTTGTTTGATCATTACGATGCGGTTGCCGCGCAGGAGTTCGTTGGTGATGGGAAGGTATTTGCTGGCCGCTTCCGAAGTACCGGAGCTGAGCGCATAGTACTTAATCTTGCCGGGCCAGCATACATCGGGCACTCCCTCAAGGGTCTTATGCCACCATTCGCTGTATATCTTGTTGTAGCTGGTGGCGGGCACCAGCTCCTGGAACCTGCGACCGGGATGCTTGCTGAACAGGATGTCGTCAAAACGATATTGTTGCCCGAACTCGGTAAACCGCGCTTTCTTCAATAGCTTATTCAACACCTTTAACTGCTGGCGTCGGGGTGAGTTGGTGGGCAATCGTAGTGCTTTTGCTACCGTCTTCGGTAAATGGAGATCGATCAAAGCCATTAGCAATAGCAGTGTTTAATGAGGCCCAAAATTAAGGATTGCAACAGACAAAAAGCTAATAATTGTAAGTTTTACAGGGTCGGTGAACCGGGAATACCCGTTTACCCGGGTAGCGGCGCCGGCTATTGGGAAATTTCATAGTACTAGCCTATCGCATCACCCCCCGCATTTTTGGAATGACTGGCAATGATACTCCTGCTGCCGGCCGCATGAAACCAAGTGCCCACGGTAGGGGGTAGTTCCTGCAGTTGAGTGATTACTTCTTTGTAGGAAAGAGCGCCCAGGCAGAAAATGATTTCGGTGCCGCTGTACACGGGCACCAGCGACAGCACCGATTCTCCGGGTGCGACCGTTTGTACCGAGGCACGGGGATACTTGTTTTGCTTCAGCAGCAGGTCGACCTCCTTTACTTCTTCCGCTGTCCCGGTGATGAT
>DASYCT010000375.1:0-5164 GCA_036500065.1 Chitinophagaceae bacterium | reverse complement strand
AGGGAAAAAACCTGGCTGTACCTTTTACTCGAATCGGGGAAATAATAATCCATAAACCATACCGGCGCAATGTCGAACCGGCCCACCGTATAATAAAGGCTGAACGACAGCGCGGCCGATTGCAACTGGAATGTGTTGCCGTCCTCGTTTTTATAGCTTCTGCGAAACCGTTGCAGGGTCACCTGCCGCAGTTTCAGGTTCACGTTGGCATTGGTCGTCGTATTCATTTCCGAGGAACCGCCCACGAGGTAAGAAGTGATGCTTAGGGTGATATTATCCCCTTTTTTCAGGACATCGTTCCATTCAAAATCCCTGCGCACCATACCGGACACCGAAAAATCGTGCAACCTGTTTTTTGAATTGACCGTTACCTTGTACTTTACCCATTGCGACCGCATGAGCACCGGGTTGTATTGCAGCAAGGAATCACCGTACTTCAGCTCATCCGTAAAATTGCCCGTGGCATAACCGAGCGCAACACCGTAACGCCAGCTTTTGCGCACGATATTTACATAGCCATACAGATCATTGTCGTAGGGAGTGGTGCTTTGCAAGGCGGTGTCTTTGGCAAAATACCGGGTATAGGAAATACCGGCCGCCAGCCGGTGACTGATATAATCGTAGGAAGGAGTGACGGCATACTGGTACATCCCGATATGGTTGTCTTCGAAGCTGCTGGCATATCCCATCAGCGTAATGCCCAACCCGCTTTTATGATAATATCCTGCGTAAGGAGTGATGGATAACCGGTCGGTGGTTGCTTCCTGTGTATTGAGCGAATTGTTTTTGACGCTGAACGTGCGGTTGCCCAGCCCCGCTCCCACGGATACAAAGCTCTTCGGGGCCACCAGTTCATCGACCATCGCCTCGAACTCTTTCATCAGCGAATCGGTAATCGCCGTGCTGTCCTCCCGGGCGGCAAGGCTGCTGTCCCGTTTGACCGAAGGTATCGTATCATGTCCTTCCTGCTGCGCATAGGCTTGCTGCTGCGTACTCATAGCCAGTAGCACCAACACCGACACAATCAATTGCTTCATGCAGGTAATTAATTTTCGTCCATATTCTTCCCGGAACAACGGTTGGACGGCTATAGTACGTGAAAGTTTAATGTTCCGTTGGCACTCTGAGCCTGCCGAAGGGCCTACCCCAGTTCAAAAACCGTTATCTCCGGCAATATGCCTACCCTTCCCGGGTAGCCTATAAATCCATATCCCCGGTTTACATACAGCTTTTGTTTCCCTTCCTCGTACAGGCCCGCCCACTCTTTATAAACGTATTGCACCGGGCTCCATTTGAATCCCGGCAGTTCCACCCCAAACTGCATCCCGTGCGTATGCCCGGCCAGCATCAGGTCTACATCGCCGTAGTGAGGCACCACTTCCCCCTTCCAATGGCTGGGGTCATGGCTCATAAGGATCTTGAACGGGTATTTTTCCGAGCCTTCGTAGGCCTTCTTCATATCGCCGTAGGAGTAAAAACGGGCTTTGGCGCTGATATTCTGTACGCCAATCAACGCAATCTGCTGCCCGCCGCGTTCCAGTACCACGTGCTCGTCCAGCAATAAACGCCAGCCCAGCTCGCCCTGCAGCTTTTTGAGCCGTTCCAGGTTTTCGGCTTTCTCGACAGCCAGCGCCCCCTCGGGATGATGCCCCCATTTGTAATCGCCGTAGTCGTGGTTGCCCAGCGTGGAAAAAACGCCCATGGGTGCCTTCAGTTTATCAAACACATCCATATAATCGTGCATCTCCAATGCCATATCATTCACGAGGTCCCCGGTAAACAGGATCAGGTCTGGTTTTTCCTGCATTATCTTCACAACGCCTTTGGCCACTGCTTCTTTGTCGGTAAAGCTGCCGCTGTGAATATCACTGATATGCACCACTTTCAGTCCCTTAAACGCTGGTGGCAGGGTGGAGAACACCAGCTTTTGCCGCCGCACTTCATAGCGGTATTTATTCCTGAACCCATACACCAGGCTACCGAACAGGCCACCCCCGGCCGCGAGGCCTACCCAGCTTAAAAACACGGACCGTGAAATGCCATCGCTGTTCAGCGCGTCCGCTTCCGTCCGGTTAAAGAACAGCTTGCCGGCTGCCCATTGCACCACGCGCCGGATATCATCTATCAAAAAGAAAATAACGGCGATGATCTTGGCAAAGAACAAACCAAGCAGGGCGGCAAACAACTGGCTGCGGAACGACTTGGGCCAGGATTCCGTGTTGAGCAGCGGCCAGAGGGCCAGCATAACCAGCGCGCTCCCCGAAACCACCCAGTAGCAGGTATATATCGTTAGCTTTCCCCGCTGCGAGGCGGAACTGCTGACCACTTTAACGGCCTGGAATACATACACGTCGAGCAGCAGCAGGATGCCGACAATTATCCAGAAAAAATTACGATTGCGCATGAAACAAATTTATATCAGGGATTGGTTAATAGGCCAGGAATTCATTCAATTGTTCATCAATGGCGGCCAGCGTGGGAGGATCGGTAATCTCGCCCTCGCCGTTCATCAGCTTGTCCACCACTGAAATCGGCAGCTTATCGGGATGCACATGCACTTTCAGGTAATGCAGGATACCCGTGAGATGCTCCATGCCCCGCAGGTTGCCCGCCCGCCCGGTAGAGACGCCTGTCAGCAGGGCCTTTTTGCCCCACCAGGCTTTCCTGATATCGGAATTATCAAACAGCGACTTCAGTACCCCGGGGATGCTGCCATTGTATTCGGGCGATATAAAGATGAATTTATCGGTGGGTATCAGTACTTCTTCTTCCAGCTTTTTAATGGCAGGGCTTCGCTCCTGTACGTACAATCCCTCCAATGTCACATAGTTCGGCTTTACGCCCTTTGCTTCCAGCAACCGTACATATTGTTTCGATACCTTTTCTGTGTTACTTCCCGGCCTGTTGGTTCCGTTAATGATGGTGATCATGTCCATGCAACAAAATTCATACATTTTAGGTTCATAAATTATTATCCCGAAGCCTTATTTTTGCTGTCCTGCCGGGGGCAAAAGAGTGAAAACCAGCGCTGAACAGGTTGGGCAAAACTAAATTTTGCAGTATTGGCTATTGGAGACAACTTTACCGGGGACACGAATCACGCGAATTGAAACGAATGGCAAGAATAATAGGTATAGCAAATCAAAAAGGCGGCGTAGGCAAAACAACCACGGCCATCAACCTGGCGGCAAGCTTTGCCGTGCTGGAGATGAGGACATTGCTGGTAGATGCCGACCCCCAGGCCAACAGTACGACCGGCGTGGGCTTTGACCTGCACAATATCACCCAGAGCCTGTACGACTGCATGGTCAATGAAATACCCATCCGCGACGTTATTCTCAAATCGGATATTCCCAATCTCGACGTAGTGCCGAGTCATATCGACCTGGTAGGCGCCGAAATAGAAATGATCAATTACCCCAACCGGGAAGGCGTTTTAAAGGGATTGCTCGAACCCATCCGCAACGACTACGATTTTATCGTCATCGATTGCTCCCCCTCGCTGGGTTTAATAACTGTCAACGCACTTACCGCGGCGGACTCCGTGATTGTGCCCGTTCAAACCGAATTCTTTGCCCTCGAAGGTCTTGGCAAACTGCTCAATACCATCAAGATTGTACAAAGCCGCCTTAACCAGGAACTGGTCATCGAAGGCATCCTCATGACCATGTACGACGGCCGCCTGCGCCTCTGCAACCAGGTGGTGAGCGAAGTACGCAAACACTTCGATGAAATGGTTTTCAATACCATCATTCACCGCAATTCCAAAATAAGCGAAGCCCCCAGTGTAGGCAAACCCGTTATCCTGTACGACGCCATCAGCAAAGGCGCCATGAACTACCTTAATCTTGCGAAAGAAGTATTGCAGAAGAATGATATGACCAAGATTAAGCAGGAAGCGAGGATCATGGAACTCGACAACGAGGATTGACGGGTTCCGCAAAATAAAAACCCAATCCTTTAATTCCCGACAGTCCTGAACCGCAGCCAAAATTTCACCCACAGCAACAATGACTAATCCCAAAAAAAATAACGAAGCATTAGGAAAAGGAATTCGTTCCTTATTGCAGAACATCGATTCTGATCTTAAGACTACCAGCGGCACCCTCAAAACGACCATCGTAGAACAAGCCACCGGCATACTCCGCATTCCCATTACGGAAATAGAAACCAATCCACGCCAGCCGCGCCACGACTTCGACGAACAGTCCCTCAACGAACTGGCCGCTTCAATCCGTATTCACGATATTATTCAGCCTATTACCGTTTCCCGCCTCCCCGATGGCCGCTACCGCCTTATCTCCGGCGAACGCCGGTTCCGGGCTTCCAAACTGGCCGGCCTTAAAGACCTGCCCGCCTATATCCGCCAGGCCAACGACGCGCAACTGCTCGAACTGGCCCTGTTGGAAAACCTGCAACGCGAAGACCTCAATGCAATTGAAATTGCGCTTAGCTATAAACGCATGATGGATGAACTGGACCACACCCAGGAACAGGTGGCCGAACGCATGGGCAAGGAACGCAGCACCGTAGCCAACTACGTACGCCTGCTCAAACTCCCGCCCGATATACAGATAGCGGTTCGCAACGGCAGTTTAAGCATGGGCCATGCCCGCGCTATTATCAACGTGGACACCGTTGATAAACAATTGTATATCTACCATGAAATCGTGGACCGCAAACTCTCCGTCCGGCAGACCGAAGAACTCGTGCGCAAGATGTACAAAACCAACGGCTCCGTTAAACAAATTGTAAAATCGGGCCTGCCCCCCGCCTACAAAAAAATAGAAGATAATTTAGCGTCACATTTCAGTACCAGGGTGAAGCTCAACCATAGCAGCAAAGGCTACGGGAATATTAATATCGAGTATTATTCGCTGGACGAACTGAATAAAATACTCAGCCAGCTTGGCGTGGCTGCTAATTAATATTCATGAAGATTTTTTACTTTCCAATATTGTTTATTGCCCTGCTAGCCACCCTTCCCGTCGTTGCACAGGAAAAAACCAATTCCGGTCAATTGCGTATTCTCGGCGCCGACAGTCTTGCAGTACACCGGATTACGTTAAATGACAGCGCAAAATCAAAGCAAAAACGAATCTATAGCCCGCATACGGCGGCCATTCGTTCGGCCATCCTGCCCGGATGGGGACAGTTCTACAAC
>DASYCT010000374.1:0-10950 GCA_036500065.1 Chitinophagaceae bacterium | reverse complement strand
CAGAAGGAAGCGGTCATTTTCATCAAGCAGAAGATCGATGCCGCCAAATGGTTTATCGACGCCATCAAACAGCGCCAGCAAACCCTCACCAGTGTTATGGGCACTATCATGGAATACCAGCGGGAGTTTTTCCTCACCGGTGATGAAACCACCATGCGCCCCATGATCTTAAAGGACATTGCCGAACGCACCAATCTCGATATTTCCACCGTGAGCCGCGTAGCCAACAGCAAGTTTGTGCAAACCGAGTTCGGCACCTACCGCCTCAAGTTCTTCTTCAGCGAATCACTCAGCACCGACAGCGGCGAAGAAGTATCCACCCGCGAGGTGAAAAAGATACTAAGCGATATGGTAGAAGGCGAAAACAAGAAAAAACCCCTCAGCGACGAACGTCTCACCGAGCTGCTCCAGGAAAAAGGATACAATATCGCTCGCCGCACCGTCGCCAAATACCGCGAACAACTTAATATCCCCGTGGCGCGGTTGAGAAAGGAACTATAACGATATTTGCGGTATGGAACCTACAGGTATGAGCGCACATTTCCAGGAAGATACCCGGCAGCCGGCCGTTAACTATCCCCCCCCGGTCCGTTTTATCGGGCATTTCTTTTCTGTTTTGTTTCACCCGATGTTTATCCCGGCCTATATAACGGCCTACCTCGTATTCGTCGATAATTATGCGTATGCCGATTTTACTTACCAGGGGAAACTGTTCCGGCTCATTTCCGTGTTCGACAACACCGCCTTTCTACCCGTCTTTTGTATTTTTCTCACGTGGAGACTCAAGTTTATTGATAGTATCTTTCTGCGCACGCGGAAAGACAGGATCATACCCTACATTATTTGCATGACCTTTTATTTCTGGGCCTGGTATACATCGAGAAATTTTCGCGGGGATAACGGACTGCATGACAGCCCCGAACTAACGGCCATGCTATTAGGGATCTTCATTGCCAGCATCGTCGGCATGATGGCAAATATCTATTTTAAGATCAGTATGCATGGACTGGCGGCGGGCATCCTGCTGGTCTTCTTTGCCTGGCTGGTTTTTAACGGTTCCCAATTATCCGGCGCCCTGCTCCCCGTCAGGGGCTTTTTTGCGCTCGCGGTTTTCATCAGCGGGCTGATGCTCACCGCGCGTTTTATCGTTTCCAATCACGATGCCCGTGAGATTTATATTGGGTTCTTCGCCGGAGCGCTTTGCCAGCTTATAGCGATTGTCATTACCGGCTAAAAAGAACAAAGCCCAATCATAGGGTACGATTGAGCTATTGTTTTTCCAAACCATCTGTAGTGTACGTCCAAGCTACTCGTTTAATATTTTTGACTGGTTCAGGTATTTCTTTGTAGGGTGATATATAAATAAACAACTTCCGTTCTTTATCGTGTTGATAACCTTAGCCGTCTGGTTTTCCGGAACGGCCGGGCATCCGAAACTTCTCCCGTTGATGCGGTTGTAGCGCAGGTAATCAGGACCTACATATTCAGAACCATGCACCACGATATTCCTTGAACTGGCCTTGTCGTTGAAACCCTTTTCGAGTCCCTCGATTTTTAAGGCGAGCCCGTGATCACCATAATAAGTGCTCCTGGTCACATAGAAACCCAGGCTGCTCATGTGCGATTCGGGGTTGTTGGAAAACGATTGCGCATATTCTGTGCCCGATTGCCTTCCGTGGGCCACATACGTATTGATAAGCAGTTTCTGCTGCTTCATATCGATGATAAATAAACGCTTGCAGCGGCTCGACAGGCTGAAATCACAAATCGACAACACGGACGAGTGTACCAGCTTTCGTTTCGTCAATAAATATTCATAACCTTTAAATGCATATTCAAATGCCTTTTTATTAAGGCCATAGCGTTTCAGTTTCATGGTCTCGTAAAGGGAAAGACTTGCACTATCAGCACTGGTTTTTACGGTAGTGATGGTGGTTTTTACGAGTGTAGTTGCAGGAGAAGCGATAGAAGATTTACCAGAACCCGTTATAACAGGGGCCACCAGGAATGCCAGGAACAGGCCTACGGAGTATATGGGTTTTAATACGGTCTTCATGGGGTAACTACGGGTCTCTTTTACAAACGGGAATAGGAACAAAATAGTATGCTATTGCTGTTTGTACAATGGGAAAAACCCGGCTTTTTTTATTGTGCCGGGTACTCAAAAAAATACAGCGTATTGGCTAACAGGAGAGTAGTATATTATAATAGGGGTATATTCTTATTCAGCCCTTGCTATATCTTTACCGTCTTCCATTTACCCCTGTTGAAAATAATCGTAGCACCAATACTGATACCCGTTTCAGCCACCGGTATGGCGATAAAAACACCCACTGGTCCCAGTTGTAATAAAGTAGAAAGCGTATAAGCAAGCGGTATCTGGAAAAACCAGAAACCGATTAAATTGATAATCGTTGGAGTTCGCGTATCACCGGCGCCGTTAAATGCATTGTTCATCACCATGCCCACGCCATAAAAAATAAAACCCCCGCTGACGATGCGCACCGTCTCGATGGCATACTGCTGTACGCTGGCCTCTTTTGTAAAAAATGCAATGATATAATTGGCGAACAGCAGCAGGATCAGCGACACCGATCCCATAAAGATGGCATTGTACTTAGCCGTCTTGATAACCGACAGCGCGGCGCGCTCCGGTTGCTTTGCGCCCAGGTTCTGTCCCACCAGCGTGGCGGCGGCATTGCTCAGCCCCCAGGCGGGCAACAGGAAGAACAGGACGATGCGAATGCCTATCTGGTAACCCGCGGAAGCATCGCTATGCCCCGTGGTGACCACCAGCCTCGCCAACACGATCCAGCTGCCGGAACCGATCAGGAATTGCAGCGTGCCCGGCCAGCCGATGGTAGTCAGCGAGCGGAGTACCGCCCAGTGCGGCCGCAGGTGGCGGACCGTAAACCGGATCATCCCCTTGCCGTTAAAAAGATGGTAGAGCTGGTAGCACACGCCGATACCCCGCCCGATAGTAGTGGCCATAGCCGCCCCCGCCAGCCCGAATGCGGGGATAGGCCCCAGCCCCCGGATAAGCAAAGGACATAATATAATATTACAGGCATTGGCCACCCAGAGGCTTTTCATGGCCATCATGGCGTCGCCCGCTCCCCTGAAAATGCCATTGATAAGAAACAACAGTAAAATAAAAACGCTTCCGCTCATCAGGATGCGCGTATAGACAGCACCAATGCGAACAGCTTCGGTTTCCGCTCCCATCAGTTGCAATATCCTGCCGGCATACAACACTCCCGGGATACTGACAATAATAGTTATCACCAGCGCCAGCAGGATGGCCTGCATCCCCGCCCGGGTGGCTTCTTCGGGATTCTTTTCACCCACCCGTCTTGCCACCAACGCCGTAGCCGCCATGCTGATCCCGATGGCAAGCGAGTAAACGATGGTAATAACGGATTCGGTGAGCCCGACGGTGGAGGTAGCATGTTTACCCAGGTGGCTTACAAAAAAAATGTCCACCAGCGCAAATACGCTTTCCATGCACATCTCCAGCATCATGGGAATGGCAAGCAACACCACGGCTTTGCGTATGCTGCCCTGTGTATAATCATGGCTTTCGCCCCTCATTGCCTGTTTGATGAAAGTGAAAGCGGTTCGTAAACGTATCGTAAAAGATGGATGGGGCATTATTTCAGGTTAGCTGTTTGGCCACGCAAAATAACGCTTTCTGGTCCCAATCTAGTTATCGGGAAGCGTAAAGAAAAACGTACTGCCGACGGCAGGCGTGGAAGTTACCCAGATGCGACCCCCGTGCAACTCTACTATTTTTTTGCAATGCGCCAGCCCGATGCCCGAGCCCTCGTACTGCGAGCGGTTGTGGAGGCGCTGGAAGATGATGAATATGCGTTCCAGGTGTTTGTTCTCGATCCCTATCCCGTTGTCACGGATGGAAAAACACCAGTGCCCGTTTTCCCGCCACGCATTGATAGCTATTTCCGGGTTGATGCCCGGCTGCCGGAATTTGATGGAATTGGTCACCAGGTTTTGAAACAACAGTTTTATTTCGGTTGGAAATGCATTGCGCAACACCGGCAGGCCCCCGTTGATGATGGCGGTATTGTTTTCCTTTATAATCTTATCCAGGTCGGCCAGTACTTCCGACAGCACACTGTTGCAATCCACTTCCCGGAATACTTTTTCCCTTCCGATGCGTGAATAATCCAGCAGGTCCTTGATCAGCACTTTCATGCGGTCGGAGGCCTGTATCGTAAAATCGATATAGGTATCCGCCGTTTCATCCAGACGGCCCCGGTATTGTTTTTTTAATAATTCCACGAAACCGGAAATCGTTCGCAACGGTTCCTGCAAATCATGCGAAGCCACATACGCGAACTGTTCCAGCTCCTTGTTTTTACTTTCCAGCTCGGCCGTACGCTGCCGCACCTTTCTTTCCAGCGTGATATTGGCTTCGCGGATTTCTTTTTCCAGTTCTTTCTTTTCGGAAATATCGCGGATGGCCGCGGTGATCAACAGGCCCTCCCTCGTTTCCATTGGGCTGAAACTGATTTCGGCGGGAAACTGGTTGCCGTTCTGCCGGAAACCCGCTGCTTCGACAGCTACCCCGTTGCGACGCATCAGCGCCTCGGTGGAAAAGATATGCTTGTTCAGCGGCTCGTTGCCGGCGAACCGTTCCGGCAAAAGCAGGAATATATCCTTACCAATGAGTTCTTCTTTTTTATACCCGAATAAATGCTCGCACTGATGATTGATGAGTTGTATTTTACCGGCGGCATTTACAATTACAATAGCATCGGGCGCCGAATCCAGCAATCCTTCAAATTTCTGGTGCGCCTGTTCTATCTTCCGGATGCTGCGCTGCAGTTCCTCCGCCATCTGGTTGAAATTATTGGCCAGTATGCCGATTTCATCTTTTGACAGCACTTTGGCTTTGCGGTTAAAATCACCCTTGCCGACCGATTGAGCGGACATGAGGATCTCGTTCAAACCCTTCTGGATGCCCCTGCTTACGGTAAATGCCAGCGCGAGACCCGTAATCTCAACGGTAAGCGCCACGCCAAAAAGCAATCGTAGAACGACCGACTCAAGCCATCTTGATCCCTCGCCAAGCGTGTACGAGAACTCATCTTCATATTTTGTCACCTTTTCATTCAGTGCATCGATTTGCGCTAGTATCTTATTAATGTTTTCCTGTGAGTGACCCGGCGAGTTGATTTCCCGGTGCAGCTCGTCGCTAATCGGCAAAAACTGTGTTACCAGCCGGTCTGCATTGGTCCAGGCGACGATGGCCTTGCTGATATAGCTATTGGCATGAAACCGGCTGAACAGGTTGATCATCCCGTCCACATCATTGTCGTGGTTACGTCCCTCCCGGAAACCTTCTTTGGCGGCTTCCAGGTCAGGATGCTTTTTATTCAGCTCCAGCAGGGTTTTATGATCACCCATGGGCACTTTCATAAACGTGAGGAATTGCTGGTAATCGGCTTCGTTGTGCGTACGAGCATATTTAATAAGCTGCCCCAGGGCGTCTTTTTGCGCTTTGGACCACAAACCCTCACCGCCCACATAGGCGCGGACCGATGAAAGTGTGTTGATAGAAAAGATGAGCACGCCCAGCTCGACAAGGATCAGCATGGCCATGATACCTACGGTGAAATAAAGCTTCCTGGCGATGGAGACGTTCTGGAACCACCTGGTGAGGGAGATCTTTTTCATACAGGATACATTCTATTTATTTACCACATCCAATATACTGAACTTGAGTATAAGAAATGATATATAAGAGTTATTCTCCATGTAAGACTAAGGTTATCCTGTAGAGAGGGGCAATAAAAAATCTTCCCGCGGGGGAAGATTTTTGTAAACCAGGTTTTTCATTAATTAATTTTCGGACTGTCTTATTTACAATGGTAAAAAAACAGGGGCAATATGCCGATATGCTTAGGGGATTTTTGTTATAGCCGGTTGTCGTGTCGGGTTCAGAGGGCGAATAGGAATAAAGAACTGATTTATAAATACCTGGAATCTTTCCTGCACAATCAGCTACTAAATGTACTTAGCAAAGTTACTAATTCCACATATCAGAATTATGTGTGTTTTACGGTTTATAAATTCATGAATACCGGAACCCCAGATGAATTAAATTTATACCACACTTGTCCCAACCCGAAAACCAACGGTAAAATTTGATCCTGCTCAAATTGCGCTTGAAAATCCCGAATAAATTCTCATGTCCGCTTTTAAAAATTCGCTGACGAGTAAAAACTACCGTTCTTTACGGGCAAAAATGACCGTGATAGACGCTGATCAACGCAGTAGGTTGGTTCGTATTTTGCTTCAATTACATCGGTATTATCTACCGATATTATCGATAAGGTATTGAAATAAATCTCATTACGTATATTTAATATACGTAATTGGTTGATTATTATAATACATACGCCGGTTTTTACCCCCTCTCGGCATAGATTCGAAGTGGTAATCCATTTATTTATCACTCTAAATTTTCATCTATGTCAGTCACAAAAACATCATTCAAAGCAGGCCAATTAGTAGATAGCAAACACGTGGACACGTTGCTGAGCACCTACAAAAAAGAAAGGTGGATCAACAACTCCAAACAACTGGGTAAAGAAGATTCCCTGAGCGTATGGTACGGTATGAACGAGCTGAGCGAGTTTATGCAGATAGCACGCGAAAACGGAGCCGACGGTATCCGGATGTATTTTGGTGTTTATCCCGAAGGATTTGAAAAAGTACCCGATTACGCCGGTCGCCAGACGGTTGTAATGGTTGCTACCAAGGCAAAACGCAACGAAGATGGCCGCCTGGTCACCAAACATATCTATTATCAGACAGAAAAGGGCACAGAACTGCTTGCATTCAATATAAGCTATATCTGCCCTCCCGTATGCGCTCCCGATGACGGCGGCGTAGGCGACGGCATTTTCATCATCCAGGACCATGGTCTTGGTTTGACTATGGTGAAAAACGACGAAGGCGACACCATCGTAATGTAATACAGGTACCACCAGTCTCTTTGCAACCAAAACTCCCGCCTGAGCGGGAGTTTTTTTAGTTAATATTGTAATACGGATAACCCAATGCCCCGTTACAATACTCTGTTATGGCCAACATTATCTTTATATTGGTATGCTTCGCCGCCAGCCTTACGAATTACCTGAATAAAAATGCACCCCTTTACCTGAAGCTCTTCCCGTTGTTTCTTTTGACAGAGGTTGTGTGCGAATATACCGGGCTGATGATAGCCCGGAGGCATCATAGCAATGTGTTCCTGTACAATATGCTTACAGTAATGGAGTTCGGGTTTTTCTACTTTTTCTTTTATTCGGTTTACAGGGGCGCATTGGTTAAAAAAATAGTGGCGATTATAACTATCCTTTACCTGGCCGGTACGCTGTTTAATATTTTTTTCATCCAGGGCCGGCATGTATTCCATACGTACAGCTTTATGGTGGGCTGCCTGTTAGTGATAGCCGGTAGCATCTATTATTTCCTCCAGATGTTTCGCTACCCCCAGCCTGGCAGCATTTTGCGCGAACCGGCATTCTGGATTACCGCGGGCCTTTTATTCTACTATGCCTGTGTACTACCCATTTATGGTGTATTGAACTATATTGCGTCTATATCGCCACGTATTAACCATACCCTTGCGATGATACTTAATTTGATGGTTTATATATTATACAGTTTGTTTACTTTAGCCTTTCTATGCAAGGTCAATTTCCGGAAATATACATCCTCCTAATCATCGGGTCGGTAGTAGCGCTTATGTTAATCACCTTTATTGTGGCGATGGTTATCTTGTACCGGAGAAAACAATACTCGCATGAACAGGAGCTGCTAAAAACCCAGCTGGAAATCCAGGAACATGTCTTTAAGGACATCTCCCAGGAAATTCATGACAATATCGGGCAGGTGCTATCAGTTATTAAATTAACTTTAGCATCAGCTCCTGTTGGCAAGGAAGACCCGGCTTATGAGTATGTACAGGACAGCAAGACGATGATCAGTGGTGTCATTGAAGACATTTCCGATTTATCCAAAAGCCTCCACCCCGACCGTATACTCAGGCTTGGCATAGCGGATGCCGTTCAGTTTGAGCTGAACAAGCTGGCGAAAATAGGGTTGTTTGCTACTTCGATGAAGCACCCCGAAAAGCACATTGTGTTAAGTACAAAAAATGAAATATTTTTATTCAGGATAATGCAGGAAATCCTGAATAATATTGTAAAACATTCAGGAGCAAAGCATATTAACGTGGCGATGGGGTTTGATGGCGAAAACACACGGATAGAAGTAAAAGACGACGGTAAAGGATTCGATGTGGAGAAAACCCTGCAAAAAAGCTCCCTTGAACGGGGAATAGGGCTTTCCAGCATGATGAACCGTACCAGGATGATAGGAGGTGTCTTTACTATCAACAGCAAGCCCGGTTTTGGCACCGCCATACAGATTTACCTGGCAGGAGAAATGAACACTAAAACGGATTATCCAAATGTTGAAGACTAAATACAATATAGCGATTGCGGATGATCATGTGCTTTTGAGAAAAGCGCTATCCCGGCTTATTAATGCCTTTGATAATTATAAAGTGCTTTTCGAGGCGGAAAGCGGGAATGAACTAAAAGACCTGATCGCCAAAAACACCATTCCCGACCTCGTATTGATGGATGTAAATATGCCCAATGGCAACGGCCATGAAGCCACCTCCTGGCTGCACAAAAAATACCCACAGGTAAAAATACTGGCCCTGTCGATGTACAACGACGAGGCCGTGATCATCAAAATCCTGAAAGTAGGCGCCAAAGGCTATATCCTTAAAAACATAGAGCCCGAAGAATTGAAAACCGCGCTGGACACCATCATGGAAAAGGATTTCTACCTGCCCGACGCCATATCCGGCAAGGTGATCAGCGGCCTGCAGAACGATTCCGACAATTACCGCGATATCGAGCTCACCGACCGGGAAAAACAGTTTTTACAATTGCTCAGCACGGAAATGACCTACAAGGAAATAGCCCGCGAAATGTTTGTAAGCCCCCGCACTATTGATGATTACAAAAGCAATCTCTGCGAAAAATTCCAGGTGCGCACCCGTATCGGTCTTGTCATGTACGCCATCCGCAAGGGGCTGGTGGAAATATAGGTGTTTAAGTAATCCCACAGATTAAGACCACTTTAACATTTTCATTAAAAATCCATTTAGATTGACCCGCAGAGCCCGTTTCCGGCGCCCGGGGGCACGTTTATTGAATTATCCATAGTATTCATAACTAAAAAAGGAGATACTATGAGAAAGACAAAAAGGCAACCAGCGATAGAATTAGATATTGTCGTAGACGGTACTCCCGTGCAGGTAATCGCTAAACCCTATACCGCAGCTAATGATCAGCCCCGCTTCCGCGTTAGTTATAACGGCAGCCCCGTGCATATTTTCGGGGAAGACAGCAAACTCCATAAACTGGTAGCGATCGACAGTGCATCAGAAACCATCCCTGCACCCATTGAGCAGGCCATCGGTTTTGCCCTGCAACGAAAAACAGCTTGATGGTTTATACGGTTACAAAGAAAGGGCCCGGGGATTATCCCGGGCCCTTTTATATATAGCGAGTAATTGTTTTAGTACTACCTTCTGCGATCATGCCCGTGGTCAGAATCCCTGTGGTCACGGTAATCATGGTCCCTGTAATCACGACGTACTTCATAACGGTAATCACGTACGTCACGGCCGGGAGTGCCAACCACGATGCTCGCACGATCATTGTAGCCGTTGTAATAAGGAGCCGGTGCAGGTGCGCATACAACAGGAGCAGATGTATATACGGGTGCGTATGCTACGGGTGCCCGGTTGTAAGCAATGCGCGCACGGCCCAGGTTTAAACTGGCATGAATGGAAACCTGCGAATAAGCGGTAGTGATTAAACCGGCGGCTATGATAATGGACAGGGTAAAAATTAAGCGTTTCATAATTGTAAGTTTTTGATGATCGGATGTTTTTCTTTTTTCCGGCTTTTCAGCCTTTGTATATAAGAAGGGTAAACGCCTGCGGGGTTAAACCGGGCATTGTTAAAGTTTTCCGATCATCGCCCGGGCTATTATTCCGAGCGTAAACTCTTTACGGGGTTTCTGCGCCCCGCTTTGACAGCCTGCAGGCTCACGGTCAGCAATGTTATCAATAAGGTGCCGGCCGCCGCTGCCACAAATATCCACCAGCTAAGACTGGTCCGGTATACAAAATCATTCAGCCATTCGTGCATCAGCCACCAGGCAAGGGGAACAGCCACCAGCATGGCAATGAATACCATGCGCTGAAAATCTTTGGACAATAAAGCAGCGATGGAAACAAGGTTGGCCCCCAACACCCTGCGTATGCCAATCTCTTTGGTGCGCTGCACAGCCATAAACGAAGCAAGACTAAAGACGCCGGTACAGGAAATGAAAATAGCCACCAGCGCGAAATAACTGACCAGCCGCGCAAGGTTTTCCTGCGCCTTGTACAGCGCGTTGATGTCTTCATCAAGAAAACTGTATTCAAATACCCGGTCAGGAAAATAGGTCTTCCATTTTTCACCGACATACTGAATAGTTGCAGGAATATGGTCGGCAGCCACCCTCACGGCGAAGCTGGTAAAGCGCGGCACATTCACATCCATGATCATCGGGTCCAGCGGGCGGTCCAGTTTACTGAAATTGAAATCACCTATAACGCCTATCACCAAACCTTTTTTACCGGTCCTGCTGTCGCCGCGGGTAATGTTCTTCCCGATGGCGTCCTGTGCATTTTTCCAGCCAAACAGCGTAACGGCCGATTCATTGATGATAAAAGCCTGCAAATGATCGGTGCCAGCCTGCCGCGAAAAATCCCTCCCCGCGATTACATGCAACCCCAGGGTTTGAATAAAATCATAATCCACCGAAGCCCAGGGAATAAATATATTATCCTGC
>DASYCT010000373.1:0-3542 GCA_036500065.1 Chitinophagaceae bacterium | reverse complement strand
CGGTCTTTTCCAGTTCATAATCGCCGGGCGTGGCCGAGACAAACACCACCTGCGGGACAAGGGACTCAAATTCATGAAAATTCAGCGGGCGGTTATCCAGCGCCGAAGGCAGGCGGAAACCATAATCCACGAGGATCAGCTTACGGCTCCGGTCGCCGCCATACATACCGCTTACCTGCGGGATGGTCTGGTGGCTTTCATCGATCACACAGAGATAATCTTTGGGAAAATAATCCAGCAGGCAGAAAGGCCGTTTGCCCGGGCTGCGCCGATCAAAGAACCGCGAATAGTTTTCTACCCCGTTGCAATAGCCCAGTTCGCGGATCATTTCCACGTCGTAATTCACCCGCTCACCAAGACGCTGCGCTTCGATATACTTGCCGGACTGTTTGAAATACTCCACCTGGGCCGCCATTTCATCCTGTATCTCGTACAGGATCTGGTGGATCATGTCTTTGGGGGCGATGTACAGGTTGGCGGGGAAGATAGCTGCGTTTTCCATTTTGCCGATGCGCCGCCCGCTAGCAATATCAAAACTTTCGATTTCTTCAATATCGTCGCCGAAGAAGGTGACGCGATAGGCAAAATCGACATAAGGAAGGTTAATGTCGATGGTATCGCCTTTTACGCGAAAAGTGCCCCGGGTAAAATCGGTCTGCGTCCGGTTGTACAGGGAATTGACCAGCGCATGTAAAAAACCCTGTCTCGAAAGTGTTTGCCCCTTATGGATGCGGATGATCCCGTTTTCATAATCGGTGGGGTTGCCCATACCATAAATACAGCTTACCGAAGCCACGACGATAATATCCCTCCGGCCGCTGAGCAGTTCGGTGGTGGCGTGCAGCCGCAGCTTGTCCAGCTCCTCGTTGATCGAAAGGTCTTTTTCGATATACGTATTGCTCACCGGCATATAGGCCTCGGGCTGGTAATAATCATAATAGGAAACGAAATAGCCCACGGCATTCTCCGGGAAAAACTGTTTAAACTCCCCGTAGAGCTGCGCCACCAGGGTTTTATTGTGGGTCAGCACGAGGGTCGGCTTCTGCACGTTCTGGATCACATTGGCCATGGTAAACGTCTTACCGCTGCCCGTGACCCCCAGCAGGGTCTGGTACCGTTCCTCGTTCAGGATGCCTTCCGTCAGTTGATGAATCGCCTGGGGCTGGTCGCCCGCAGGGGTATAAGGAGAATGAATTTTGAATGCCATAATCTGTAATAAGGTAACATGCAATTTACTGAAATAGTTGCTTTGGGAGCAGTCTCGGGGCAGGGGGACATTGTAAGACCTGCGGGGGGACAGATTCCTGTTTTTTCCCGGCCTGCTTTTATACTAAGCCGCGTATAGTTCGCCTGCAGATCGTCTACAGTTCGTGTCATAGGACGAACTAGACACGAACTAGACCCCAACCAGACACGACCTGATCATAGGCGAAACCCGGAAAAAGGAATAAGCGTACTGCCTGCTGTCCCTGAGGACAAAGGGGCGAAATGGGGGTGGACAAGAAGGCCCGCCACGCTCACCCCCCCAGGAGGAAACCGTGGCGGGCCGAGTGGGAGTTAGTTTGTCGTGATGCCGTCGAGGTAAGCCGCAAAACGGCTGATGGCCCCCGCATCAATATCTGCCTGCTCCTGCGCCTCTTTCCAGTTGCGCTGTTCGATGGCTTCCCGGATACCGGGCAATGTTTTTACCCCGTAACCGGTATAAAAACCGGGTGCGTAGATCGTATGCCGGTACCAGGGACGACGGGGCAGCCCCGCGCCAAGCAATTGCTGCTCGGCCTGGTAGAGCTTTTTACTGAGTGTATTTTTCTGATCCGCTGAAAGATTGGCTTTAGTGATATAATCGGATAGTTTACTGCTGCTTTTTTCCAGGGCGCTCATTGCGTTCTGGAGCATCGAAAAGCTTAAGTACGGCACTTCGTCTTTTGGGGCCGGTGGTAATTCATGTTTGGTAGGGTCGGCCGCGTAGTTGTAACGTTTTTCTTTGATAAGCTGGTTTTCCAGCGCCGTGGATTCGCGCGCCTGGTCCAGCAGGGCCTGGACTTCGGTTACATAACCGTTGATGGTTTTGTACAGCGATTTAAAATCAAAGGGCAGTATATCGGCGTCCGCCATACGAAGCATGGTGCGGCCGGCCATTTTAGCCAGCACGATGCCATATATAGAACCCGGGTCTTTAAACCGGCGGTAATCGTCGTACGAATCGTAAATGGAATGATATTCACCGCCACCGTTCTCGCCGCCAAAACCAAGATCGATAGAGGGGATGCCGAGGTGCTGGATAAAAGGGCTGTAATCCGAACCCGAGCCCAACGCGGTAATCGGGACGATCTTGCGGGCAAGCAAGTCCTTTTTCAGTTTGCCGTCAGCCGCATTGATAATGTCGCGGTCTTTTCTCCGGTCAAGCACACTAATATTGGTTTCGGGGTCGGTCACATCGCCGGCGACTTCATTGAGCATGGGTTCCAGCGCATGCGAGCCTTCCATATTCAGAAACCCGCGGCCATTGCCATCGGAATTGATATAGACGACCAGTTTTTCCTGCAATTCCTTCGCATGTTCCTCTACCCATTCGGTAGAACCGAGCAGCCCGGGCTCCTCGCCATCCCAGGCGGCAAAGACGATGGTGCGTTTGGGCTTCCAGCCGGTTTTTACCAGCTCGCTGATAGCCCGGGCTTCCTCCTGCATGGCGGCCTGCCCGCTCAGCGGATCGCTGGCGCCGTTTACCCAGGCGTCTTCGTGGTTGCCGCGCATGACCCATTCGTCGGGCAGCTCGGAACCCTTGATTTTGGCGATCACATCATAGATGGGTTTTGTGTCCCAGTTGAACGAGAGTTTCAGGTGCACGATGGTCTTGCCCGGCCCGATATGATAGGTAAAGGGCAACCCGCCGCGCCAGTCTTCCGGGGCCACTGGGCCTCCCAGCGCCTTGAGCAGGGGGGCGGCATCGTGGTAGCTGATGGGAAGCACCGGGATTTTCAGCAGGTTGGTGGCCTCGCTCCGATCCAGTCTTTTGGCATCCTTCGTGGCGCCGATACCGGGTGTGAGCGGGTCCCCGGGGTAAATAGGCATATCCATGACGGAACCGCGCTGGACGCCGTATTCATTTTTATATGCGCCTTCGGGATATACATCGCCCTGGTAATAACCATCGTCTTTGGGATCGGAATAGATGATGCAGCCAATGGCGCCATGTTCCTGCGCCACTTTGGGTTTGATGCCGCGCCAGGAGCGCCCGTATTTGGCAATGACGATTTTTCCTTTTACGTTGATGCCGAGTTTGTCGAGCCGCTCATAGTCGGCCGGCACGCCATAATTCACAAATACAAGTTCGCCGGTCACATCGCCGTCGGGGCTCCAGCAATTATAGGTGGGCAACTGCTCGGCTGTCTGCCCGGAAGTCGCATCTTCTTTTAACGGTTGTTCGGCCAGCACGGCTTTGTAATTGACCGGTCCCGTCATTTCGAGCAAACGTTCTTTCGGCGTCGGGAAAAGCACATAGAAGGTTTCGATGGAAGCATCATACCCCCAGCTTTTAAAAT
>DASYCT010000372.1:0-7689 GCA_036500065.1 Chitinophagaceae bacterium | reverse complement strand
TGCTTCAAAAAGTCTCCCCAAAAACGAGTCATAGAAAAGTCATTTTAACAGTTAAAAACTACTGACAAATACATGACATGGATTAATTATAATTTAATGCAAATCGCTGAAACCCACGCCAGACGCGGGAAAAAAAATATCCTGCATGTTGATATTTTGTTAGAATCCTGACTTATTTTTGCACCCTGTTTAGGAGATTTTTCCGCATTTAACACCGATATCTTGAGCTTATGATTCATCATAGACCGATCGTTAAGGACATTTTTATCTCTCTTTTCTTTCTAACCTCTCTTTCTCTGGGTTTCACAGCATCGGCACAGGATGGAAAAATGTTGTTTCAAAATAACTGCTCTACCTGTCACAATCCTGTCAATGATGGTGTCGGACCTGCTTTAAAAGGCGTTACCTCACGGGTGCCCGACAACAAGTTGCTGCATGCATGGATTCATAATAATGCGGCGGTATTGGCGAGCGGAAACCCCTATTTTAACGCCCTGTACAAATCGAGGGGTGGGGCCGCGATGAATATCTTTACCCAGTTGTCGGATAAGGACATCGATGCCATTTTAGCCTATGTAGAGAACTACGCTCCTCCTGTGAAAGGTCCCAAGGAAGGTCCGGGCGCTCCTGAAGAAGATAATTCCCTTTTATACGGTATTCTCACCCTGATACTGGCGGTTATTACGCTGGTGTTATTGCAGGTAAACAGCAATCTTAAAAAACTTTCGGACGATAAAGAAGGTGTTCCTGCTTCAGAGCCGGTGCCTTTCTACCGCAACAAGGCCTATATAGCTATGATAGCGGTAATCTTATTCATTGTTTGCGGTTATTATCTCTCGCAGGCTGCTATCGGCCTGGGAAGAAATAAGGACTACCAGCCCGAACAGCCTATTTATTATTCTCATAAAGTGCATGTCGGCACCAACCAGATCAGTTGTTTGTATTGCCACGGCGGCGCTTACGAAGGCAGGCACGCCAATATACCTTCTGTGAATATGTGTATGAACTGTCACATGGCCATCACCGAGTACAAAGGCGACAAACTGTTCCGTGAAGACGGGACCGAGGTAAACGGTACAGCGGAAATACAAAAGATCTATGCGGCTTCCGGCTGGGACCCCAAAGTCAAAAAATACACCGGGGAACCAAAGCCCATCGAATGGACCAGGATTCACAACCTTCCTGACTATGTATATTTCAACCACTCACAACACACCCGGGCCGGTAAAGTACAATGTCAAACCTGCCATGGCCCCATACAGGAAATGAACGAGGTAAAACAATTTGCCGATTTAAGCATGGGCTGGTGTATTAATTGCCATCGTGAAAGCAAGGTGAATTTCTACAAGCCTGAAACCGGCGAAGGCAACAAATTCTACAGCATTTACGAGCAATTCCACAATGATCTTAATAACCATAAAATAGATAGTGTGACAGTGGAGATGATTGGAGGAACGGAGTGTCAGAAATGTCACTATTAAACGAAGACTTATCCGGCCCTGGGCCTGTCAAACAACAATTTCAGGTTCCCGAATTTTCAAATTTTTCAAATTGGTATAATGGAGCAAAAAAAGTACTGGCAGAATTTCGGCGAGTTGAACAACTCTGAAGCTTCTAAGGAGCAATCCAAAGATGAGTTTCGTGAAGTATTACCCTTTGAAGGTCTGGATAGCATAGCCGATGCCAAAACTCCCCGCAGGGATTTCTTAAAATATGTCGGTTTTAGCACCGCCGCCGCTGCTATTGCCGCCGGTTGCGAAGTACCCCTGAAGAAAGCAATACCTTATGTCAACAAGCCACAGGACCTGGTGGCCGGCGTTCCCGATTACTATGCTACTACTTATGTATCCGGATCAGATGTGGTACCCATAGTAGCCAAGGTAAGGGACGGGCGTCCTATTAAGCTGGAAGGAAACGAACTGTCTTCTCTCACCAAAGGTCGCACCACTGCCCGGCTGCAGGCATCTGTACTGGATTTGTATGACACGGCCCGTTTGCGTTACCCTATGGCGGACCAAAAAGAAGTAACCTCTTTTGACGCATTTGATAAAATGGTGGGCGCTGCCATCAGCGGCAGTGCTGTAGCCCTGGTCACCCCGACCATCACCTCCCCTACCACCAAACAGGTCATTGCCGAATTCCTGGGTAAATACCCCGGCAGCCGGCATGTTCAATACGACGGCATTTCCTACAACGGCATGCTGATGGCGGCCGAAGCATCTTACGGAAAGCGCGTAATTCCTTCTTTTCATTTTGAGAGAGCCAAAGTGATAGTAGGCCTTTCTGCCGATTTCCTCGGCACCTGGCTCAATTCGATAGAAAATCAACGGGGTTACATTGCTCTTCGCAAGATCAATGAGAAAAACCCGGAGATGAGCAAGCATTACCAGTTTGAAAGCATGATGACCATGACCGGTGGTAATGCCGACGAACGCTTTACCCACAAACCTTCCGAAACAGGAGCTGTGGCGCTCGGGTTGCTAAACGCGCTCAATGGTCAGCCGGTGAGCGGGGTAAGCGATAAAACAAAAAAAGGAATTGCAAAAGCTGCCAAAGAACTGGCAGCCAATAAAGGCGCTGCGCTGGTAGTAAGCGGCAGCAACGATGTGAATGTTCAAATCATCGTAAACGCTATCAACGAAGCCATCGGCGCTAATGGGGCAACGATAGACTGGACACTGCCCGTGCTGACCAGGCAGGGTGTGGACAAGGATATGACCGACCTGCTGACCGATATTGAATCGGGTAAGATCGGTGCGCTGCTGCTGTATGATGTAAACCCCGCCTACGATTATTACGATGCCGATCGCTTTAAGAAAGCCATCGGGAAGATAAAAGCAAAGACGGTTTCGTTCAACGATAAGATGGACGAGACGACCGAGCTGGTGCAATACATACTTCCGGCTCACCATTACCTCGAAAGCTGGGGTGATGCGGAATTAAAACCGGGCTATTTTGCACTGATGCAGCCGACCATCAACCCACTATTCAAAACACGGCAGTTGCAGGATACGCTGTTGAAATGGAGCGGCAATACTTCCAATTACCACGAAATCCTGAAACAATACTGGATCAATAAGCTCGGTTCCGAAGAAGCGTATGACAAGGCCCTGATGAACGGGGTGGTGGAACCGGAAGGTGCAGGCGCAGGTGGCTGGACGCTTTATCCGCCGTTAAGCGCATTAGGTCCAAAGAATTCAGTACCGTTTAATAATACAAAAGTATCCGACGCCACATCTGCCATTAGCAGTGCAAAGAAGGGCGGCAAATACGAACTGCTTCTTTATCAGAATTTATTTATAGGCGACGGACGCCAGGCTAACAATCCCTGGTTGCTGGAAATGCCCGACCCTATTACCAAAGCAAGCTGGGATAACTATGTGATGATATCCCCTGCGCTCGGAAAGGAATTGCTTGGTATCGATATTACCAAAAGCAAACAGGCGGATGAGTATGAAGTGCATCCCGGCAAGCCCGTTTTGAAAGTTAAGTCGGGCAATAACGTAGTGTCCCTGCCCGCTATCATTGTACCGGGTATGGAAACCAATACGATTGCCATTGCCGTGGGTTTTGGAAGAAGCCCCAAAGTAGGACGGGCGCTGTTGCACCATGATAACAGTCTCGTAGGTCAGAACGTGTATCAATTCCCGGTAAACGGAGATTGGAATATTATCGATGTGTCGATCGAAAAAACAGGCGATGTTTATAAGATTGCCCAGAGCCAGACGCACAATTCGTATGAACACCGCACGGAAGTGGTAAAGGAGCTGACACTCGAAGATTACAAGAAGAACCCGATGTCGATCATGGAGGACAGGAATAAGGAACTGGCTCCATTCGGCGGGTTGGAAAATTATACGAAGGAAGGAACGATTTATCCCTACTTCGACAAGCCCGGTATCAAATGGGGCATGAGCGTGGATCTGAACAGTTGTTTTGGTTGCGGCGCCTGCGCCATTGCCTGTACGGCCGAAAACAATGTGCCGGTAGTTGGCAAAAGCGAGGTATTGCGCTTTCATGACATGGCCTGGATACGCATCGACCGTTATTTCAGCGGTGACCCTTTGGATGCGGACAGCGTTCAGACCCTTTTCCACCCGATGCTCTGCCAGCATTGTGACAACGCGCCCTGCGAAAACGTTTGCCCGGTGGGAGCTACCAACCACAGCTCCGAAGGATTGAACCAGATGGCCTATAACCGCTGCGTGGGTACGCGCTATTGCGCCAATAACTGTCCCTTTAAAGTTCGTCGTTTCAACTGGGCCGATTATATGGGCGCAGACAGCTTCCCCGATAACCAGCACCAGGGCACGGTGGGTGTCCTCGATGACTCTGTGCTGATGATGAACGATGATTTGAGCCGGATGGTGCTGAATCCTGATGTGGTGGTACGCAGCCGCGGTGTGATTGAAAAATGCTCGTTCTGTGTACAGCGTCTCCAGGATGGCAAGCTCAAAGCAAAAAAAGAAGATCGTACGCTGACCGACAGCGATGTGAAAACAGCCTGCCAGCAAGCCTGTCCGGCCGACGCCATCGTGTTTGGCAACGTCAATAATAAAGACAGTGAGATAAGCACCATGCGCCGTGAAAACCAGGGCCGCCTGTTCTATTCATTGGAGCAATTGCACGTGCTACCCAATGTTAACTACCTGGCCAAGGTGAGGAACACAGACGTGGCATACGGTCTTCCGAAAGAAGATGAATTGCTGCCGGTGGAAGGTAAGAAAGGAGAGAAAAACCCTGCGTAGCGCAAGCGAAGCAGCCGATGAATAAAGGAATCGAACGTTCATTATATAAAAATTTTAAGCAGACAGTTGTTATTTTAAAAAGGCTGTAGGCTAAAAACAAGGGAATATGTCATTACTCAGATATGAATCGCAGGCTCGTGAACCACTGGTGGTAGGTACCAAGACGTATCACCAGGTAACGGAAGATATTATCCGGCCCATAGAAGCCAATCCCAGCAAACTGTGGTGGATTGGTTTCCTGATCTCGGTAGGCCTTCTTTGCTTTGGCGTATACTCTGTGTACAGGGATGTAACCTATGGCATCGGCCAGTGGAACCTTAACAAAACCGTGGGTTGGGGTTGGGATATCACCAACTTCGTGTGGTGGGTAGGTATCGGTCACGCCGGTACGCTTATCTCCGCCATCCTCCTGTTGTTCCGCCAGGGTTGGAGAACGGGTGTGAACCGTGCGGCGGAAGCGATGACCATTTTTGCGGTAATGTGCGCCGGCCAGTTTCCTATCTGGCACATGGGCCGGGTGTGGATGGCGTTTTTCGTAATGCCTTATCCCAACACAAGAGGACCGTTGTGGGTAAACTTCAACTCGCCGCTGTTATGGGACGTATTTGCGATTTCTACTTACTTCACCGTATCGTTGTTATTCTGGTATAGTGGTTTGTTGCCCGATCTTGCTTCCGTGCGCGACAGGGCCAAATTGAAATGGAGAAAACTCATGTACGGCGTATTGAGCTTTGGCTGGACCGGTTCCACGAAGCACTGGCAGCGCCATGAAAGCCTGTCGCTGGTGCTGGCCGGGTTGAGTACCCCGCTGGTATTGTCGGTACACACCATCGTATCGTTTGACTTCGCCACCTCCGTTATTCCCGGCTGGCATACTACCATCTTCCCCCCTTACTTTGTGGCGGGTGCGGTATTCTCAGGTTTTGCGATGGTGCAGACGCTGTTGCTGGTTACGCGGAAAGTATTAAAACTGGAAGACTATATCACGATCGAGCACATCGAAGTGATGAATAAAGTAATTGTGCTTACGGGCTCTATCGTAGGGGTAGCTTACCTGACCGAATTGTTTGTGTCTTGGTATGGACAGAATCCTTACGAAGCGGCTGCCTTCCGTAACCGCTGGGACATCACCACGCCGTATGCCTGGGCTTATTACCTGATGATGAGTTGCAACGTGTTGTCGCCGCAGGTGTTCTGGTTCAAAAAATTAAGAAGGAATTTATTGCTCACGTTCTTTATGAGCATATTGATAAACATCGGTATGTGGTTCGAGCGCTTTGTGATCATCGTGCTTTCCATTTATCGTGACTACCTGCCCAGTAGCTGGACCACCTATTATGCGCCGACCATATTCGAGGTAGGTTTTTACCTGGGTACGTTCGGGCTGTTCTTTACCTGCTATTTCCTGTTTTCGAAATTCTTCCCGGTCATCGCCCTGGCGGAAATCAAGCATATACTCAAGAGAAGCGGGGAAAGCTTTAAGGCCACGATGGGAAATATTGAAGCGGAGCCGGTGGAAGCGTTTGTGCATGAGCATGCGCATGACCAGGGGGCATAAGGATAGATATAATAACGAAAAAGATAGTTTTAGAAAGCTCAAAGCTTAAAAAATATGGCGGTAAAAAAATTTGTAGTAGGCTGTTTTGATGAAGAGAACGCCCTGTTCAATGCGGTGAAAAGCGTTCGCAAGGCAGGCTATAAGATGCACGATGTGTACACTCCTTTTCCAATTCACGGACTGGACAAGGCAATGGGCCTGCGCGATACCAGCCTTCATACGGCGGGCTTTGTCTATGGCATTACGGGAACCTCTACGGCACTCGGGTTCATCAGCTGGATTTTTACAAAATCCTGGCCCCTGAATATCGGTGGTAAACCGCATTTTTCCCTGCCAGCATGGGTACCGATCATGTTTGAGCTTACGGTATTGTTTGCTGCTATCGGCATGGTAATGACTTTTTGCTATCTCTGCCAGATGGCGCCTTTTGTAAAGAAGCATCATTTTCACCTGCGGTCGACTGACGATCTCTTTGTAATGGTCATCGAGTGCACGCCCAAAACGAATGAAGCGGACCTGTCTTCCTTCCTGAATGCCGCAGGCGCGAAGGAAATAAATGTACAGGAAGCCGAAACCGGCTGGTGGCTGGGACGGTATGACCAGGACAAAAAACCATTTGAAGTAAGGCCCGCGTAGGATTAGCATAATTTGAAACGATTTTTTATTTAATACAGATGAAGAAAGTATCCATCATAGCCCTTGTAATCACAGTAATAGCGGCGCTGCAAAGCTGTAGTGACATTAAGCGCAAGCCAAGCAGGGTGTATATGCCCGATATGGCGTACAGTCGTGCCTGGGAAACCTATGCCGACCACCACAGCCTGACCGATTCGGGCATTTTTTACAATGCCAGCCCGGTAGCGGGTACGGTAAAAAGGGGTGACAGCGATCACTATGAAATAATGAAAGATACAACGGGCGGATATGTTACTTCGGTGAACCTTAAAAACCCGTTTCACGGATTGGATTCGGCACACAAGATAGAAGCTGAACGTTTGTACCTGGTGAATTGCGGTATCTGTCATGGACAGGGATTGAAAGGCGATGGTCCCCTGCACCACAGGAGCGATGGTACCGATGGGCCGTATTCACCTGCGCCGGCCAATTTTGTTGACCCGGCTTTCCAAAGCGGGAAATATTTTGCGATGGCGGAGGGCACTATGTTTTTCTCCATCACCTATGGACACAATTTGATGGGCAGCTACGCCAGCCAGGTAAACCCTGTGCAACGCTGGATGATAGTAAGCTATATCAAGTCCAAACAGGCTGCCGTGACTGCCGCCGCTGCAAAACCCGCAGCAGGGGATTCAACGGCAAAGAAATAAGAGAATAATTCTGATTGAACGATTATAAATTTTTGAGAATGTCATCATCACCAACTAA
>DASYCT010000371.1:0-9276 GCA_036500065.1 Chitinophagaceae bacterium | reverse complement strand
TATAATTGCTCCGCATCTTCATCAAACGCAGTAAGGTTGCTTTGCGTAGCTATAGCAGCCGGAACAATTCCACTGTTGACGAAAATCCCGGATGCTGCCTTTTTCAAACAACAGAGTCCCTCGGATGTTCCTATCCAAATGCGGTGATTGTTGTCCTCATGAAGAAAATTAATTGTATTGGAAGGCAACTGGTATTGAGCCGATGTATCTTTATGATAATGCTGAAAATGGCCTGGTGATAAATCTGTCTGTGAAACACAAAAAAGGCCCTTTTCAGAAGATTGCAACCATATCAAACCATCAGCGGCGCCAAGTATATTTCTGAAAAGAACTTTTTCCTTTCGCCCGGGATAAATAATAGCCGACACGGGAAAAAATACTTCTTTTCTTTTATCGAATTGGTAAATTTCTCCATCATAGGCAGCTACCCACAAATGGCCCGTCTGGTCCTCTACAATCTGGTCGATCCGCTCATTACCTATTTGGAATTTATTTCCAGGCGCAGATTTAAATGAAACAAAGGAATGACCATCAAAGCGGTTTATTCCATCCCAGGTTCCAAACCACATAAAGCCTTCACCATCTTTGAGCATAGTCGTAACTCTTTGGTGGGAAAGGCCTTGTTCAGTGGAATAAGATTCAACTTTGCCCCGCGGCTGTGCCCTTGCGCTCACCACAAAAAGCAGAAAAAATAAAGTGCAGGAAATCGTATGTAGACAGGCTATCCGCATTTCAAAAATCATACCCCCTAAGCCAGGTAAGTTGATCCCGACTAAATTAAATAAAACCAACATATCTTCCAAAGCTTTAAACGGGCTTTGATAGCTGGCTCCCTCGCCACAGGCGACCAAACCCCGGTAGCACGATAAGGAAACTTATGCAACATATTATGCTGATAACCAATCATATCTGCACTCCATGGCCTTACTTGATTTCCTTTCCATCAATGAAAGCCCTGGTATGTGTGAGTTCCAATTTGTTGTTGCCCCCGTCGGTTTTGATTATACAATTTTCCAATCGCACATTTTCAGCGAAGAAAACACCGAATGGATTGTCTGCGGTAATGCTCACATTCTTTAAAACAATACCTGACGCAGGTGCTTCGGGTAGCCCCCATATCAAACCGGCCCGCTTTCCCTTTTGAGTAGTAGCAGTGATGTTCTCAAATCGTATGTTCCTGTAAACCGGTGTAAGGTCAGTAATGGAAGCCGCCGGATAACCAGCCGCAATTTCAGGCGTCAGTTTCTGCAGGTTCCGGTACTCACGTTCAGGTGCCATATAGGCTGCATATATCAAAATAGGTATACCGACATTTATCATCTGAAGATTCCGGTAAGTAAGATTTTGCACCAGGCCCCCGCGGCCACGATCTGATTTAATACGGATGCCAGCCTCGGTATTGGTGAAAGTGCAATTTTCAATTAAGAAATTTTCCACGCCGCCTCTTGTGTAACTACCGATTGATAAACCATGTCCATAACCATACTTACAACCTGTAATATGAACATTGGATGTACCGCCGCCGCAGGTGAAATTGTCATCCCCGGTGCTGATGTCGCAGTTCTTTACCAGGATATTACTTCCGGCAACATCGCAGGCATCCGTATTATGACTCGGGTTCACCGGGTCATCCGATGCCGGCGCCCGGACTATGACGCCGCTGACCGTTACATTAGAGGATTTACCGCTGATGGCGATATGAAACATCGGGGAGTTTGTCAACGTCACGTTTTCAATCAATACCCTCTCGCATTCTTTTAATGCGATCATGCGGGGTCGCTTAGCACCTTGCACTTTTGCATACGGCCACCAGGGAGACCCCTGTCCATCAATGGTTCCCTTTCCCGTAATGGCAACGTCATGTAGTTTTGACCCGCTGATAAAATCGGTACCGGTTGTCGTACCTCCGGGATATCGATCTATTGGCAGGAATTTCAACATGGCGCCCGAATCGATTTGGAAATCAAGACTGCTTCCCAACTGCAATGGTCCGCACAGATAAACGCCTGCGGGAATGACTACTTTTCCGCCTCCGGCGCTTTCTGCTGCGTTGATCGTCTTCTGAATGGCAGCTGTGTTATCGGCCTGGTTATCGCTTGCGGCGCCAAAATCCTTTATATTGAATGTCTTATCCGGAATGTCCGGCAGCTTCGGCATAGGAAGATCCGGTTGAGCTTGTATGTATTGAAAAACCGGTAGACAACTTACTACCAAAAAGAGGATACGTATTCTCATAAAATTCAATTATTGTCATGAATATAAAAAAGTAAACTGTCCTGACCAAAAGACCAGGACAGTTTAACCAGGCGTTCACTATATAGTCAGCTTATGGTTGCGGCATTCTATAGTATACTATTTATTGCTGCGGCAACCCATAACCGTTTTTAATCTGACCATTCGATTTACTGATAATCAGGGAAGGCAGCGCATAATAATACCTGGGCGCATCGGAAGCGGATGTTATTCCTGAAAGAATGTTTCTTTGATAAACGGTAGCGCCATTGACCAGGTCGATTCCCCAGTTGGTTTTTACATACCCTGCAGCTACCAGGGATGCGGCTTCGGGGCCGGCCGGATTGATATAGCGGAACAAACCTTGTATTGCTACGTTATGGGTAGTGCCGACTACCTTGCTGCTCACCGCTGCAAGTGTACTGTAATTGTATTGTCCTCTCCATGCCGGGTAAGCAGCCGGGTTGGCAATCGTATCCCCTGGTGCGCAATCGTAAGTCAGCGGATTGACCAGCGCAACCTTTTTCGTATAGATATAATTTGACATCGTGTTCCCGTTGGGAAACGTATGGTAGCCCTGGGTTTTGAGATCGTTGATCAAGGTCGCCATGTCCTGCTGAACCGCTATTGCCCTTTCGGAGAAGGTGCCTGAGCGTATCATGTCCCAGCGGCGCTGACCTTCGCCAAGCAGTTCAAGTTTACGTTCGAGCAATATGGCATCTTTCAATGCCTGGCCCGACAGGGCTATGTCATAGTTTGCGTTTCCAAACGCCCTTTCCCTGATTTGGTTGACCAGGTTAACGGCATCGGCATCCCCCAATTCGGCTTTGACTTCAGCCAGCATTAAAATAACATCTGCCATTCTTAGTATATGCCAGTTCATGCCGGAGTTTCTTTGTGCTGCGACATACGGCGGGTTCATGCGGTTCTCGTCCCATTTATTCGTTGCTATACCGCCTGCACTTTTACTGCCCGGAACAAAAGTGATCATCTTTTCATTGCCATCGCCGTTGCTTGCTGTAACGGTTGCACTGGGATCCCTACGTTTATCGGCAATCAAATAATCTCCATAATACACGGTAGGGACAATACGGAGCGCACCGAAGGTTTTATCGGGAGCGGCGTTGGCGCTTCCCCCGTCCGACGGACGGCCAAAAGCGTAGGGATACTCGCTGGTGGTGGTCAGCGTTCCACCCTGTATGTTCCCTATTTCAAATAATGATTCGGGGCTTACCGTCAAATTGGCAAAATACTGGAAATGAAGCTGGAAGGGATTGTTGAAGCCCGCGCCCCTTGTCTCGGCAGTGATCAGGTTGCACGTTCCTTTATTGGTAATGGCATTTTGGAACCAAGTCTTCGCGGTTTGGTAATAAGTAATATAATCTGCACGCCTTGCGTATACGCAGCCGTTGGCTTCAGTACCTTTTTTGGTAAAAGTCACGTTCCCGTATAAGCCGGGCATATCGGTGCGTATGGTTTGATATCCGCCCGAAAAAAGCGCCAATTGCCCTATCAACGCATCACAAAACGTCCTGGACATACGCTCGGCGCCTATATTTCCTGTTCCCAACGGGTACATCAAAGGCTCGGCTTTTTGCAGGGAGCTGATCAGGTTGTCGTAAATATCGAAACGGGATGTCAATGTATAAGTGGTGACAACTTTGTTTTCATAGCCGTAAGGCACATCGCCGAAATGCTGTAATAATTCGAAATAACAAAAGGCCCGCATAGTCACCGCTTCGCCATAGAGATGCGTCCAGTCGGTAGCTTTACCCCCGGCCACGTCGGCTTTATAAACATCCTTCGCGGAGATAATGTCGGCCAGCCTGCTGGCCAGCGCAAGCGTTTGATAAAGGGCGTTGAATCCCGGTGTGGCATAATCGACCGGCAACTGATCCGTATGCAATTGGGCATTCAGGTTGTTGGTGGAGCCATCCTCCGGGTAATATTCGGCATCCGAACCGACAGGATCATTCCACCTGTAGCTTGACATGATACAATTCTGACGATAATTCGCATAACACCAGGAAAGTGCTTTGAATGTCTCGGAGGTCGTGGATGTGACGAAATTATCATCCACGCTGGATGGAGAGCTTACGTCCAAATAGGTTTTTTTGCATTCGATAAACGAAAGACACAAGGCAACTGCAGCTATATATTTTATATGCGTTTTCATCTTTTTTCTTTTGACAGTTAGAAATTAAGGTTTAATCCCATAACAAACGACCGCGCGCGCGGGTAGGCGCCAAAGTCAAAACCTGTAGTAGGATAAGTGGAGCTGTTCGCATTATCATTGACACCTACTTCCGGATCGAGACCGCTATAGCCGGTAATGGTAAACACATTATAAATGCTGCCGTATAGACGCAGGCTGCTAAAGCCAATTTTCGATAACACTTTCCTTGGTACGGTATATCCCAACGTAAGCGTATTCAAGCGAAGAAATGAACCTTTTTCAATACCCAGTGTCGAAGTGATACCTGTTTCGCTGTAGGCCAAAGGCAAAGTAGCCCCGGTGTTTGCTGCATTCAAATCAGCAGGTGTTTTCAGGCGTACCAGCTGCCCCTTGACAACATCGTAAATTTTATAGGCATTGTTCAGGATGGCCAGTTTATTTTCATAAACACCCCCTTCTTTAGGGCCGTATAGCGAAGCCAGCTTGTTGGCATTATAAATATCGTTACCAACACTGTAATTGAAATTCATTCCAAAGTCGAAATCCCTATACGTTACATTGAAATTAAAACCACCTGTAAACTTCGGAACTGTATTTCCTATGACAGAAAGATCGTTATCATCGATCTTGCCGTCGCCGTTTATATCTCTATACTTGGCCATTCCCGGGTAAGCATTTTGCCCCGAAGGACGGTCGGTACCCGTTGTGAGGCCATGCACCACACCGGCAACAGAAGTGCTAAGATCCGGAACGCCGGCTTTTAGCGTGTACAACCCATTGTTGTAAACAAAGTCGTCGGGGGTATAGATGCCGGCGTAGGTCAGCCCGCGCACCAAACCGATAGGACGGCCCTGTAGCAGGATATAATCGGAAGCAGGGTAAAGTGCAGTACCTGCCCAGGCTGTTCCATAAAGCGGGTTTACATTGTCGGCCAGCTTGTCTACGTTGTTTTTGTTGAAGTTGATGTTGCCGCCCACTATAACCTTCCAATTCGTGTTTTTGAGCACTGTCCCGAAAAGCGATATCTCTATGCCTTTGTTACTTGTTTGCCCAATATTGGCAAGCGTATTGGTAAAGCCCGTGATACCGGGGATGGTGGTGTTCAGCAGCAAATCTTTGGTGGTATTCCAGTAGACATCGTCTGTACCCGACAGTCTATTGCCAAGCAAATTGAAATCGGTTCCGATATCGCGTGTAACGGTGGTTTCCCATTTTAAATTTGCATTGGCCAGGGTGGAAGGCGTAGCCAGCTGGTAGGCAGGAAGAAGTTTATGACTGATATCATATTGTGATCTTGGGTCCGTTACAGAACCCCAGGTTTGTGCGTAAGCGCCTGCAGCGATATTATTGTTACCCACTGCTCCGTAAGCTGCCCTAATCTTCAAATCATTCACCCAGGTAACATTTTTCATAAAAGATTCCTGCGATACCCTCCAGGCTACAGCTGCAGCCGGGAAATATCCCCAACGGTTGGCTGGTGTAAATTTGGACGAACCATCGGCACGGATTGTGGCCGTCAGTATATACTTGTCCATGAACGAGTAAAGCAGCCGGCCGAAGTAGGAGTTGAGACGATCCGGGAAACTTATGCTTGAAGAAAATGTAGCCGAACCAGCCGTCGGGTCATATTGATTTACCTGGGCAAAAGCGGTCTGTTCGGTAAAATTCGAAGGAAAGTGATTTGCCTGTATTGATATGCCTGTACCACCAGAATTGGATACTTCCGTACCTGCCAGGACACTCAATTTATTATCCACATTGATATTGAATTCATAGGCCAGCGTATTTGCCCAACGCAGCCCCCAGCTGTCGTTTTTGCGGTAATCGACATTGCCGGCATACAATTTATTACCAGTCGCATCGTCGATGTAATTATTGTATGTAGCGCCGGACCAGTATTTACGCTGTCCCCAGAAACCGTTTCCGCTAAAGTCGGTATGATACGTCAATCCTTTTATGATTGTCCAGTTTAAAGACGCTATACCCACAAAGTTCTGGGAAGTACTCAGGGGGTCGTAATCGGCGGCACGCGCAGCAGGACTATAGGTATCCCATAGCGCATTCTTACCATACTGGGATATATTGTTGCTCGCTTTCAATGCATTCAGATCGCCCAAAATGTGGTTTGTCGCGATAGGACGGAAACGATAGGCGGAAGACAATATCGATCCGCTGCCGCTGGTAGTACCTTCATCATCGAGTATCGGAGTATTTGCATAACGGATATTGATATCGAATGTAACATTGTCGAGCACTTTTTGGCTAAGTTTAAATGCAGCCGTCGCACGCCGCTGGTAGGATTGTATCTTCATCCCCTCGTCGTCGCTATAGGTGGCGGAGAACAATATTTTTGTTTTGTCTGTCCCGCCCGATATGGTAAGAGCGTGATTCCATGATACCGATTGTTTATACACCTGCCTTTGAACATCATCCGTTGGCAGATTGCGGTAACTTTCGATTCCGCCCGTATTCGTACCCGAGTTTGCACCCAGGCCGTACAATTGCTCGAAAGGCGTTTGATAGGCGGCTGCATTGGCGGCGGCGTTGGCCCATACATACCTCAGATAGTCGTACGGGTTCAATGCCTGCAGGTATTTGGTCGGAGTGTTTATTTTAGCATAGCCGTTGTAGCTTACCCTGGTTTTGCCGGCCTTGCCTGATTTTGTGGTGACAAGCACAACACCGTTGGCCCCGCGGGAGCCATAGATGGCTGCGGAAGAGGCATCTTTCAGCACGTCGATACTTTCCACCTGGTCACCGGGAATATCATTCAAATTGCCCGGAATACCGTCAATCAGTATCAAAGCCTGGTTGCTTTGTGATATGGAAGTCCCCCCGCGAACGCGGATATTGATGTTTCCACCGGGGCGGCCATCCTGTGAAGTAATATTTACCCCCGGTAACTTGCCTTGCATGGCCTGCGCCACGTTGACAACCGGCACAGCCGCAATATCTTTTCCGCTGACGGCGGCTACAGAACCAGTCAAATTTTTCCGGGTAGTTGTTCCATAGCCAATTACCACTACTTCATCCAGATAGCTGTTGGTAGATTGAAACGTGATGTCCATTCGCGCCTGGCCGTTTACTTTGTATTCCCTCGGAGCAAAGCCTACATAGGTAATTAGCAGGGTTGCATTCGGACCGGAAACATGAATAGTATAACCGCCGTCTTCTTTTGTAACGACACTTGTAGAAGTGCCTTTTTCGGTAATCGTTGCGCCGACCAAAGGCTCACCCGTAGATTGGCTGACTTTCCCGGTTACACGGAATGTAGTCTGGCCAAAGACAACGGCACTGGTTGCGAGGAAAAAAAGAAGAAATAAAGCATAGATTAGCTTTCGTGAAATACGAAGAGCTGCAGTCGATTGAAACCAACGTCCGTAAAACGAAGATTCCCCAATGGCAAACATAAGCATAAATCGTAGTTTGGGTTAAAATGTATGTCCTAAATATTAAAAACAATCATCAAGTGTTCCCGGAAAACTATCGTCCTGTCACGCTCACGTTTCATTATGAAACAAAACTGTTCCATAGCCATAAAGGCATCCATCAATTGACAGCATAAAGCTCCAGGGAATCATGAAGTCACAAAGGCCGCGCTAAGACCGTGAATTCACTTTCTTTTGACATACAAGTAGATAGGCCAACGTTGCTTTCCAGGCTGGTAGTTGAATCCAGCGACTTGAGACTAAGCAATGAGTGGAAACCAAAGGTAACTTTCCGGACTCAGGAAAGGGAATTCAGGCTTCGAAAAATTTACGCAATCGTTGCCGGCAAATTGGATGCGATTCGCACCAGGCGCCATTTGAAGGTGGCTGTTGCGCCGCCGGAAAAATTGTCACCAGTTCCTGTCCAATAAAAGGGGCATCCGGCCGTTATCATATTCTCCCAAGAACCCATCTATATGAAAATCAACCCTAAGCGTGTTATGGCCCTTTGCAGGAGCTGGAAACTTATCCTGCCATTGGTTTCTTTTCTCATGGCCTCTTCCACCCTCAGGGCGCAGCTCCGGGAAGTATACCGCGGCAGCAATGCCAACGATGATATAAACGGCATGTCTTTTATCAGCCCTTCTACGGGGTTTGTGGCTTTCAGCAAGTTTGTGGGCTTCACGCAGGACAGCGGGCACAGCTATGTGCAACGGCCCATCACTACCAGCAATGTCAATTACAACGGGTACCAGGTGGGGCTGACGTTTGGTTTTACACCTACCGGTGTGGTGGCTTTTTCAAAAGACTCACTGCTGGCTTATGGCGATTTCAGCTTTGAACCTTCCATCCTGTTTTCTGCCGACCAGGGCCAAACCTGGAAGCTGGTATTTCATCGCGACCTGAACGCAAGCGCCCCGGCATTGAGCGAGGGTATTACCGATATCGAATTTCCCGGCAATGGTAGTACTGGCTTTGCCTTGCACCATGAAGAGGTGCTGCGCAGTACTGACCGGGGACAGACCTGGACGACTGTGCTGAACGCACCCAACCAGTTTTTACGAAAACTTAGCTTTCCCGTAGCCACCACTGGTTACGTATCGGGGGGCAACGAGGTGCTGGTCACCACCAATACAGGCGCATCATGGACAAATATCACGCCCACTACCAACAGTGATAATAATTTCAATAATATCTTTTTTGTATCGCCAACAACGGGCTATACCACGGAAAAAACCCGGTTACAGGTATACAAAACCACCAATGGGGGCAGCAGTTGGAATAAGATGAACGACGAAAGCCTTGTGCCTGCCGGGGGCTCAGACCTTTGGTTTATTAATGATAGTACGGGTTATATTGCCGACGGGTCCTACAACGTAAGCAAGACCACCAACAGCGGTAAAAACTGGGAAGTTTGCAAAAAAGCTATTGCTTACCAAT
>DASYCT010000370.1:0-21439 GCA_036500065.1 Chitinophagaceae bacterium | reverse complement strand
CTTTACGTTGCAGCAATTCCAGTCTGCGCTCGATGCCTACGACGGTATCGATGCCGCCCAACTGCGGAAGCACCTTATTCATTTTCTACGGGAAGTAATTCCCGTAGCCGAAGAAGCCGGCGTAAAGATGGTCATCCATCCCGACGATCCCCCCTATGCCATTCTTGGCCTGCCAAGAATTGTAAGTACCGCCGCCGACGTACAGGCCCTGTTCGAAGCCGTGAATTCACCGGCCAACGGCCTGTGTTTCTGCACCGGTTCCTTTGGCGTACGACCCGATAATAATCTGCCGGAAATGGTAAAACAATTTGCCAATAATATTGGCTTTGTACACTTGCGCAGCACGAAGCGAAATGAATGGGGCGATTTTTATGAAGACAACCACCTCGAAGGAGACGTAGATATGTACGCCGTTGTAAAGGAACTCGTAAGCGTGATGCAGCAGCGTAAAATCGCTATACCCATGCGTCCCGACCACGGTCACCAGATGCTCGACGATCTGAAAAAGAAAACCAATCCCGGCTATTCCGCCATCGGCCGCCTTCGCGGCCTCGCAGAATTAAGAGGACTGGAATTGGGTATTGTCCGGGGGATGACAAATTAAGGGTTAGCAATAATCCTCCTGTACTTATCATATAACTGTTTCGCGACTGCTACCGCGCTGCCTGATGTCGTTACCGGGAACCCTTTTTGGGTATTCACCCATTTCCATTCCCATTGCTGCATGCTTTTATCAAATGCCTTCAGATCCATCTCCCTGCCCGTTTTCAGCGACTGCCCCGCCAGCGCAAAAAACTGCTCCCAGCGGCGTTTATAAAAATCATTCAATAAACCGCTCCATTGCCTGCACGAATATTCGTGCAGCGGGTTATCCGGCCCTCCCCACAGGGTAATAAGATCACGCGCATTGCGCTCGTACAGCGCTTTTTCGGAAGCCGTAATGCCGCATCGCCGTGCATCGGCCAGCCATGTTCCCAACAAAAAATCCCTACGCGTTTGCAGCAGCCGGTCCATATCGCTGATAAGAACAAGAAATGCGGAGCTGTATTTGTTAAAACCAGTGAGGTCTTTTTGCCGGTAAGCCGCCGCCATTTTTTGCTGCAGGGGAAGTGCATAATTGGCGAGCACCTGCCGGGTCACATCCACGAGGTCATACCGGAACCCGTCGCTGTTCTGGCAGCGCCCGATACTCTTTATAAAATAATCCCATGCCGGGATCAGATCGGCGGCATTATAATTAAGCGTGGTTTCCGTGCGATGCGTGGAAGGCTCGAAAGTCGGACGCCCCGTAATGATCGATTCAGGCCCGTCGCGGAGCTTTTTACCGTTGTAGACAGTGGTCTCCAATATTTTCCAGGCCTTCAATGCATTGCTGTCGGCCACCCTATAGCGGTTACGGATATATTCAGGAAGCCACTTGCCCAGGTCGATCGGCTGATCGCGCCAGGTATGATCGGTCATCAGCTCATACAAAACCGGGTTTTGCTCGATGTCCTCCATCGTAAGACCGATGCCTTTCATCTGCCCCGAAGCTGGACTGTGCAGCGCATTGGCAGGAGCGGAGGCAACCGTATCCATTCTTCCAAACAGCGCAATATTACCCCCGAAATTGTGCAGCATATTCCATATCCAGGGCTTACCATAAAAAGCATTGGTTCGTTTCCAGACAGGCTCTATTTCTGCGGCGAGATCAAGTATGATCATGTGTTCGTTGGGAACTGCATCCAGCAACGCCTTTATCTGCGGCGCTTTCCAGAACTTCCGGTCATTGTAAAACAGCCATCCCTGCATGACCCAGACGGCTTTGGGATCGGCGCTTTTCATTCCTTCATACACTTTCGCACTTAATTCCGACAGGAACGCCGGTTCATCCGATGGCGGTTCGTTTTCATTAAAGGTATCGGCCGAATAAAAATGATCCGTGCCATAGATGCGCTGCTGCGCTTCCAGGAACTTCTTACCGATTTGCGCAAACATTGGGTCCTTTGCGTCGAGAATATACGTATCGCTGAAACCATTGGTCCAATTGGTTTGCTTCAGTTTGGCATTGGGAAATCGTTTCCTGAACGCCGGTGGCACATGACCCGTAAAAGCTGCCAGCACAGGCGTCATACCCAACCGGCGCTGACGTTGCAGGATCTTTTGCTGCAATAATTTATGCGTTTCTATCCAGTGCATCGGCAGCGGCCCACCCCATGCATCGAGATTGCCCATCCAGAACCAGGAGAAATAAGCAGGGCCGCAGAAAAACTCCTGCAGGTCCTTGTCCGAAAAGCCCATTTCCTTATATACTGTGTACCAGGTGTATTCCTCCCCGGTAATCGCCAGCGGCATGTTGATCCCATGCAGCGCCATCCAGTCGATTTCTTTTTCCCAACGGCTCCAGTCCCACCAACTGATACTATAATTAAACGTGCAATAATTAAGATAGTAACGATAATCGTAAGGAGTAACCTTATGTATTTTGGACAATGGCTTCGGAAGCACGCCGGGAAGATGCAGGTTGCTGCCGTTCCAGGTGACCTGGCAATGACAATACTCCTGCAGGTAATAATAGAGCGCCGAAGCAATCGCCACACCCGTATTGCCACGCAGGACAATTTTATCGCGACGGCTTTCTATTTCAAATACGTCCTTACCCGAAGAGGCTGGCAGGCTTTCCACTTCAAAATGCGACGCATACGCGGGGATCACCCGTTGTATAAGTGCGGCGGACGCTTTAATATCCGGCTGCGCCCACCCATGGAAGAATAAAAACAAGGCATGACATAAAAGAAGCAACCGCAGTTTCATAAGCAACAATTGAGAGGGTGAACAATCCGGGAGATAAATCTAGGAAGGATTCGGCTTATATTTTTTTAACGGGCTACTATTTTTACGAAAACGTTTTTTTACAAAGCCATGCGGGTCGAATCCCGTATAATAAGCGTGGAAGGGATAACGTATTTTTCTTTCTTAAGATTAAAGCTGGATTTTTCCAATGCCTTGAACAAAACGGTAGCGGCGGCCTGCCCCATTTCGAACGCAGGCTGGGTGATGGTGGTAAGAGCGGGATTGAGGATCAGGGCCGATTGCAGGTTCGAAAAGCTCACAATCTTTACATCGCGTGGAATGGCGCGTTTCAACTCTTTGCATACCAGGTAAATCGTGGTGGTCAGTTTTTCTACCGAAGCAATGATTCCATCGGGGTGCTTTTTTTGCGCCATTACGGTTTTAAGCAGCGTGTAATTGTAGGCGTCGTCATTGGTGCAGTAGATCAAATCAGCATCCGTCGACTTTATTTTATTATCGGCAAGGGCTTGTTTATAACCTTCCATTCGCTTGTTGCTGATGGACAGGCTTTTTGAAAAGGACAGGAAAGCGATTTTATGACAACCACATTCGATAAGATGTTTTGTCGCCTTATAGCTGCTTTCAAAATCGTCCGTCGTGATCTTGGCCGTTTCTATATCCTCGCAAACCCTGTCAAAAAAGATAACCGGGAATCCCCGGCTGCATAGATCATGAATATGAACGGTATCGACTGTTTCGGAGGTAACAGACATCAATACGCCGTCCACGCGGCCGCTTTGAAAATCGTTCAGGATGGCTTTTTCCTTTAGAAAATTTTCGTGTGTGAGATAGATCAATACATGGTATCCCTTGTCCTGGGCGATGGATTCGATGCCGTTGATAGCGATCGAAAAAAAACTGTCAGCCACTTCCGGTATTACCACCGCGATGGTCTTGCTTGTTTTACGGCGCAGGCTGCTGGCATAAGGATTGGGAATATAGTTCAGTTGCTTCGCCAGTAACAGCACCCGCTCCTTTGTTTCAATGCTTATTTCATGGCTGTTCATTAATGCCTTTGACACTGTTGAAACGGAAAGATTGAGCTCGCCTGCCAGCTTTTTTAGATTAACATTTGCCATCGTGTCAATTGAACATTTAGTGCAACTTTACGCCAAGTAAACTACATAAAATCACCTGATTCCCGAAAACGGTTTCGTAAATAAATACCCCGTTAAGTGTACGAAAACACATTAAAAAATCTCACATTAGCTGTACGAAACATTTATTATTTGCTCAAAAAATTGCTTGCCATCATGTCAGTTGATAACCATATCAATCCGGACGAATTATCACCTCTTAGCAATCTTGATGAATGGGAAGACGACGTGTTACAACGCTATCCCGACCCCGGTTCTATCGCACAGGGTAAAACAGCCACCGAATACAGGAATTATGAAGCCCCTGTAAGGGATACCGTAAAGGAGTTTTACCGCCTTAACCACCGCTACCAAAGTTATGACTTTGTACTACAGAAAAGAGCTGATTTTCTGCAATTTAACAAGAAACAGATGCCTGTTTGGGACGCCTTCCAGTTCTTAAACCAACTGGTGGATGATTCCGACCCCGATACCGACCTCGACCAGTTGCAGCATTTGCTGCAAACCTCCGAGGCTATACGAGCCGACGGCCATCCCGACTGGATGGTGCTGACCGGCCTGGTACACGATATGGGTAAGGTGCTTTGTCTTTTCGGTGAACCTCAATGGGCAGTAGTAGGGGATACCTTCCCCGTCGGCTGCGCCTTCTCCGATAAAATCGTTTACCCGGAATTCTTTGACAAAAACCCCGACGCAACGGATGAACGCTATAATACACAGTACGGTGTTTACTCACACGGATGCGGGTTAAGGAATGTGCACATGTCATGGGGACATGATGAATACGTGTACCAGATGGTGAAAGACTATTTACCCGAGCAGGCTTTGTATATGTTGCGCTATCATTCCTTCTATTCCCAGCACAGGGAAAACGCCTATGACTACCTGATGGACGATCACGACCGCACTATGTTCAAATGGGTGCAGTTGTTTAACCCGTACGATTTATATTCCAAGAACCCTTATCCCCCGGACTGGAAAAAGTTACGCCCTTATTATGAGGACCTTGCAGCAAAATATTTACCGCCAGTATTAAAGTTTTAGCAATCGATGAGGTTCATTTGGTTATGGTTCCTTTTCAGCAACCTGCTTTATCCCGGCGGGTTGTTGATTAGGATGTAGATAACCTGTCCTTGTGATTGAACGACCTGCCCCGAAAGGAGCAATCCCTTACCTACGACCGAAAAATAAACGTACTAAGAACACTTAATATCATCGCTATCTCCCAAATTAAAAACTACCACTTATGAGTAAACAGTGCTCTAAACTGCCGCGGGTTATTTACAGGACCTTGTGGCTCTTCGTATTCACGGCTGTGATACAGCAACCATCATCAGCCAGCGGCCCCCGTCCGGGTTACGGACCGCATGCGGCGCCCGTTCTCAGGGATGTGACGGGTGTCGTAAAAGATGTCGCAGGCGCCCCCGTCGCAGGCGTCACCGTTACCATTAAAGGAACGAAAAAATCACAAATGACCGCTGCGGATGGTTCTTTTACCATTTCGGCCCATGAAGGCGACGTGCTCATTTTCAGCGGGATTGCGTTCGAAACGCAGGAACTGGCTGTTACCCATGAATCGTCTTACAGCATTGTCCTGAAAGAGTCAACTACTATGCTTGGCGACGTAGTCGTGGTGGGATATGGAAAAAGCACACGCAAAACCCTGTCCAGCGCCGTAAGTACGATTAAGCCCGAAGACCTTAACAAGGGGGCAATCGGCGACATAGGTCAGTTGTTGCAGGGTAAAGTGGCCGGTCTGAATATCACTGCCAGTGGAGATCCCAACAAACCGGCTGCTGTAATATTACGCGGAGCTTCCACCGTAAACAGCCCCGGCGCGCCCTTTTACGTTATAGATGGTGTTCCGGGCGCCGATATTTCCATCATCGCCCCGGATGATATTGCTTCAATAGATGTATTGAAAGATGCTGCGGCTACCGCCATTTATGGTAATCGCGCCGCAGCGGGGGTAATAATGGTAACGACAAAAAGAGGAAAGAAAGGACAGATGCAGGTATCTTACAATGGTTATGTAGGTATTGAAAAAGTAAGCCACAAGCTGGGGTTGATGGATACCACACAAATAAGGACTTATGCCAGGAACAACGGCTTGTCATTCTCTCCCAATGATGACAAAAATGCCAATACGGACTGGCAGAATGCCATCGAAAGAACCGCTTACTCGCAAAACCACAACCTTTCTTTCAGCGGTGGAACCGAGCATAGTAATTACGTTGCCAGCATTAACTACCTGGATAAAGAAGGTATTTTGTTGAACAGCAATCTGAAACGGGTTATAGCGCGGCTGGCGCTGGAGCAATATGCATTGAACGATAAAGTGAAATTTGGGTTGAACATATCCAATGCCAGCAGCAATGCAACGAATGTTCCCTTGCAGAATATTGTGTTGCTTCAAATGACAAGGCATTTGCCCATATCACCCGTAAAAAATGCAGATGGTTCTTATTTTGAGAACCTTAGTACCACGGGCTACTTTAACCCGCTGGCACTGGCCAACAATGCACAGGACAATACCAAATACAATACACTGGTAGGCAATTTCACCACAGAGGTGAAGCTGCCGTTTGGATTGCAGTATAACCTGAACATAGCTTACCAGCAAATAACATCTTTGCATGGAGAGTTCTATGATAGCTATTATGCCAATTATCCTACTTCGGGCTTTTATAACAACCCGGACCCCGCTATTGGCGTTGCCCATACGTTGATCGGGAACCTTTTTGGTACGAATGGCTCTGCAATAAGAAGCTCTTATCAAAATACCAATAAAACACTGGAAACCTATATTACATGGAACAGGAAATTCGGTGATCACTCTATCAATGCGGTAGTGGGCTATTCCTGGCAGGGAAATATAATAGGCGACGGCTTTCAAACTTCAAGTACCAATTTCCCCGCGGACAATATAGGATATAATAACCTGGCGTTGAGTGCGCCTTATGCCATATCCACCTACAGGGTAAATTTCGGTAATGATGGCGTTTACCAGGAAACACGCTTTATTTCCGATTTCGCGCGTTTGAATTATAATTATAAGGAAAAATACCTCCTGCAGGCATCTTTAAGAAGAGATGGCAGTTCCGTATTCGGTACCAACAATGAATGGGGCTATTTCCCCTCCGTTGGTGCGGGATGGAGGTTAAGCGAGGAAGATTTTGTGAAGGATATGAATGTCTTCAGCGATTTGAAATTGCGCGGAAGTTATGGGGTCACAGGTAATTCCGCCGGCTTCGGAGCGTACACCGCCAAACTTATTTACGGTATCACCGGTACGAATAACTACAATGGTTCCTGGGTAGGGGCATACGGACCTGTGCAGGGCGCTAACCCGGATTTAAAATGGGAAAGAACTGCCACGACCGATGTGGGGCTGGACTTCGGTATCCTGAAAGGCAGGGTCACCGGTTCGCTCGATTATTATGATAAGAATACAACGGGCATGATTTTTAACTATTCAGTTAGTCCCGCAATTGTTCCCGGTGGAAAAATCTGGGCCAACGGAGGCAGTATCAGCAATAAGGGCATTGAACTGGCATTGAATGCTAACATCGTTAACCACGGGAACTTTAGCTGGTCTTCAGGTTTAAACCTGGCGCATAATGTCAATATGGTTACCAGCTTATTAAACCCGATAACCCACCTGCAGGATTCCATAGGATATGCGGACCCGGAAGGAGGCTCGGGACAAACCGGCGTCACTTTACAAGTGTTAAAGACTGGCCGTCCGTTGGGGCAGTTTTTTACCCTCCAATACGCGGGTAAAGACGCCAATGGTTTTACCCAATACATTGGTGCCGATGGCAAAGTGTTTACTACAAATACCGCAACCGGGGCAGGCGGAAGGTCGCCATTAACCGGAACAGATTATCATTATCTCGGGAACGCGCAGCCAAAATTACTTCTTGGCTGGACGAATACATTCCGGTATAAAAACTTTGATTTCAATGTGTTTATACGCGGGGTATTCGGCAATAAAATATTTGACGCCACCCGGGCTGATTTATTTGGTGTAAGCACTGTCACCAGCAACAATATTTTGGCAGATGCTGCTGCCGACAAGGCCATTGATAAGAAAAATGGCTGGTATTCCGACCGGTTTATTGAAAATGGATCTTATCTCAGGCTGGATAATGCAACGCTGGGTTATAATATAAAGGGGATCAGTCAGTATATCAAAACATTAAGGGTATATGCATCTGTAAACAACCTGTTTGTCATTACAAAATATAAAGGAATAGACCCGGAAATAAACCAGGGTGGCGCCGCACCGGGTGTTGATTATGATAATTTCTATCCCAAAACACGCACGGTATTATTTGGTGTAAACCTTTCCTTTTAATTTAAAAAACAGTAAAAACCAGCATAATGAAACAGTTATTAAAATATATAAGTCTTCCGATACTGGCGATGGCGCTCACGCCGTCCTGCCATAAGGTGGATGTGGCGGTTACTTCAGAACTGACGCCGGCTGATTATCCACTTACTGCCTCCCAGTTCGTTTCTGCTTCCGGTCCTGTTTATGTAGCCTTGCGGGCTAACTATTTCCCTGATTATTTTTTCCTGCAAACATTGAGCGGTAACGAAGCCATCCTGCCTGCACTTGGCGGCAACTGGTACGACGGCGATAAATACGAACAGCTTCACAAGCATACCTGGAACAAAGACAATGCCTGGGTAGGTTCTGTCTGGAGTTACCTGGAGAATACCATTGGTATAGTGAATCAAACGATTTATATCCTGAGCACGGCGCCGGATGGATCAGTCAAGCAAACAGCGCTGGCCGAGATCAAAACGGTTCGGGCCCTCGCCTATTATTTGTTGATGGATTCTTATGCAAATGTGCCGTTGGATACCGTTTACGGAAATACAGTACCGCATGCCAATACACCGAGGGCGCAGGTATTCACATTTATTGAAAGCGAGTTGAAAGCAGCCTTGCCTTATTTGAACAGGGTGTCAGGCCAGGCACAGTACGGTCGTCCTAATGCTTATACCGCTTACTCTATATTGGCAAAAATGTACCTCAATGCCGCGTATTATACCGGCACACAGCGTTACAACGATTGCATTACCGCCTGCGACAGTGTAATCAATTCAGGTCTTTATTCGCTGGAGCCTATGAGCACTTACCTCCAGCAGTTTTATCCTGCCAACGGACCAACGATGAAGGAGTTCATATTTACGATACCCTATGATCCCAGCACTTCCAACGGTTATAATTTCCATGCCCGGTACGATTTGAATCGCAACCAGGGTATACAATTTAAGTACTCGGGTTCTACCAATGGATCGATAACAGATCCCGTTATGAACAAACCCTACGCCAATTCAGGCTTGCTAAACTCGCAGCCCAGCGGCCCTGAAAGCGTCTTGCCGGAATATTATGCATACTATACTGATCCAAACGATGTGCGGAACGGCCAATGGCTCAGGGATCTGCAATACTGGCCTGACGGGCAACCCCTGATGGTCCAAACCACCAAGAAGGGATATGATGCCTCTTATGCAGGCACTGACGGGGCTGCCGTTTATACCTATCAACTGAATCTCACGCCTGGCGTTCAGTACCGCTCATCGGCTACAGGGGCCAACCCGTCTGCGTTTGATCTGGGAAATGATGAAATAGCCTGGAATATGGGCTACCGCAACATTAAGTTCTACCCCGATTACACCAATACAATCAGCAGGAACCAAAGCAACGATGAGCCCGTTTTCCGTTATTCGGATATCATCCTGATGAAAGCCGAAGCTATCCAGCGCGGTGGAACGGCTACGATGGGTCAAACAGCGCTTTCACTGTGCAATATGTTGCGGGCCGTGCGAACAACGTCTGCTGCATGGACAACCGTTACGATAGATTCCATCTACAACGAAAGATGCCGTGAGTTCAGTTGGGAAGCCTGGCACCGGAATGATATGATCCGCTTTGGCAAATTCGAAGATACCTATGGATTCAAGACAGATGCCGATCCCAATCACCGGCTTTTCCCGATTCCAACCGTTGCATTGTCTACCAATAGCAAGCTTACACAGAACCCGGGATATTAAACACAGCCTGGACAGAATGGATATGAATAAAGACGAATGCCGCGAATAGTGTTGAAGGATTGTTTTTAGGAAGGATTTTCTCTACAGCGCCCGGGGATTCAAACCCCGGGCGTTTAATACGGTTAAATCAACAGCATTGAAAAAAATAGCCCCCCTGCTGGTCGCCTGTTTATACACCGGTGCGTTGTTCTGCCAGCAAAAAACCTACGATATTACCGCCTTCGGTGCAAAAGGAGATGGAAAGACCCCAAATACCCTCGCCATCCAGGCTGCTATTGATAAAGCCACTGCTTCAGGAGGTGGTAAGGTCGTCGTGCCCGCCGGCAATTTCGTATCAGGCGTTATCAACATTAAATCCGGGGTCGAATTATACCTGGCTCCCGGCGCTTCGATCCTCGGCAGTACAAAAAGACTTGACTACGGACCCAAAGATGCTTCCGCATTGATTGTTGCCAGCAACCAGCATGATATTGCCATCACCGGCAAAGGAACCATTAACGGCAGGGCGCTGCAACTGCTGGATGATATCAACCGCATGCTGAATGCAGGAACCCTCGAAGACCCCGACTGGAAGACAGTTAATCCCTGGCACCAGGTACGCACCAACGAAAGCAACCGCCCCAAAATACTTGAGTTCAGGGATTGCAGGAACATCCGCGTAAAAGGCATCACCCTGAAGGACGGCCTTTGCTGGATACAGAATTATAAAAACTGTTCCAATTTGATCATCGACAGCATCCGCGTGGAAAGCACTACTTATTGGAACAATGACGGCATCGACATCACGGACTGTAAGGACGTACGCATCACCCACTCATTTATCAATGCCGCCGATGATGGCATCTGCCTGAAATCGGAAGACAGGAACAGCCGTTGTGAAAATGTGTATATCGCTCATTGTACCGTCCGGTCCAGCGCCAGCGCCATAAAATTCGGCACTGCCTCCGTAGGAGGCTTCAAAAAAGTGACCATCCGCGATATTAAGGTCTACGATACCTATCGATCGGCCGTTGCACTCGAATGCGTGGACGGCGGCCAGGTGGAAGACATCGATATAAGAAACGTCAAAGCCACCAATACCGGCAACGCCATTTTTATCCGCCTCGGCCACCGCAATACGGATTCCGTTATCGGCCGTTTGCGTCATGTGTACTTCGGCAACATAACAGCCGAAATACCACGTGGCAAGCCGGATAAAGGATACCGAACAGAAGGCCCCCCATTAAAATACCCCCACAACGTATTTCCCGCTTCCATCACTGGCCTGCCGGGACACCCCGTAGAAGATGTGGTGCTGGAAAATATAAAGATGGTATATGAAGGAGGCGCCAGCAAAGACACCGCTTATGTTGGCCTCGACGCCCTGAATACAATTACCGAGAATGTGCCCGGCTATCCTGAATTTTCCATGTTCGGTGAACTCCCCGCCTGGGGTTTATATGTACGCCATGTGAACGGCCTGCAATTGAAAAACATAGAACTCCGTTTCAAAAAGACGGACTTCAGGACTGCCTGTGTTTTTGATGATGTGAAGAATCTAAAGCTGGATGATCTGCGTATACTGTCCAATGCGGGTTTGCCGGTATTGCTTTTGAACAATACACCGTCGCCCTCGATGAATAAACTACAGTTGCCTGCTGATCCCGCAAAAGCCATACGAATTCAATAAAGAAATGCAAAAAGGATTGCTATTGCTGCCGGGCCTGCTCTTTTTTAGCTGTGCAATACACGCCCAGGCCTTATGGGAATATGTGCAACCTATGTCAGGCACCGCGGTGGCTACTACGCCCGCCGCACAAAAACACGGTGAAGGCACCGAACAGAACGCCAATACCATTCCCGCCGTCGGCCTTCCCTTTGGCATGACCCAGTGGACGGCGCAGACACAGGCCACTGAAAACAAATGCATCCCTCCTTATTTTTATAAAGATACCCTGCTGAATGGCTTCCGGGGCACGCATTGGATCAGCGGCTCCTGCACGCAGGACTATGGCAGCGTATCCATTATGCCCCTCACGGGTTCATTACGCACACAGGGATATGCAATCTCTTTTTCACATGCCGATGAAACAACCGGCCCCGCTTATTATAAACTCAGGTTGCCATCCTCCCATCTTACCGTCGAACTAACGGCCACCAAGCGTTGCGGCCTTCTGCAGTTTACCCTGCAGCAAAACGATAGCCTCTACCTGCTTATAACACCGAACAGCGACCGCGGCAAAGGGTTTGTAAAAATGAATCCCGCGACCGGTGAGATATGGGGCTATAATCCCGTTTATCGTATCTACCAGGGTTGGGGCAACCCTGCGGGCTTCGGCGGCTGGTTTTATATCCGTGTACAGAAATTCATCGCCGCTCATGGCACGTATTGCGGACCTGCCGTTTACCGGGCCGACAGCATACAGGATAAAAAAGGAATGGGCGCTTTTATCGGCTTTGCCATGAACAGGGGGGAGCGGCTTTACATCCGCGTGGGCACTTCCTTCAGCAGCCTGGAAGGAGCAAAGAAGAACCTGCAGCAGGAAACAGGGTCGCTCGGTTTTGACCAGCTATGCGAACAGGCAAAAGCCGTATGGCAAAAAGCCCTCTCACAGATCATCGTCCATACTACCAATGAAAAAGACAAACGTGTTTTTTATACGGCCATGTACCATGCCATGCAACATCCGCGTCTTATGAGTGACATAGATGGAGCCTATCCCGCCTTCGCAGGTAATAAAGCATTACAGCAGGTAAAAAACAGGCAGTACTACGATGATTTTTCCATGTGGGATATTTACCGAGCTCAACTGCCGTTGTTTGAAATACTACAACCCGCTTTTATCAACCAGTTGGTGCAATCACTGGTAGCAAAAGAAGAGCAGGGTGGCTGGCTGCCCATCTTTCCCTGTTGGAACAGTTACACCGCCGCCATGATTGGTGATCACGGTACGGCATTCATCGCCTCTGCCTGGGCAAAAGGCATCCGGGGCTATGATGTTCCGGAGGCTTACCGGCTGATGCGCAAAAATGCGTTTGAGACAGCGCCTCCCGATGAATATAAAAACGGGATGGGCCGCCGCGCGCTCAACTCCTATCTCCAATATGGCTATATACCGCTCGAAGACAGCGTACCGGAAGCATTTCATAAAAAAGAACAGGTGAGCAGGACACTGGAATATGCCTTCGACGACTACGCCCTTTCGGTAGTAGCCAAAGGGCTGAAAAAGGAAAGCGACTGGCAGCAGCTACACCGGCGCGCTTTCAATTACCGAAATGTATTCGATAGTTCCGTAGGCATGGTGCGTGGCCGGTATGCCGATGGCAGTTGGTGCCATCCCTTTAATGCCGACCGGCGTGAAAGCTATATTACCGAAGGCACTCCACGGCAGTATACCTTTTATGTACCCCAGGATATTGCCGGCCTTAGCCGGCTGATGGGAGGGAGCAAGTCATTGGAAAACGAACTGGACAGCCTGTTTGCAAAAAATGAATACTGGCATGGCAACGAACCCGGTCACCAGGTCCCTTTTATGTACAACTACACCGAAGCCCCCTGGAAAACACAATTGGCCGTGTGCAAAATCCTGTCGGAGGAATACGGCGACGGTCCCGGCGGCTTAAGTGGCAACGACGATGCCGGGCAGATGAGCGCCTGGTATATATTTGGCGCCATCGGCTTTTACCCGGTCAACCCCGTATCCGGCGAATACCTGCTTTGCTCCCCGATCTTCGATAGTCTTACGATGGCCCTGCCGGGCAAAAAACAGGTGAACGTAATTTGTCATAAAACTTCGCCGGGCGCTGTTTATATTCGTGCAGTCACGTGGAACGGCAAGCCCTGGCATAAAAACTTTATCCGGCATGCTATGTTGCAGGAAGGCGGAAAACTGGATATCTGGTTGCAGGAAAAACCCTCCGCCTGGGGTGCTGAGGCCAACAGCCGGCCCATGTCCATTCTTAACCATTAAATAAACCGATGAATGAAACGGATTCTTGGTAACCTCCTCGCTGTTTTATTGTTCACAGCAGTCTATAGCCAGCCGGTGACAAGACTGGTAATAAACGGCTATGATCCGAAAACCACTATCAGCCGGCATATATACGGTCATTTTTCCGAGCACCTCGGCCGTTGTATCTACGATGGTTTCTGGGTAAGTGATTCCTCCACGCTGCCCCGCAAGGATCGCATACGCCTGGATGTGGTAGAGGCATTGAAGAAAATAAAGATCCCCAATCTTCGCTGGCCGGGAGGATGCTTTGCCGATGAATACCATTGGCGCGATGGCATCGGCCCCCGAACCCAGCGCCCCACGATGATCAATAGCAACTGGGGAAATGTAACGGAAGACAACAGCTTTGGTACCCACGAGTTCCTCGAACTCTGCAGTTTGCTCGGCTGTGAGCCCTATATAACTGCCAACGTCGGCAGCGGCACCGTGGAAGAAATGAATAAATGGGTGGAGTACCTGAATTTTGACGGGTTAAGTCCCCTGACCACCCTACGCAAACAAAACGGGCGCGATACTCCCTGGAATGTTACTTTCTGGGGTGTTGGCAACGAAAGCTGGGGTTGCGGTGGCGCCATGACGCCGGAGTTTTATTCTGACCAATACCGCCGCTATGCCACTTTTGCCAAGAACTACCCCAATGCCCGGTTGAAAAAGATTGCCTGCGGGGCCAGCGATGAAGACTACAACTGGACGGAAACGATGATGAAAAACATCGGCAACCGCATGTGGGGTCTTTCTCTTCATTATTACACCCTTCCTAAAACGTGGAAAGACAAGGGTTCCGCCACCCAGTTCGATGAAAAAGAATATTTCGGCACCATGAAGAATTGCCTTCACATGGACGAACTGGTGAAGCGCCATTCCACCATCATGGATAAATACGACCCCGAGAAGAAAGTAGCGCTTGTAGTCGACGAATGGGGCATCTGGACCAACGTAGAGCCCGGCACCAACCCCGCTTTTCTTTACCAGCAAAACAGCCTGCGGGACGCCCTCGTTGCCGCTACTACGCTGAATATATTCAACAACCACAGCGACCGCGTGCGCATGGCCAACCTGGCCCAGACGATCAATGTGTTGCAATCCCTTATCCTCACCCAGGGCAATAAAATGCTGCTCACGCCCACCTACCATGTATTTGATTTGTACAAAGTGCACCAGGACGCCAAACTACTGCCCATGCAATTCAACAGCCCCGACTACATAGTAGACAATCAGAAGATACCTGCGGTCAATGCTTCCGCCTCGCAGGATTCTACCGGCGCCGTTCACCTGTCGCTTGTAAACCTCGACGCAGCCAAAAAAATCACGCTCCGCGCCACGCTCGCCGGTATTACCTGGAAATCGACCGAGGGCCAAATCCTGACCTCTGCAAAATTTACCGACATAAACACATTTGAAAAACCCGACAACATAAAACCTGTAACATTTAAGGGCGCCCGCAAGGAAGGAAACGAACTGGTGATAGAGCTGCCGCCGCTATCGGTCGTAGTACTGGAATTGAAATAACATATAGTGGCTGCGATAAGGGTAAACCAGTAGGCAAAGAGGTATTAAACAGGGTCTTTGTTCGCTTTTTGTTCGCTTCTCGTTCGCTCGTTCCTCGCTAAAAGGGCGATTTTAGCGAACAAACAGCGAACGAAGAGCGAACAAGAACCGACCAAGACAGGACGCTGCACCGCACAGAGATTTCCTCCGTGGCCTCCAAAACTCCTTTATCTCCCCCGCTATGGCGGGGCAAGTTATGTTGAAACTTTTGCGCCGAAGGCGCAAACAACTATCCCTTAAACAGGTAATCGATATTCAGCTTGAAATGCCGGTATAGATGCCGCATGCCTCCCATCGCACCGCTCTCGCGCCAGTAATTGCGCCGCACGGTACTCGGTTCCGCGGAAGAATTCTTTTGCTCAAAGAGTTCGTGAACATTTTCATACTGTAGGCCCTTCCCCTTTTTACGCAGGAAAGACATCATCATCAGGTATTCCGTTTTTTCTACTTTTTCCCCTTCCACATAACGCCCGAACTTTTCAAAGAAATTGCTGCGGCGCAGGTGAGGGTGATCGCTGTACTGGTAAAACTTCATATAGCCGGGCTTCCAAAGCCTGAAATCCATTTCGGAAAACCCTTTTTCCGGGGGCTTCAGGTAAGGATATTTTGAGTAAGCGTAGAACCGTATGATATCGAGGTCCTCCCGGCGATGGATAATGTCCAAAGCGTCCTTTAAATGCTGCGGAAAAACAGGAGTCGGGTCAAAATCTTCCTGCACATAGAGGGTATAGGCCGTGCGCACCGCATCCTGTCCCTTATTGATATTATTCCCGAGCCCCTTATTTTTTTCGGTCATAATGGCACGGAAATGGAGGGATTTCTCCAGGGTCCGGATATAATCCTGGTGCTCCTGTTTGCTGCCATCGTCGGAAACGACAATATCTCCAAAGACACAACCGAGGTTTTTGAAACTGTTGAGCAGCCGTTCCAGCGAACGGCTTCGGTTATAGTGGGTTATTAAAAGAGTAACATCGTTGAAATGGTGCTGCTCTGCCATGTTGCTGTATATAAGATTAGATGCGTGGATAACGGGCAAAGATGCTATTTATTTTATGTAAAACTAACATTATCAAAATATTAGCCCTTAAAAAAAAGCACAATTCGGACCCCCTTTGAGGATAAATATAAAAAATAATGCCTTACTTCACACAATTAACAATACTAACCCCTAAAGCGGTTCGTTTGACACAATGAATATGCGCGTAACCAGGCTAATTTCCAGGCTGAACAACAAACATTTTTTTTCATTGGCGGGCAATGTGATCATGTCGGTATTTACTCTTGTCACAATGTCCATCCTCTACCGCTTCCTGCCCGACAAGGCGTCCATCGGTAACTGGGTATTTTTCCAAACCGTTTTTGCGCTCGTAGACCTTTTCCGGACCGGTTTCCTGACCACTGCCACCATCAAATTTTACTCCGGGGCCGATAAGGACCGGGCGGCAGAGATTATCGGCTCTACCTGGGTGCTCGGTTCGCTGATCACTCTCGGCCTGCTGGTACTCAATTTACCGGCCCTCCTGCTCGTAAAATGGGTGCATATCGAAGGGCTGTCTTTTTTCCTGAAATGGTTTGGTGTCAGTTACCTCTGTACCCTTCCTATTTTCGTGGCTAATTGTGTATTACAGGCCGAAGCGCGTTTCGATCGCCTGCTGTACATGCGCGCCATCACACAGTTTTCTTTTCTCGGCCTGCTGCTGGCGCTGATATTGATGCACCATCTGACGCTGGAAGCCGTCATCATAGCCAACCTTCTTTCCTATCTCGTGACCAGTCTTTTTGTACTGCTCAAAGGATGGACCCATATTACCAAGTGGCGGCGTAAGACACGGCGGGGTATACTTGAATTATATAATTTCGGAAAATACAGCGTGGCAGGCAACATCAGTTCCAACCTGTTGCGGACCTCCGATATCTTTATCATCAGCTTTATGTTCGCCGGGAAACTAGGCGTGTCGATGGTGGCTGTTTACAATCTCGGGCTTCGCCTGATGGAAGTGATCGAAATACCCCTGCGCAGCTTTATCGCTACGGCGATGCCGTCCCTGGCGACGGCCTACAACAATGGCAGAAAAGATGAAGTCATTTATATCATGAAGAAATATGCCGGGGTTATTACCTTCGCCCTTATCCCGGTTTGCCTTGGATCGGTCATATTTGCCGACCTCGCGGTTTACATTATCGGCGGCAAAAAATGGATAGGCACCGAAGCCGCTACGATATTGCGCATGTTTATGATCTTTGCCCTGCTTTTCCCGACCGATCGCTTCATCGCCCTGACGCTGGATGTGATTCATAAACCCAATATCAATTTTATTAAAATACTGGTCATGCTGCTGGCAAACGTAATAGGCGATTTTGCCGCCATTGCCATTTTCAGGAATGTATCCGCAGTAGCGTTCTCAACATTATTTCCTGCCCTTCTTGGAGTGTTTATAGGCTACCATTTCCTGAAAAAATACCGTACGTTTCACCTGCGCGATATTTATGTCCTGGGGTACGCTGAAATCAAAACATTTATCCGTGACAATGTAAAACTGAAAAGATCCGTGAACTCCTGACCCGGGGTTGTAAGTAACAACGCCGTTATATTAAAATCAAGGGTATGCAAAGTAAAAAACCCAGGCGGATCGAATACCTGTTTATCAACCTGTTTGTGTTTGCCCTGGCAGGCCTGTTATACCTGTCATTTTCCTGGCTGGGTTTCCTGGAACCCATCCGCAGCGCGGAGCGTGATTTTAAAGTCACCGATCTCTATTATTCCGGCCTTCCAAAACCTGCCGATGCTCCCAACGATATTGTTATCGTAAATGTGGGCCACTGCTGCCGCTACCAGATAGCCCGCATGATTGACAGCGTACAGAACTATCATCCCCGGGTCATAGGCCTGGATATCCTGTTTTCTTCCAGGTCGGATACAGGCAACAGTTACCTGAAAGCGGTGTTCAACCGGTATTCCAACTATGTTATTTCCAACCGGGGGAAGTTTGAAATAAGCGAAAAAGGAGCTGCCCCCGACACCGTCCTTGTACGGGAGGACAGCGGCTACGCCAACCTCGCCGGCATTGATAAGGAACATGCTACCGTGCGGTATTTCTATCCTTATTTCAACAAACGGATGGCCTTTGCCACCGCGGTCATAAAAAAATATGAACCCACGCTGGCCCTGCACCTCGACAGCAACCGGAATGAATCCTGCGAAATCCGTTATACCGGCGGGGAGTCGGCCTTTTACAGGCTGGATTACAGTTCCCTCCTGGCCGGTAGTATTGATTCCAACCGCATAAAAGATCATATTGTATTGTTCGGCTTCACCGGCGCGGGACCCGAAGACAGTAACGCCCGGCATTATACGATTGACGAAGACAAACTCTTTACACCGCTCAACGACCGTTTATCAGGCCGGAGCTATCCCGATATGTACGGCGTGATCGTTCATGCCAATATACTGCGTATGATGTTACGGGGAGAGTACAGCATGGTAGTGCCGTTCTGGGGAATATGGCTAATTACCTTTTTAATCAGCTGGCTGCTGATCCCCTTTTTTTGCAAATGGTACTATACAAAAGGCGCCTGGGTGCATGTGCTGAGCCGTTTGTTACAACTGGGTGTTTGTGCGGTGCTGCTGGCTGGTTCACTCTTACTGTATCATTATGCCCGGATCAGGATTGAGCCGCTGATTCCCGTGTTCGTCGTGCTGCTGCTGGTAGATTTTATCCTGTTCTACAATTTATTTCGCCGCATTCCCGAATAATCAAAGCAAACCACTCACCTCGAATACTCCACTTTCACATCCTTCGGCAACTGCGCCTGGAACGTTTTCAGGTTCCCTTCCAGTGTGTCCGCCTCCGCGTTCGTCATGCCATAGAAGCTGACCTTTATATCGCCGCAGCTATATACGTAAGGCAATTCCCAGGTGGCTACCTTATACCAGGGCTTCGATAAGTCCTTATCGAACCATGAATCATAGATCACGGCCACGCGGGTATGCGTATCATGTACTAAACCCTGCAGGAATCCATTGTTCCAGTACTGATACTTTCTTGCTTTCATGACCTGGTTATTGCCAAGTCCCCAGAGATCGATGGTATTGAGATCAGCATAATAACTGATAGCGCCGATATCGTTGGCGGCCACCGTCTGCTGGTAATAATAGGTCTTCAGGAAAAGCCCCATCTGGTATTGCTGCTCATAAATATTGTAAATGGCGCGGACGGAATTACGGAGCGAATTCAACCCCCTTACAGGCAGGCTGTACAACAGCGCCAGGGTAATGACAAATACGGCACACTGCCGCCGTACACCGCGCCACCCGTTTTCCTGCAGCCAGTACAGCAGCATTTTCCCCACATGCAGGGTGCCCAGCACGATAAGGTAAGCCTCATAGCGGTAAAACCAACTAAGTGTCACCGTGATGGCGTGCATGGCTGCGCCAAATAAAAACAGGCAGAGTATCCAGAAATCCCGGTCCTTATTGTCCACCCTTATTTTCTGCCAGGCCAGCAATAAGGCAATGACAAACAGGCCGGCAAACGCTCCTGTCTTTTCTATGATGGTAACGCCCCCGTTGAGCAGGTAGGTAATGTTTTGGTTTCCCTTGATCATAACAGAATTGGGAATAAAATAGGCCCCCTTGCTAACGGAAACAAGCCCGAACAATATGATAGGCAACGCGCCCGCCAGCGCGATGATAACCGCCGCCTTGAATTTTCGTTGCAGCACCAGCATAAGAAACGCGCCTGCCACGAGAAACGACGTTTCATACCGCGTAAAGGTCATCAGCCCTGCGCAGAGTGAGGCCTGCCATACGAGCGTCCAATCCATCATAGGGTGAGCCGCCCCGGGAGGGCGACCCACCCTATGACCTGCAAAAGGTGGGTCGCCCTCCCGGGGCGGCTCACCTTTTGCGCTCGTCAGCACCGATGCCACCGCATGCACAAACAACAGCACAAAAGCGATTTGCAGCGTATGCTCCATGCCCAGCAGGGTCATGGCCGGTATGGTGCCGATAATAATAGTGCCGATGATAAGTATGCCCTGGTTGACGGTGGAAAGCGAAGAATGCCGGTTGAGCTCCCTTTGCATGACCACCAACGCCAGCAGGGTACCCCCGCAACTAAGCACCATCGGCATGTATACATTAATGGAAAATACTTTGAACAGCAATGAAAGCAGGATGGTAAACAGGGGAGAAGAAGAGGTAGAAGTCCAGTCGTTTGCATTGATACCCCAGTTGCCGTGCAGCGCCACATTTTTTGCCAGCGCCATGTGAATAAACGGGTCATCCAGCGGGTAGCAGAAATGACCGCCGGTTTTTTTCAGGGCCAGCCATTCAAGCGCACCTACGACAATGGTCACGAAGGCAATGCCTGCCGGCAGCGGGGTATACTTTTTCATTTACGCGGGGTTTATGTAAACTTCTATTGGTTGTTTATCACAGTTTCCACGGGTACGCCGATAAGTTTTTCCAGTTCGATCTTGGAGATATTATAGGAGTGCATGATTTCTGCCAGTCGTACTTTTTCTTCCGACCGCCCTTTAAAGGAACGATTATAATCTTCCTGTTTGATAATGCCGTCGGCAAAATCCTTTTCGGCCTGCTGGTAGATGGACTCGGCATCCTGTACCACCTGGCTCTGGAATTCGAGTTGTTGCTTGAACAGCAGGTAGTCTTCGTAGCGCGAAAGCACTTCTGCTTTTATTTCACGGAAACGTTCGTTTTTCTGTGCCTGTGCAATCCCCAGGTTTTGACGGGCAATCTTTATATCGTTGCCTTTTGAACTGAACATATCGAACGGTATGGAGACGCCTACATTATACCGGGGATAATAAAGACTCACCGGCTGGCCGTTGGTTTGAGTAGGTGGATTAAAGGAAAACTCATTCAGGTTACCCTGGGCC
>DASYCT010000369.1:0-4424 GCA_036500065.1 Chitinophagaceae bacterium | reverse complement strand
GGGATCGCTGAAGTTGATTTTGTTGATTACCCATTCCTGCCCCGCGGGGAGATAGGGAATGCGCAGGGGAATCGCCAGGTCGAGGCGCAGAACGAGAAAGGAAATATCAAAACGCAGCCCGGCGCCGGCGCCTACCCCTAGCTGTTGCAGGAAACGACTGGTAAATTCGGCGCCTGCGCGACCGGCCGTCGTGTCTTTATTTTTCAGCCATACATTACCGGCATCTACAAACAGGGCCCCGTTCACGATGCTGAACAGTTTGGCCCGCAATTCCGTATTGGCTTCCAGTTTTATATCGCCCGTCTGGTTGGGAAAAAAGGAAGCGGTGCCGAGATCGGGCGGCGCTACCGTTCCCGGGCCGAGCGCCATGCTCCTGAACGCGCGGATGCTATTGCTTCCGCCTACAAAAAACTGTTTTACATAGGGCAGTACGGTGGAATTGCCATAGGGAAATCCAACACCGGCCAGCAGGCGGTTGGCCCATACACCTGTTTTACTGAACTTTACATAACGCCGCAGGTCTATATCCGCCCGGATGTATTGCGCGAAATCATAGCCGAAGATGGTGGACTTTTTACCATCATGACCGGCGCCCGAGAGCAGGCCGGCTATATTGCCCGATATATCCATATTGCCGTTGAAATACCAACCGGAACGCAGGTTCTGTCCCTGCATGGGATTGTAGGTAAAGCTATAGGTAGAGCCAAGAATAAACTCGGGCAGGATTGCCTGTTGCAGGGTAGGATATTTCATTGCACTGTCCTCGTACAGGGGAGTCACCGAAAAGGGGTGAACGAATTCGATGCTGATGGGGTTCAGATCATGCTCCTTATAGTTCGATTCCTTCCAGGAATAGCCAAAAGACGTGCGGAGTGAATAGAGCGTGAACAATTGTTCTTTATCGAGCACATCGTAGGCCGCCAGTATATTGGTTTTGGGTACGAATCCGCTGCCGGTGTTGAAACTAAAAAACGGTACGATAAATCGTGGAATGGCCAGTTTTGTTTCAAGGGAGCCGCGATAGGTATTAAATCCTTTCAGGGCTCCGCCGTACTGTACTTCAAAACCACCTGTCAGGTTTACCGAAAGCAATTCGCCCGCACGAAAGGCATTGCGGTTCTTCCATCCTATGGTAGCCTGCGAGCCGGTGAGGTTATCCGATTTGGTTGTCCCTGTCAATTCGAAATTCAGGGACTTTTTCGGCATCGGGGTCAGATAGTAATATACGTTGAGCTTTGGCGAGTCGATGCCCGACACAATTTCAAAGCGGTTCTTTACAAATTTGAAAAGCCCCAGGGTGATCAGGCGGTTGAGCGAGCGGGAATGCACGGATTGCTGGTAAATAGTGTTCGGCTGAAAAAGGATCGACTGTTGAAATAAGATGGGCCGGTATAAACCGGCGGTATCACGAATGTGCAAGCCTTCATAAGCCGTCGTGCCGTCCACGCTGGTGTCGCCCGGGTTGTTGAGGCTATAACCGGCAAAGACATACACGTTATTGATTTTATACGGTTGGAGGGATGGGGCGGGGATGGCAGGTTTCAGGCGCATGGTAAGGTCTACGCTGTGATTGCCTACGGCGGTATCGGCTTTGGCCAGGAGCAAATCGGGATTGAAAAAATAAAACCCTTTTTCTTTTACGCTGCTGTCCACCCGGTTCCGTTCATTCTTTATCCCGGCAAGGCTAAACCTTTTTTTTGGCTTTAGGAGTGAATGGGGAGCTGCGGCGGCTATTGCTTTTCCTATTTCACTGCTGTCGGTGGCGTAGGCCACTGTGCGGTACCGGTAGCGCGGGCCCGCGTCGATGGTATATACCGCACTGGCCAGTTTCTTTTTTACGAGGGTGTCGCCGGATACGGAATCACGGAAAAAGCCCAGGTTTTCCAGGTCGCTTTGCAGGACCTGCATATTGCGTTGCACATTGACATCGCTTAACAAAACGGGGGGCTCCCCTATCTTATTTTTGAGCAGGCCGCGGGGTGATTTCTCTTTTTTGGGAGTGCCCGCAATGTTCCAGGCGTAGAGGCGGATGCGCATCCCCAATATCTTTGAATTGGGTTTGGGCCGGGCAAGGCTAGCCAGTTCTTCGCGCAGGGCTTTCTTTCTTTTGGCTTTCAGACCGGGCGCCTTGAGGTTGATTTTCGCGCCGGTGTACAGCGCATCACCCGCAGGAATGTATTTCAGGTTGCTGCAGGAACAAAGGAAAGACAATGCAGCTATCAATACCAGGTATGCTATCGTTTGCCGGGCTATCATTAATCATTTTTTGCCGTTGGAAGCGGCGTTTTCTTTTTTCCTTTCTTTGGTGTACTGTTTTCTCTTTTTTTCTTTTTGTGGAATAGTTCCCTGAAATGATCATAATCCAGCGTTATGATAAACCCTACCCCTGTCTCTACTACGTAACCTTCCAGCACGCCCTGGTAGCCGTTCTTACGGTATGCACGGAGCATGTAGCGGCCGTCTTTGCTGAGACGGTAATCGACGGCAACGCTTCCGGCGATGGCGCTGGCCTGGTTGCCGGCCTGCTGCGGTCCTTCCACTTCAAAATTATTGCCAACGGTCACGGTCAGCCGGTCGTTGAACAGGCGCTTGGACAGGGCCACATTCACATCCGTCCTGCTCACTTCTTCGCCCGTGCTGTAATCGTCTTCCGAGGTGACGCCGAAATTAATGTCCACTCCTTTGATAAGATTACCCGCCAACTGGTTGAGCTGGTCGGCCAGCAGGGCGCTGGCGCTTTTGCGGGCAAAGGATTCGGCCGTCATACCACCGGCGCTGCTCTGGAAGGGGTTTTCCCCTACAAACCGGCCGAGCAGCAAAAGGGCGAATACCTGTTTGTTCAATTCGGAAGGTTCCTTGCGCAGTTCTTCGAGCTTATAGTTGATGCCGGCCACTTCATCGCCGGAAACGCTGTAGCTCCTGTCCTCCGGCAAAAGAATGTCAAAGGTAATATTGGGTTTAAGTACCGGCCCGGTCATAGTTAGTTTTACCTGGAAAGGCAGTTTTTGCCGGTAGGTCGTAAGCGTGGATTGGGGAACATCGCTTGATTGCTGCAGGAGATCGATAGGCGGGGCATCGATGGCATATACGGCTGTAATATTCGCTTCGGCTTCTGTAGGCGCACCCTTCCAGGTAAGCGTACTCCCTTTTTGTATGCTGAATTTGCGGTGCAGGGTATTGAAGGTAAGATCATAGGAGCCTTCCGAAATTTCGTAGGTGCCCGTAAGCGTGGTATTCCCACCGGGACTCATACCCGCGTTGAGCAGGGCCTCGCCTTTTACCGTCAGCATATCGCCGTTGTCGGGGTCGATAACGATATTGAGCTGCGCTTCTTTTTTTATTTCCACATTCACGGAAATATTCATCCCCGCAAGCGCGGCCGTCATGACTGAATCGGTATTGAGGGCAGCGGTGCTGTCGGTCTGCTGCGTGGTATGGCTGACAAATTCGACGATGCCTTTCCGTTCTTCTACGCCGGGTTCTTTTTGCGGAACGACAATGGTAATATTGGTTTTGTCATTGATGGTAATGCTACCGTCTACCGCCGGGGCGGCGGGCGTTCCCTTCAGTGACATGCGGCTTGTAAAGAAAAGCTGGCCGTAATAATCCTTATTGTTCTTTTTGGTAGAGTTGAGGGCATGGAAATTCCTGGCATCCAGGTCAAGGTCAAATTTAAAATCCCTGTAACCGGTGGTATACACATTACCGTCTACCACGGCCTTGTTGCCGGAGGAATCGACGATCGTGAAGTTATCGAAGTTGAACCCGGTTTCATCGAAAGCTACCTGCTCCTTGTCGATTTGGAAAAAACTGTTGAGCAGGGCCAGGTTGAACTTCACGGTATTGAATCCAAGCGTTCCCCTGATAACCGGTTTGGACAGGTCGCCCACGATGGTCATGTCGCCCTGCAGGTAGCCGGAAGCGTGGGTAATGGCGCCCTGGCTAACACCCTGCATGGTGGCTATTTGTAATTTCTTTATACCGGCTTTGAGGTTGACCGGCGCCGAAACACCGGGACGGGTATCATAACTGCCTTGTATGGTTACATCATTGTCATGACCGCTGAGACTTACATCGGCCATAAAAACAGCGGGTTGGGCTTCGTTTACCTTTATATGGATATTGCCAACGGTATCTTTTGCCGCTTCAAAATCATTGATCACGAGATCGGTGCTGACGGCCGGTTTCCGTTCAAGATCACGGATAGCGATATTGCCCTGCAGGTTGCCGTTGAAGCGGGAAGAATCACCCAGTACAAAAGAGGTCAGGGTGGCTATTTTGAAGTTTTCAAAGTCCACGCGCAGGGAATCATTGGGGTCTTTGCCGGCCGTATTGATGATTAGTTTCTCGGTATTGCGGCTGAGTTCGAAACGGTGAACATCGACATCGCCTTTGCCCATCACTATTTTATTGTCGTCGTTGAC
>DASYCT010000368.1:0-5706 GCA_036500065.1 Chitinophagaceae bacterium | reverse complement strand
GGTTGTTCGGCCAGCACGGCTTTGTAATTGACCGGCCCCGTCATTTCGAGCAAACGTTCTTTTGGTGTCGGGAAAAGCACGTAGAAGGTTTCGATGGAAGCATCATACCCCCAGCTTTTAAAATGATTGAGGATATACTCGGCCACGGCCTTGCCGCCGGGAGAACCGACATGGTGCGGGCGCGCCGACATTTCTTTTACATACTGGTCGGCATTGGCCGCACTGAGATAACTGTCGAATTTCTTTTCTGCCGCGGTTTCTGCGGCGGAAGAAGGTTCACCAAAACCCAGCAATGGTTTTGACTGGCTGAAAACGGGCATAGTGAGAACGCCGATAAAGGCGGTGACAATGATTTTTCTCATGTTGTATTAATTAAAGCAGTTAAAAAAAGACTGCAATGTGGTTTTTAAAGATAATGAAGAAATGAGTGTTAAACCTTGCCGCTGGTATAAGTCGAAGAAGAGATCGTTGGTCTTGCGCAGGGTGAGCCGCCCCTGTAGGGCGACCCACCCTGCGCACCGAACGGTGGATCGCCCTACAGGGGCGGCTCACCCTGCGGCCATATTGCACCGTAATAGGAACTGAACCCGATCTTTTTGAAAACAATAACAGTTTTAAAATAAAAAAACCCGCTATTACACCGTTGAATAACTGGCTGGTACGGTATTTGTTAACAGGTTATCCACATTATCTAATTCACCAACCTGGCTTCATGAAAAAAATAATTGCAGTCTTGCTGCTGGCAAGTCAATGGACTTTTTGCCGCAGCCAAACAACGGAGCCTTCCGCTTTCCCGAATCCGCTCACAGCAGATTCGGCGGCCGCGCCTGTTGAAGGGCTGCAGGTCTCGGTGAAGGACAATAACAAAATAACATTGAAATGGCAGGCCAGTGAATTGCTTGATGAAAGTTTTTTCGCGGTGGAAAGAAGCACCAATGGAACAGATTTCACTGCTATCGGTGTATTGAAGAACGTAGCGAAAGGAGCTTTTGAGTTTGTTGACGACGCACCGATCAAAGGCAAGGCATTTTATCGCATCAAAACTACTTCGGGACAATACTACGCGTATTCGATGATGGTTCCCGCTACGCTTTCGGGAGATATTTCCTGCCGTTTCTATCCCAACCCCGTCGATAAGGCCCTTATTATACGTAGCGAGGGGCCCCTGGACGTGCAAATTGCCGATAAATTCGGAAAACCGCTTATCAGCAGCCGCCTGCCCGCAGGGCTTAAAATTGTGGACGTTTCATCGCTGGAACCGGGCGTCTATGTTATTACCCTGTTTCAGAAGGATTCCAACCGGCTTGTCACCGAAAAACTGGTCAAAAAATAGTTGATAATCAATGCAATAAAAAACTTTAAAAAATCCCACAAAGTGGTATTGCAGGTTTGCCGTTAATGGACTATCATTGCATTGGTTTTTCATAGGATATTGGATTTTAAAACGGGGTTGAATTTCTATTCAGACCCCTTTTTTATTTATGCTAATTCGCGCGAAAGGGAGCGAATTAATGCTAATCCGCTCCCTTTCGCCTAATTCGCTTCTTTTCGCTCTAATTAGCGTTTCATAAACTCCTGTACTTCCCTTATCGTCGTTCCTTTGATTTGAATGGTATAATTGCCTGCCGGCAGGTTGCCGATTTGCAATGATTGTTGCCAAAGCACATCCTGCTTGGTGAATTTCCAGGTTTGCAATACGCGTCCCTGCATATCGGAGAGAACAACCTGCAGATCGCCCGTTTCGGGATGCACCAGTTCCAGTTGAATATAGCTGCTCACCGGGTTGGGGCTTATCCGCAGGCCACTGGTAGCCGGGGTCACGGTTACTTCCAGTACGTTGAAATAAGTTGTCTTGCCGTCAATATCCGTCTGCGATAATCGATAATAGTTCTTGCCGGTCAGCGGATGGTTATCGATAAAACTATAGCTGTGACCGTTAGCGTCGTTCGCCGCGGCTACCGTGCCAATGCTGTTAAAGCTGTTGCCGTCGGCCGAACGATCGATGGTGAAATGGCTGTTGTTGACCTCCGTTACCGTAGTCCATTTGACGCTCACGGCCGAAGGACTGCTCAGTTGCGCGGTATAAGAACCCAGTGTGATGGGCAACGCAGCGGTAAGATTGCGGGTGTATTGCAGCATCCACTCATAAATGCTCAACCCGTTAAACGTGAACTCCGAAGGATTGAATGTATAATCCCATCCGCCATGTTGGGTGACATCATTAAAGGCATTAGACGTGGTGAAAACCACCAGTTGCGCCAATGGGTTGGGGGGAGGGTTCGAATTATTAATAAGGTTGATGTTATTGATAGAGGTGTTCACGCCTATAACAGGATCGTCAATGTTATGCGTGGCGAGTATGGGAATATTGGAAGAGGCGATCACCTGTGCCCAGGGCTGGTTAAGGCTAACGGAACCTGCCACCGGCACTACCGCAGCTATTTTTGCCGGGTAACTGGGGTCGGCGCTGATATAATTTTCAATGTTACCACCACCCTGGCTATAGCCGCTCAGGTAAACGCGGTTAAGATCCACCGAATAATGCGATATAGCATAGAGGTAAACGGAATCGGTCACTTCAAACGGATTGGTGGTAAACTGGGGCATGATAACGATAAACTGGAAATTCTGGCCGTTGACAGTGAATGAGTTTGGAAAATGACCGTTTTTAATCAGGGCAGGCATACCGGTATTAAGCAAACGGGACAATTGACCCGGACTGCCATCTCCATCTTCACCCGCGCCGTGATAACTGATCAGCAGGGGGTATTTTTTATTCGTTGTGTATCCCTGCGGCAAATATTCGTAAAAGCCATTGCAAAGACTGTAGACAGGTGTATTAGCTCTTGCAGTAAGCACTTGAGACAATACGGGATTTACCCACTGAAGCAGGCATAGCAATGGAATACCCTTGAGGCAGTTGTACAACTGTTTCATAATTAATAATATTCTTGTAAGTAGTAAAAAAAGGATGGTGTTAGTTGTGCTTCACAGGTAGGGTAGAATTCGAACGATAGGTGGGATCATGAGTTATACCAATTTTATGCCAAAAAACAAAACAGCCTCATCTTTCGATGAAGCCGTTTGTTTACTAACCCATTTATTTCGGAATAATGTTTAGGCGTTTTGCAGCTCTTTTAGTTTTTCGCGGATCTTCCCTTCGATTTCATCCGCCAGTTTGGGATTGTCCAGCAGCAGTTGCTTGACCGTATCACGTCCCTGGCCGAGCTTGTCACCGTTGTAGCTGAACCAGCTGCCGCTTTTGTTTACAATGCTCATTTCCACGCCCATATCAATGATTTCACCCACTTTGGAAATGCCTTCGCCGAAGACAAGGTCAAATTCCGCTGCACGGAAAGGCGGGGCTACCTTATTCTTTACCACTTTTACCTTGACCCGGTTGCCCACGGCGGCCTCGCCGTCCTTGATCTGGCTTACCCGGCGTATGTCCAAACGAACAGAAGCATAGAATTTCAAGGCATTACCACCGGTGGTGGTTTCGGGATTGCCGAACATAACGCCTATTTTCTCGCGCAACTGGTTGATAAAAATACAGATGGTGTTGGTTTTGCTGATGGTAGCGGTGAGTTTGCGCAGCGCCTGGCTCATCAGGCGGGCCTGCAGGCCCATTTTGCTGTCGCCCATTTCTCCTTCGAGTTCTCCCTTGGGTACGAGGGCGGCCACAGAGTCAATGACTACCACATCGAGTGCGCCTGAAAGGATCAGGCGGTCGGCGATTTCGAGGCCCTGCTCACCGTAATCGGGTTGGGAGATCAGGAGGTTGTCCACATCCACGCCCAGCTTTTTGGCATAGGCGCTGTCAAACGCATGTTCCGCATCGATGATGGCGCACATCCCGCCTTTTTTCTGCGCTTCGGCGATGACATGGATGGCGATGGTGGTTTTACCCGTCGATTCCGGCCCGTATATTTCGACGATACGGCCTTTTGGCAGACCGCCGATTCCAAGCGCTGTATCCAGCCCGATAGAACCGGTGGAGATGACTTCCATGGGCTCGGATGATTTTTCATTCATCATCATCACGCTTCCCTTTCCGAAGTCTTTTTCAATTTTATCTATGGTAAGCTTTAAAGCTTTGAGCTTTTCGTTGTTGTTTGACATGGTGGTAAATTTTAAGTCAAGGTAATAATTAGTCAAATGTAGGATAAAGTTTGTTATCAACACTAATTTAATTAGCAAATAATCACTAATTTTTTTGGGTGGGGTAATTTGGTGGGCCCGAGGAGTTTAGTAGCGCCTTCGGCGCTTTGTTTTTAACACGGAGGAAAACAGAGGTATGGAGGGCACGGAGTTTTTATGCACAGCGCTTTTTTCTCCGTGAACTCCGTAACTCCTTTATCTCCGTGTTGAACCCTGGCGCCGTAGGCGCCAAAATAAAAACCCCCGCACTTGCGTACAGGGGCTGCAACGAAAAAACTTCTGCAATTGAGAAATCAAAAAACGATCATAATTGTCACTAAAACGCCACAAAGGGACGATAATAAGCGCTAACGGGCAATACCACTTTGTGGGTAATTTTTGGTCTATTTTTACCGCCCTGTAGTCATTAAAGACCCTTCTTATACCAAATCAGTAAGTATGCACCTCAACCTGAACGACTGGATAGGTTTTTCCGGCGTAGCCATCCTGCTTATCGCCTTCCTGCTCAACCTGGCGGGAAAAATGTCAAAGGATGGAGCCTGGTATATCCTGCTGAATATACTCGGGGCGGGGCTTTCCTGCCTGGCGTCGGCGCTTATTCACTATCTCCCCTTCGTATTGCTCGAAGCGGTATGGACGTTGGTATCCATCGGGGCCATGCTCAATTATTTCAGCAAAAAGGGGAAAAGGGCCGGGAACGGTTGAACATTGCCCGGGACCTTGGAGACCGGCTGTCGCTACAGGGCTTTAACGGATTCCGACACCAGGGCATCGATTTTAGTCGCCAGCTTCCGGTCTTTTTCCGTAACGATATCGCCGGCATCATGGGTATTCAGCCAGATATCTACCTTATTATATACATTGGTCCACAGCGGGTGATGGTTCATCTTCTCCGCTTCCAGCGCCACCCTTGTCATAAAGGCAAATGCCTGCGAGAAATCCCGGAACTCAAACGAACGGTACAGTTTATTATCGGCTTCTTTCCACATATAGATGATTTTATATAATAATGATGCAAATACAGTACCCGGGGAATAATGTGAGAAATGTGAGAATCAAAATATCAGCTGCCCCTTATTCTTAATCCGTTCGTTGGTCAGCTCATTGACCAGTTGCACCCCGTTCAGCTCCCGGATACTGCGGGTGATCTTTTCAAAAAGCGCCGGGTCTACCGTATCGCCCTTCATAAGCCAGAGAAAATCCATGTGCTTGAATTCCGGCAGCAGGTATTCGCCGTCATACTTGTTATTATAGAGGTAATGCACGAGTGAAGTGCCGGGCTCGGGATAATCAAAGACCGTAAAAAAATAATTGCGCTGTTTTTTACGCAGTTGAATTTCAATATTGTTGTTGATACGGAAATTGAAACGAAACAAATGGTTGAGCTGCCAGCAAAACTGGTAATCACGCAGCGGGGCCATGATACCGAGCAGGCGGGTATCTTCAAAAAAGCCTTCGGCCATTTCTTCTATGTCCAGTCTGAGTTTCATAACACCCCCAACCCCCTGAAGGGGGCTGCTTAAGATCTGAGTTTGATTTTAAAAT
>DASYCT010000367.1:0-5869 GCA_036500065.1 Chitinophagaceae bacterium | reverse complement strand
AGGCTTAGCCTACCCCCGGTTTTTTACTCATACCCTTCGCTCTTCATACACGCTCATAGACCCAACCCACACGCCTGTCGGCAAAACCTGCACGCCGGTGAATTTCCCCCCGCCATATTCCCGCTTCAGCCTACATTCGGTGAGGTTATCGTTCCCCGGCTTTTTTGTGAGTTGCATTGAATAATATCTTAAAGACCCTGGTTAGTAGCACTTTTTATTACCCCCACGACGGCGCATAAACCCCTGCCTGGCCCCCGTTCCAAAATTTTTAAACCGCAGCGCTCCCGTTTTAACATATCTAAGTTGTAAATTCGGTTAAGTCTTATTGTATGAAGAGATAATCCCGCGTATGCGCTTTTGCCTGGTACTGCTACACCTTTTCCTAATCTTCTTTATGGCCGCCCGGGGCCAGGAATACAGCTATGTGCATTATGATGTAAAAGACGGTCTTGCCGCTTCGGTTGTCTATTGCGCCGCCGAAGACAAGGAAGGTTTTTTGTGGTTTGGCACCGAAGCCGGTCTCAGTCGCTACGACGGAACGCATTTCCGCAATTTTACCAGCTCCGATGGCTTGCCCGACAACGAAGTCCTCAAGCTCTTTGTAGATTCCAAAAACCGCGTCTGGATCATCCCCTTCAAAAACTCTGTATGCTATTACTGGAAAGGGAAAATATACAATGCCGATAACGATAGCGTTCTCCACCGCCTTTCAATGAGTTCCGGGATCATGTCGATAACAGAGGATAAGTACGGCGACATCGTGTTGCTGGAATATACAGCCGTCGAGATCATCTGCCCCAACGGGCAGACCAGGAAAATAAGTACGCTGGGAGGCAGGGTTATCCAAATCCAGGGAGGTGGCTTAAACCGGGAAGGAGTAGTCGATTTTTTCCAGGAAGAGGAGTACAAAATGAAAATTTACCGGCTTGCCCGTCCCGCAGTCACCGACCCGGTATTGGTGAAGTCGGATGCGATCTTCGCCGGCGACGCCACCATCAATACGACATTGCTGTCGCCTGAACTCAATGTTTTTCATGCCTGGAAGAACCTGATGTTATACCCCGCCCATGCCGGCATGTTTACGATCCCCGTGCCTCCCAACATTATAAGCATATCAAAAATAGACGATAGCCTTTTTGCGATGAATACGACCGATGGCTCCCTCGTCTACGACCTGCTCACCCAAAAGAAAACCGCTCATTTCCTCCCCGGCCAGACGATAAACGACGTTTTCCGGGATTCGGAAGGCAGTCTCTGGTTCATGTGTGCCGGCAGCGGCATTTTCAGGTTGGGCTCACGCGCCTTTCGCAATTATAGCTTTCTGGAAAAAACCACCAATCTATCGGTGTGCAGTATTCTGAAAACAGGCGCCTCCCTTATTGTAGGTACCGAGCGCTATATTTTATGGATCATCGACCCCGTTTCGCAAAAAGCCCGTAAACAAAAAGTAGAAGGTAATGCAGCCAACCGTGGCCGGGTGCTGGCCATTAAACAAACGGGCAAAAACAGTTTCCTGCTCGGCACCGATGGCGGTCTTATCAGGCTGGTCAATTTTAAGAGCCTGCACAGCCTGTCCGGGATGGCGATAAAATCCATTTCCGGCAACGGTCCCCAATTTCTTGTAAGCGCTGCACAGGGGGCTTTTCTCTGTCGCAGCGACGATCTCCACATGGTAAATCATTTTTGGTCCGCGCGGTCTACCTGCTCCTGGCAAAAAGATTCCCTGTTTTATATCGGCACGTTTAATGGCCTGTACCGCGTAAGCCCCTCCGGTCAAACCCTGTTCCTGGGCAATGCCATCCCGGTTTTTAAAAGCCGCATCACCGCTATACAGGAATCGCCCGATGGCGTTTTATGGATAGCCACCGGTGGCAACGGCATAGCAGGGTATAAGGATAACAAGCTCCTGTATACGCTTACCAGCAAAGACGGGCTCACCAGCAATATGTGCCGCAACATCGTTATCTCCGGGCAGGATATATGGGTGGGCACCGATAAAGGACTCAACCGGGTGCGCCGGCTGGACAACCATTTTTTCGTTACCCGCTTCAGCAGCGCCGACGGGCTTGCCTCCGATATTATCAATACCGTGTATGTAGACAACGATAATGTTTACGTGGGCACAGCCAGCGGCTTGACCTGGTTCAATACGGGCAAAATAGCCGGTAACTCGTTTTGCAAACTACGCATAACAGCTATCCAGACCTCCGCCCATGCCTGGGCCTACGATACCACCGGCCTCGTGCTGCCCCGCCGTGAAAGCTCCATCCGCGTGGACTACGTGGGCATATCTTACCGCTCCGGCGGCGATATCACTTATCACTACCGCTTGCTCGGGCTGGACGATGCATGGCGCAGCACCCGCGAAACAGCCCTGAGTTATCCCACCCTGCCACCCGGCCACTACGAGTTACAGCTTACCGCCCTGAACAAGTTTGGTGTATTGAGCAACACCCTGCAAATAAAATTTATTGTTGAAAAACTGCTTTGGGAAAAAACCTGGTTCCAGGTCTGCATGACGATCATCATCGCCGCCCTCGTCTGGTTCCTCGTCAGCCTTCGCATAAGGGCCCTGCACCATAAAAGCCAGGAGAAACTCAACACCAGCCACCGGATAGCCGAACTGGAACAAATGGCCCTCAAGGCCCAGATGAACCCCCATTTTATTTTCAATAGCCTCAATTCGATACAACAATACGTAATCGATAAGGATTTCAAAGGAGTAAATAAGTTTATTTCGGAGTTCTCCCGCCTGATCAGGCTCACACTGGAACTTTCTTCCAAAACACGCATCAGCGTGGAAGAAGAAGTGAACTATGTTTCCACCTACCTCGAACTGGAAAAAAGCCGCTTTGAAAATAAATTCGATTACCAGGTGCGGGTTCACGAAGGAGTTGATAAGACCGGCAGCCATATCCCCCCGATGATCCTGCAACCCTATATAGAAAACAGCATCCGCCACGGAGTGCGCAACAGGAGCGACAACGACGGACAGATCATCGTCGGTTTCGCCATGAAGGATCGACACCTTGTCTGTACCATCGAAGACAACGGTGTTGGCAGGGCGGAAGCCGGGAAGTTTAAAAGCCGTGCCCCCATCGAATACCAGTCGCGCGGAATGTCGCTAACCGCCAGCCGCGTGGAAATGATCAACAAGGTGCATATATCCTCTATACTGATAGACATAGAAGATATGCAAACGGCGGCCGGCCTTCCCGCCGGCACCCGCGTCACGCTCCGTTTCTCTCCCACAGACATCATTAAACCGAAATCTATACATCATGATCAAAGCAATTATTATCGATGACGAACCCAAGAGCATTAAGATATTGTCCACGATGCTCCGGGAATATTGCTCCTGCATAACCGTGCTGGGCATCGCCCAGCGGGCCCAGGAAGCCATCCCGATGATCCAGCAACTGGAACCGGATCTCGTGTTCCTCGACATCGAAATGCCCCTCGGCAATGGGTTCGACATACTCGACCAGTTAAGGCCGGTCAATTTTGAAGTGATCTTTGTTACCGCGTTTGATGAATATTCGCTCAAAGCCTTTCGCTATAGCGTCCTCGACTACCTGATCAAACCCGTCGGAATAGAAGAATTACAACAGGCGGTCCAGAAGGCGATGCGCAATATTCAACTGAAAAATTTTAACAGCCGCCTCGATAATTTCCTGCAAAACCTGAAGAAGCCTTCCCTGCGCCTGCAGAAAATAGCCCTGCCCGTCAGGGAAGGGATCGTCCTCGTGCCGATACCCGATATCATCCGCTGCGAAGCCCGGCGTGAGTACACTTCCTTTGTCATTAAAAACAGGGAGAAGATCATTTCATCGAAGAATATAAAGGAAAACGAAGAGTTACTCCCCGGGGACACCTTTTTCCGCGTACACAATTCCCACCTGATCAACCTCAATTATGTCAGGGTCTATCACCGCGGCCGGGGAGGCCACGTGGAAATGGAAGACGGCACCATGATAGAAGTCGCCACCCGCCGCAAGGAAGAACTCCTGTCAAGACTTGGTCTCGTGCGCACCTGAGCAGCTATTCGCCCATCGAATCAAACCTGCACAGCGCCAGCGCCGCGTTCAGTTGCCCCCTTTTCAGGTGCTCCGTCAGTGCTTCCAGCCGGGGATAATACACATCGTACTCCTCACCATAAGCGCTTTGGAGGTTGGCCTTGACCAGGTGCGACAGCCTCCCGTCAAAAGCCGCCGATAAGGTAAACAGGTCAAGCAGGAAAAGCCGCTCCTTGGGTGTAACCTTGTTCAACGTGTCGAGAAACAGGTTCCAGTCATCGTATTGACGCTCTTCGTTCTCCTGCAGGATGTCCTTGAACCGTAGCAATAAAATAATCATATTCGGGTGATAGTTCTGCGCCATCACCAGCGCATTCCCGATGGCCCGCAGGCAGCCCGTGCGCGCTTCCGGCGATAGCTGTTCGAGTATATGATCCTGCAACACGTTTTTACCGATTTGATGCGCCAGCGCAAAACCAAACAGGCGCAGCCGTGCCTCGTGCACCACCCGCTCGATGACCACGCTGTTCCAGAACGCTTCCACGGGCAGCGCTTCATACAATACGGAGATGCCCCCGATCGCATTCCCAGCTGTTGCTTTCAACCCGTATTTAAGAACAAAATTGGTCACGAAGATTTTTGCTTTGTACAATAAGCCGAGTATGAACAAATTCTTTTTGGGTACCTGCTTAAACGGGTCGATACCCAGTATCTTCAGCTCCGGGTCGGGAAGTTCCAGCGCCGCCCTCGCCAGTATATTGGTTACGCTAAACAAACTGCCCTGCCCCAGCTCCGCATTGGTGGCGTGCAGGTTGATCAGCTCGCTTACCTCGTGGACCGCCTTCAGCGCAATCAGGAACAACACATAAAACTCGATCAGCACCGACAGCAGCGTGACGCCCGCCACCCATCCGTAATGCACCACAAAGGAGCTATTGGTAAAATGAACATCCACCCATACCGTGGGAAAAACACAAATAATCCCTACCAGCGAGGAAAAAAGAATCCCCTTCAGCGAAATACGGTTCACCCGCCGCTTCAGCTCGGCATCGGTCAAATCAAATACATTGTGTTTCGAATCGATGCGGTTAAATAAGTTCAGGTAATAAACACCGAACCGTTCCAGTCTCGAGGGTTTAGCTTCCGCTGCCTGTATCATGAGTGTATGCTGATTTATCATCCGGGTTGATGGCTGCAGGGATGAAGATACTTTAAAAACTAAAATTAGTGCTGAACCGGATGCCCGTCGACGAAATATTGGGATGCTCCAGGTAAGTGAACCGTTTCACCAGGTCGACCCGGATAAACGAAAAGATATTATAAATGCCCACATTCGCCTCAAGGTAAGGCGCATGCCCCAGCACATAAGTACCCGCTACCCCGTTCGTCAGTGGGAATTTCATTTGATCGGGATTGATGGCCGGGTTATTCTCGTCCCGCACCCCGCCATAGAGCAGCTTGCCCCCGATCACTTCCCGCAACCGCAGCTTTTTCAGCAGCGGCAGCTTATTCAAAAAGAACCCGTTGAAGAAATGATCAAGCCGCAGGCTGGCATAATGATCGCTGACGAATTCCTCGATATTCATCATGTTATAGGAATTGGCGCTGTAAAAATACGACTGGTTGGCCGGGTGGATAATCAGTAGCGGGAAAGGCAGGTTGCCGCTCACATAGCCTCCCTCCAGCGTAATGTCCGAAAAACCAAACGGCGCGAGGTATACGCGTTTGTAGGCCGACAGGTGCAACGCGTCATAATTGTATTGGCCGCCAAACAAACCCTGTATGCCCCGGGCGTATTGAAGTGTTATGATCGGGTATTTATTAATGATATTCCGCCGGCTGACCTTGTTCTG
>DASYCT010000366.1:0-4978 GCA_036500065.1 Chitinophagaceae bacterium | reverse complement strand
ATCGATTATCTCTATGCCGAAATGGACAGTCTGCAGCGTTCGCAGAATGAGTTCATCGCCTTTGACCGCGGGCTGAACCTCGACGACCTGTTGTTTAGATACGGCGTCCGCATCAACCCCGATCTCGTGCAGGATTTGAATTGCGACAAATATCCTTCCGTTATCGGCATGCAGGGCGGAAAACCACAGATACAACTATTACCGTTCAATTATTTCCCCCTGCTCGCCAATTACAACAACCATCCCATCGCCAAAAACCTCGATTACGTGGTATCCCAGTTTCCGCAATCGATCGACACGGTGGGCGCGCCCGGGATAAAGAAAACAATTTTGCTGGCCAGTTCCGAAGCATCCCGCATCATCAGCACCCCGGCGAAGGTGAGTTTTACAGAGCTCGCTACGGAAGCCAACAAGGATCGTTACAACCAGTCAAATATACCGGTGGCGGTATTGCTCGAAGGGACTTTCCACTCGCTGTACAACAACCGCCTGGGCATTGGCATGCGCGACCGGCTGAACGCCATCAACATGCCCTTTACGGCCGAAAGCCCGGACAATAAAATGATCGTGGTGGCCGATGGCGATATCGCCCTCAACGCCGTGACCAAAAACGAAGGCCCCCTTCAGATGGGCATGAACCCCTTCACCCAATACAAATACGCCAACAGTGAATTTGTGATGAACTGTATGGAATACCTCACCGACAATTCAGGCATTCTCGAAACCCGCGGCAAGGACCTTACGCTGCGCCTGCTGGATAAAAAGAAGTCGGAAGACGAACGCAGCAAATGGCAGATCATCAACATCGCCCTGCCGCTGGCACTGGTATTGCTGTTTGGGCTGTTGTACCAGTTCCTGCGCAAGCGGAAATACGGTAAACGGACTGTGATAAACTAACCTGTTGCGCCTACGGCGCTTTAATTTTAAACACGGAGATAAAGGAGATAAGGAGTACACGGAGTTTATTATTCTCCGTGCCCTCCGTAACTCTGTTTACTCCGTGTTGAAAAACCGCGCGCCGAAGGGCGCGCCAACGCGGTAAATAATGAATGAGCTATCTTTACCCCTCAGCAAACCCACTCAATGACACCCGAAAAGATAACTTACCTCGTCTTTGGAATCGTTTTATTATTCGCCCTCGTTTTCGATCTAGGATTGCTGAGCAAAAGCTCCGCGGTGGTCTCCATCAAAAAAGCCCTGTGGCAAACCATTTTCTGGGTATTACTGGCATTCGCCTTCGGCGCCTTCATCGCTTACCAGGACGGTCATACGGCCGCCATCCAGTACGTCAGCGCTTACCTGATGGAATGGAGCCTGAGCGTCGACAACATCTTTGTATTTATCCTCATCTTTACTTTTTTCGGTATCAAGGAAAAAAATTATGCCCGCGTATTGCTGATCGGTATATTGATGGCCATCCTGCTACGCATTATTTTTATTTCGATAGGTATCGCGCTGATCAAAGAATTTGAATGGCTGCTCTATGTCTTCGGCGCCCTGCTCGTATACACCGGTATAAAAATGTTTACCGCCAAACAGGACGAAGAAATTGACCTGGAAAAAAACCGCGTGTACAAATTTATCCGCCGCGCAGTCCCCCTGACCACCGAAGACAACGAAGGACGCATGACGCTTATCAAAGACGGCAAACGGTTTTATACAAAAATCTTTGTAGTAATCGTCATGCTGGCGACCACCGATCTTATTTTTGCCCTCGATTCCATTCCCGCCGTATTCGCCATTTCCCAGGATCGGCTGGTGGTCTATACCTCCAATATCTTTGCAGTATTGGGTCTCCGCTCCCTGTTTTTCCTGCTGAAAGGGGCTATTAACAAATTCAGCCACCTGCAGCAGGGCATCGCGGTGGTGCTGGTCTTTATCGGCCTTAAAATGCTCGCGGAAATCTTCCAACTTTACCTGCCCGTCTATGTATCCCTGCTGGCTATCGTGGTTTGCCTCGGCGCATCCGTCATTTATTCAATACGGATTGCCAGGAAAAACGTGCAACAAGACCAACCGCATTAAAAAAATCGTCATATTGCAGTCACCTAATTGCCCGGAGTGTACAAGATCGAAGACATATTAAAGATAGTAAAGGGACATTGGCTTCAACAGGCTGGTGAAGTCACTATTGAACACCTGCTGACCGATAGCAGGAAAGTACTCTTTCCTTCCTCGTCTTTATTCTTTGCATTGAAAGGCGCCCGTCGCGACGGGCATAGTTTTCTCCACGAAGTGTATGAGAAAGGCGTGCGCAATTTTATTGTATCCGATCCCGAAACCGTGGAACTGCCTGCCGATGCCAATATCATCCTGGTAAAAGATTCCCTGCTGGCCCTGCAGGCCATCACCGCCGCCCACAGAAAACAATTCTCCATCCCTGTTGTAGGCATTACCGGCAGCAACGGCAAGACCATCGTAAAAGAATGGCTCAACCAGTTGCTGGAAGAAAAATACAGTATCGCCCGCAGCCCCAAAAGTTATAACTCGCAGGTAGGCGTGCCCCTGAGCGTATGGCAGATGAGCCCCGACAATCAAATCGCCTTTTTTGAAGCCGGTATATCGCAAAGCGGTGAAATGGACAAACTGGAAAAGATCATCCAGCCCACTATTGGCCTGTTCACCAATATCGGCGAAGCCCATAGCGGCGGTTTTTTAAACATCCGGCAAAAGGTCAAGGAGAAACTGCAATTGTTCAAACACGTAGATACGCTTATCTATTGCAGTGACTATCCAGAGATCAATGAAGGAATAGCCGACCTCGTTCAGCGGCTACGTAACAAACCCGACGACAAACTACACCTGTTCAGCTGGAGCATGAAAACCGACGCCACCCTGCGCGTGATATCCCTGCTGAAGGACAAGACCTATACCTATATCCGGGCGGAATACCGCGAAAAGGAAATAGACATCCGTATCCCTTTTGTAGACGATGCTTCGCTTGAAAACGCCGTGCTTTGCTGGTGCACCCTGCTGCACCTCGGCGTGGAAGATCGTTACATAGAGGCGCACATGGAAAATCTCGCCCCGGTGGCCATGCGGCTGGAATTGAAAAAAGGGATCAACAACTGCTCCATTATCAACGACAGTTATTCGGCCGACCTGAGCTCGCTCAAAATAGCCCTCGATTTCCTGGCGCAGCAGCAACAGCACCGGCACAAAACAATCATCCTGTCGGACATCCTGCAAAGCGGCAAAAGCGAAAAAGAACTATACGGCTCCGTTGCCGCCGCCGTGCAACAAAAGAAGATCGATCGCTTTATCGGTATCGGTCCCCAGTTGCTGCGGCATAAAGCCATTTTTGAAGCCATTCCCGGCCTCGATACTAAAACCTATGAAAACCTCGACGCTTTCCGGCGCGATTTCTACCACCTCCATTTCCAGAACGAAACCATCCTGGTCAAGGGGGCCCGCGTGTTTGAGTTCGAACAAATCGTTCCCCTGCTCGAACAGAAAGTACACCAGACCGTACTTGAAATAAACCTGACCGCCCTGCTGCACAACCTGCAGCAGTACCAGCAATTGCTCAAACCCTCGACCAAAGTGATGGCAATGGTAAAAGCATTTTCGTATGGCAGCGGCAGTTATGAGATCGCCAACTTGCTGCAATTCCATAAAGTGGACTGGCTGGCCGTGGCCTATGCCGATGAAGGAGTGGAACTGCGCAATGCCGGCATCAGCCTGCCCATCATGGTCATGAACCCCGAGGAAACCACGTTTGACGCCCTCGTGCAATACAACCTGCAGCCCGAACTCTATTCGTTTGAACTGCTGAAATCCTTCGACGATTTCCTGCGCAAGGAAGGACAACAACAATTTCCCGTTCACATAGAACTGGAAACAGGCATGAACCGCCTCGGCTTCGATATCGCCGCCGTTCACCAACTGGCAGAACAGTTGCGCAAAAGCTGTTGCAGCGTACAAACCGTTTTCAGCCATTTCGTCGCCAGCGAAGACCCTGCCCTTGACGACTTTACCCGGGAGCAGGCCAGCCGGTTTGCAGGGGCCTGTGACACGCTCGAAAAAGAACTCGGCTATTCATTTATCCGCCATATCGCCAACTCGGCCGCCATCACCCGCTTCCCCGAATTACAGCTCGATATGGTGCGCCTGGGCATTGGCCTGTACGGCGTTGACAGCGCCCACCGCCTCCATCTCAAAGAGGTGTCCACCCTCAAAACCACCATCGCACAGCTCAAGCACCTCAAAGCCGGTGAAACCGTGAGCTATGGCCGCAAGGGGGTGGTGACCCGCGATTCGGTCATCGCCACCGTGCGCCTCGGCTATGCCGACGGCTATTCCCGCCGCCTCGGCAACGGGACAGGTAAAATGCTGGTCAAGGGCCAACTGGCCCCGGTCATCGGCGCCGTCTGTATGGACATGACCATGCTGGACGTAACCGGCATCGGGCATGTGCGGGAGGCAGACGAGGTAACGGTATTCGGCGCCGGCATATCCGTCGAACAGGTGGCCGTATGGGCAGGCACGATTGCCTATGAAATCATGACCGGCGTTTCCCAACGCGTAAAAAGAGTCTATTTTGAGGAATAGATCGACTCCCCCACTGCCACCCTGCCGCACCGGCAATCCCATTTACATAATTTAACGGGATAAGAAACCCCAACGGGCGGCTTACTGCGGATGAAAGGCTTTATATTTGTTGACTAAAAATCAAGATTGTGAAGGCAAGAACCATTGTAATCGTTATCCTTCTGATACTCATAGTCGATCAGTCACTCAAATTCTGGGTTAAAACACACATGCCGCTTAGTAATGACTGGGATCAATACCACACGATGCTCACCTCCTACGACCGGGGCCTGCGTCCCGTGGGCGGGGACTGGTTCCAGGTCTATTTTGTAGAAAACAAGGGCATGGCCTGGGGCTGGGAGCTGGGGGGCGAGTGGGGGAAAATGGCGCTTACCCTGTTCAGGCTGATAGCCGTCGGCAGGGGTATTCATCCTCCGGAATTTTATCC
>DASYCT010000365.1:0-4546 GCA_036500065.1 Chitinophagaceae bacterium | reverse complement strand
GTTGACGACGGCCGTCATGCCGAGGCGGCTGCCGGAAATAGAGATAATGCAGTCCCGGAGCGAGGTGCCGAGGCCCACGGCCGGCCGTTCGTTCTGGATATAGAGGTCCTGTACCCGCAGGTAGAGCTTTTTGCCCAGCAGGCCGCCGGGATGAAAGCGCGCAAAATCAGCGCCTGTAAAGCCTCTCATCTCCATCAGGCTGACGGCCAGCGCGTCGCCCATAACCAGTTGGGCGGTGGTGCTGGTAGTCGGTGCCAGGTTATTGGGACAGGCTTCCTGCGAAACCGTTGTATTCAACACAATATCAGCCTGTAAGGCAAGATAAGATTCCAGGTTGCCCACCATGCCGATCAGCGTATTGCCAAAGTTCTTCACCAGGGGCACCAGCACCTTAATCTCCGGGCTGTTGCCGCTGCGGCTGATGATCATGACAATATCCTCGGGTTGAATCATGCCCAGGTCGCCGTGGATGGCGTCGGCGGCATGCATATAGAGGCTCGGCGTGCCGGTGGAATTGAAGGTAGCCACTACTTTCTGGGCGATAATGGCGCTTTTGCCGATACCGCTTACTACCAGCCTTCCCTTGCCCTTGTAGATAAGTTCCGCCGCATGGGTAAACCCCTCGTCGAGGTATTCCAGCAGGGCCGCAATAGCCTCTGCTTCAAGGCTGATGGTTCGCCTTGCGGCGGTTAAAATAGTAGTAGCGTTCATGAATGCGGGCAAAGTTAGCGGTTTCAGGGTTTGATGCTGTACAAAAACGGGACACTCCATTTCTTTAACAAGTTTATGTCCGAACAACGATTGCTTTTTAGTAACTTCGCTCTCCTTAAAATCGTTCCGGCCCCGCGTCCAGCCTGCTTGCCATCAGTGTCTTTGAAGGAACTTTCTATCTACGGTCCGGCAATTTTAAGTATATTCATTACGTATTGTTTTTTAAAAGTGAGGAGATTAAGTAGCATGGCCACCAAATCCGTTAAATCGAAGTCCACGGGACAAGCCACCCTTCCGTCGGAAAAGATCGTCGCAAAAGCCACCACCGTGAAAAAAACCAAAACCGCTGCCGCAAAGGGCGTGGGTAAAATCAATCTTCAAAAACTACTGCACGAGCATTTCGGGCTTGACTCCTTTCGCGGCAACCAGGAAGAAATCATTCAATCACTGTTGTCCGGCACCGATACCTTTGTCATCATGCCCACCGGGGGCGGCAAAAGCCTGTGCTATCAGCTGCCCGCCATCATCAGCGAAGGCGTCGCCATTATCGTATCGCCCCTGATTGCGCTGATGAAAAACCAGGTGGACCTGGTGCGCAGCTATAGCAGCAACGACGAAATAGCGCATTTTCTCAACTCGACCCTCAACAAAAAAGAAATAAAAGAAGTCCACGACGATCTGAAAAGCGGCAAAACAAAAATGCTGTACGTGGCCCCGGAAACGCTGACCAAGCAGGAAAACATGGAGTTTTTCAGCGACCTCAACATTTCCTTTTTCGCCGTCGACGAAGCACACTGTATTTCCGAATGGGGGCATGATTTCCGGCCCGAATACCGCCGCCTGCGGGAAATGATGGACCAGATCAATCCCGATATAGCAGTCATAGCCCTTACGGCCACCGCCACCCCAAAAGTGCAAAGCGATATTGTGCAGAACCTCGACCTGCGCAAGCCTAAAATATTTATCTCCTCCTTCAACCGGCACAATCTCTATTACGAGATCCTGCCCAAGATTAAAAAAGAGGATACCCTGAAAAGTATTGTCCGCTTTATCGTCACCAACAAGGGCAAGAGCGGCATTATCTACACCCTCAACCGCAAAACGACCGAAGAGCTGGCCGAACTGCTGGTGCAGAACGGTATCAAGGCCGTGGCTTACCATGCCGGGCTGGACAGCAAGCTGCGCGCCCATCGACAGGATTTATTCCTCAACGAGGACACGCAGGTCATCGTCGCCACCATTGCCTTTGGCATGGGCATCGACAAGCCGGATATTCGTTTTGTGATCCATTACAACATACCCAAGTCCATCGAAAACTATTACCAGGAGACAGGCCGCGCCGGCCGCGACGGACTGGAAGGAAAATGTATTCTTTACTATTCGCATAAAGACGTTGCCAAGCTGGAACACCTGATGCGCGACAAGCCGCTGAGCGAACGCGAGGTCGGCGCACAGCTTATCAACGAAACCGTTGCCTACGCCGAAAGCGGTGTCTGCCGCCGCAAGACGCTGATGAGCTATTTCGGGGAGAGCTATACGGTAGAAAACTGCAACAGTTGCGACAACTGCCTGCACCCCAAAGAACGGGTAGAAGCAAAAGACGACGCCGTAAAAGTTCTGAAAGTGGTAAAAGCGCTCGACGAACGTTTCGCCACCGACTACACCATCAATATCGTTTCCGGCAGGCTCACCCCGCAGATACAGATGTATCGCCACGAGGACCTGAAGGAATATGCTATCGGCAACGACCAGCCGGCGCATTACTGGAATTCGCTGATCCGCCAGATGCTGCTGGAAAGCCTGTTGAGCAAGGACATCGTAGACTATGGCGTGCTGAAGATCACCAAACAGGGCGAAACCTTTGCCAAAAAACCGAAGTCATTTAAAATCGTTCTTAATAACCTCTTCGAGGAAGCCAATGCCGACGATGAAGAAGGAGCCGAATCGGGCGGCGAAACATCGGCCACCGATGAGAAGCTGTTTGAAATGCTGAAAGAGCTGCGGCAGAAGGAAGCAAAGAAAAAAGGCCTTCCTCCCTTTGTTATCTTTCTCGAAACCTCTTTGCAGGACATGGCTACCCTCTACCCCACCACGGTACAGGAGCTGGACAAATGTTCCGGTGTAAGCAAGGGAAAGGCCGCGCGCTATGGCAAACCCTTCGTGGAAATGATTGCCAAATACGTAGAAGAAAACAACATCGAGAAGCCGGATGATTTTGTGATGAAGAGCGTTGCCAACAAGAGCCTGAACAAAGTCTATATCATCCAGCAGGTGGATAAGAAGATACCGCTGGAAATCATCGCCAAGAACAAGGACTGGCGCATGGACGCCCTGCTGGAAGAGATGGAGACCATCGCCGCCAGCGGCACCAAGCTCAATCTCGACTACGCCATCGACGACATGCTCGATGAATACGAACAGGCAGAAATCATCGATTACTTCAAGGGCTGCGAAACCTCCTCCCTGCAGGTGGCCCAGCAGGAACTGAGCGAAGGCAATTTCAACTGGGAACAGTTAAAGATTATGCGGATTAAGTTTTTGAGTGTGTACGGGATGTAATGCTGTTAACCGATCACACTACTTTCAACGCTATTTTACCCCGCGTATGTCCCTCCTTGCTCATATCCTGCGCTTTTTGCGCTTCCGTAAGCGGCAGCACAGCAGCAATCACTGTTTTTATTACCCCGGCATCTACCAGCGTAGCCAGTTGTTTTAACTGGTCGGGATAGGCTTGCGCCATATACTGCACGCCTTTAAGGCCTTTTGCTTCGAGAGCAGCCTTATCGCGGATGCCCACGGTGCTTACCAGTATGCCGCCGGGCTTTAATACTTCCATTGATTTGGTTTGCGTGTCGCCGCCGATGGTGTCGAAGACCATATCGACGTTTCGTACCACTTTTTCAAACGGCACGCTGGTATAGTCAATTACTTCATCCGCCCCGAGTCCTTTTAGGAAATCGATGTTTTTGGCCGAGGCCGTGCCGATGATATGAGCGCCCTTCCACCTTGCCAGTTGGACGGCAAAAATACCTACCCCGCCTGCTGCGCCATGAATGAGGATACGCTGTCCGGGTTGTAACTGCCCATGGTCGAAGATGCCCTGCCAGGCAGTAAGCCCCGTAAGGGAAATGGTAGCAGCGGCGATGTGATCCACTGTTGTTGGCTTGTGCGACAGCTCCGTGGCCCGTACCGCCGCATACTGGGCATAAGTACCATTGCGGGCTGAGTCCGGCCGGCCGTACACTTCATCGCCGATAGAAAAGCCCGTGGCATCCCGGCCGATTTGCTCTATTACGCCCGACACGTCCCATCCGGGTATGGACGGGAAGCTGCGCTCCGCTCCTTTTCTTTGGCCTTCGCGTATTTTCCAGTCGACCGGGTTGACGCCGGTGGCATAGACTTTCACCAGCACATCGTCGGGCTGCACCTCCGGTTGGGGCATATCTTCATAATGCAGGGTATCGCCATAGTGATGAAAAACCATTGCTTTCATATTGCTTCGTTTTTAGCGAAGTAATAAGACAAAACAATCGTGCCAGCGGGGGATTAAAAAGCTACATGCCCTCCAGTGTCTTGGGCGCTTCAATAGTATAAATGCTTTTTTCATACTGCTGCGCAGCCAATGCCATATTTCCAAGTTCCTTTGCTTCGCTGGCTGCCAGGTTGTTTTCTCCTTTTTTCATCAACGCATCAATCCTGCTCATGATGGCGTTGTACTCCTTCGCTGTTTCCATTTTTTTGTATGCGTTGCCATAGTAAGTAATTAAGGTCAAAGGGCGGCAAAGGTAATTTCGAAAAATGAAATTAGTTTGCAGGAAGGAGCATCAATCAAAAG
>DASYCT010000364.1:0-7602 GCA_036500065.1 Chitinophagaceae bacterium | reverse complement strand
TAACAGCCCACACCACCTGGTAACAATTGTTGGGGCATTTGTACAAACCCCAGCTTTATCGGAACAATTATTACCAGCCGGAGTGTTTAAAATCTATCTTAGCAAACCACGTTATCTGTCCTAATAATAGGGTGCATCATATGGGAGCGTTGGGATAATCGCGCCTGGTACTTACAATATATTCCTGGTTGCCGGAGCGGGCCAGTATTTTCGCGGCGCGGTGGCGCAGGCAACGCTTGGGGGAGCCGAGATAGTGCAGGGCAAACCGCGCGGCATCGGGCATAGAAAGAAGATCCATACCCCGCAGCGCGGCATATTGAACAGCCGGATCTTCGTGAAGAATGTTTTTCTCTATGATGGCAGCGGCCTCGCTGCGGAGCGACGGTATTTCGGAGATACTCAGCAGCCGGCAGGCAAGCTCGTTATACTTTTTTAATCCAAAATCACGCGGCGTTATTAAAAAGGTACTCATTCCAAAGTTGTGCAAGTCTTTCTCCCCGAGCAACTGCCGGGCCAGCCGGCGAACTGCCCGCGAAGGGTCTGCAAGGTGGCGCATAACTGTCGTTCTCTCCATAAATAAATCCTTACCATATTCCACCAGGGCCGCATACCGGATACCGGGATGCGGATCCCCACTCAACGGGTAGGCAAGGTCTGATATTTCGATTTCTTCATACCAGGAGGGCAATTGGAATACCAGGAAACGGACGGAGTAATGGCTGTCAGCCAGTATACGCTGTTTTACCCACTGCTGGTGCACCCGGAATTGCCCGAAAAATTGCAGCAGCAATCTGCGCCGCCGTGTATCGTCTTTTACCATGTCGATCAAAACATCCGGGGATGTACCGAGCAGCAACGTTGCAATAGACAGGTAGAGCCTGACGCCATCGGCCCTGGCGCTGTTGTACAAACCCTGCACCAATTCAATATAGTACAAAAAATACCCGGCATTCCGCTCATTCACCAAAGACGAAATAGCCGCAATGGCCTCGCAGCTTACCTGTGGCACACAGTCGCCCACACGCCGCAACAGGTATGGCAGGCTGTCAAAAGCACTGTACTTCCGTAATAATGCAACAGCCCGCTGCCGGGTATAACCGGAGCGGCTGAAACTGGCCAGCGCTAGTATTGCCAACTGATCGTCACGTCGAAATTGCTTATCAAGCGTGTCCAGCATCTCCGGCTGTAACTGTACCGGCCGTATGGCCCGCTGAAAAGCCCTGCGGGAATCCAGCCTGCGAACAATCCGGGTTATGATTCGCATAACAGCTTTTCTTACTTCGGGAGATGCATCGCACAGGCATGGCAGCAGGTACTGCACATCGTCTACAAAGAACTTCTCCGAAAGCGTTTCAAGAAGGGATAATTTCTTGTTTACCTGTTCCGCGAATGGGGAATTATCGTCGTATACAGCCAGCAACATTTCGGCATAGGCCGGGGGAGAGGAAGGGATGGACATATAATTTGTTTTGGGTAAATTAAAAAATAATGAGCCATTATTCTATGTAAGTAAATACCCATCCAATTCATGTCTACCAAATGTCCACTATGTGATCAGCGTATCCCCCCTCCCATACCTTTCATTATCGATTCATCATTATTTCGTTATTCCTTCCTATACCTTTTCTATACCTGGGGGGTTAACAAAAGGTACACAACAGGTATCCAAAGGGTAAGGAAAAGGTATAGGAATCAATAACGAAACATATACAACGGGGCCATAGATGGCATATCACGGCCAGCCTATTCCCCCGGCCTTATCTCCCCCTCCGCATTCACCACCAGCCCCGACTTGCCACGCGGCATATAAGCAGGTAGTTCCTCCACCCGTATCAACTCCGCATCTTGCGGGGCATGGGAAAGATTGCTTACCGTTATCAGCCTTATATCCAGCCAAAACGACCGCTCTCCCAGCACATTGTAAACGGCCGTTTCCGCCGCCTGGGTATAAGGCCAGTTGTTGGCTTCCGTATACAACATATGATATACCGAAAGGTGAGCGCGTTCTCCCTCGGGCACCGTACACCAAAACTCACGGGGATCGATATCGGTATGCCCCACCTGTTCCTGCCATAAAAAATCGATTGGCCGGGGCGGCTCCAATGCCTGTATTTTCCAACCGGGTATTTCGGGGGCCAGGGCCACCAGGTTGTCTACATACTTAAAATACCCGCCCTTCCCGGATACAGATATCGTTAGCACGCCCGGGTCACCCTCGTTGGGCACGTATATGGAAAAATACAGGAACTTGTAATAAGCACGCAGGTGCGCCTGCAGTTCGTTCTGCCAATACGTAAGCTCCTTTTTGGTTTTTTTGTTGAGCCCGAGGTATTCTTTATGATGACGTAAGAACCATTGCCAGAAATGGGTTTTTGATAATTGTGCAGCCATAATGAATTATTTTTTGTGCCGTCCTTTTAATCCCTCACCACCATCGTCCCCGAAAAACGGTCATGCCAGCCAAAAGTACCAAAGAGAAAAGAAAAGTTGTCAAAAGGAATAAACCGGCAGAGGGTTCGTATGAGTAATTTTTTCCCGCCCGGCCATTCACCATTCACATCCACCACCTTTGTCTTCGTTAAAAACTTACCGGGTGTTTTGCCGAAGAAATATTCAAAGATGAAATAATAACCGAAAAGCAGCATCAGGTAATAGACATCCAGCAAGGGCGAATCAGGGTCGGGAGCCGTTTTAAACACAGATTCGATAACCAGCACGTGCAGCATGAACAGCACTACAAATACCACTATGTCAATAATGTTATTTGCGAACCGGACGGTTTTGTCTGCAGGAGTGAGCATGAATCAATTTTGTTTTCGGCAAGATACATGTTTTCGCGACGAGGCTTGAATTACTCATCGAAAAAATCGTCCATAATCATCGTCGAAAACCGGGTAAACTGACCATTTGCCTTTAAAAAATCCCTTAACTCATCCTTAAATTGTCCAAAATAAAGTATATCTGTGTCCTTGAATGAGACCTTGTCTAAACTCATTGCCATCATATCTACTATCTCAGCTATTATATCCGGACGTAAAGACGCATCCTTTTTGCGCAATGACTGCCGCAACCATGCCCTTGCGTAGTACAACGCTTCAAACACCACATTTTCGTCATGGTCGAGTACCGCTTTCATCAGCATAGGAAATACATGCCAGCTTTTGACACAGCCAAAAATCGTGGCAGCAGCTTTCCGTTGTGGAACATTTCCCCGATTGTACAATTCTACCACCTTATCATGTATATCAAATCCGTAATGCCGGGCCACAATTTTTATACAATAGCGACGCAGGCTACCCGTGGCATTCCACAACAGGGATACGGCTGTAGCTGCAGTGTGGTGGGGATCTAACCGTACCATTGCTGAAAGGGTGGCTTCTACCACACGTTTGTCGGGATGATCCAGGCATCGTCCAGGCAAAGCGCCCTCAAAAACCCCATAGTCAGACAACCCCAGAATAACACCGGGCGTCAGTTTCTCCACGCTGGTCCTGCTATTGTAAAAATCAATCTCCTGCTGCCTGTTGAGATTCATCACCCGGCTTGCCAACCTTCGAACCTGCGGGCTGCTATCACATAAACAATCGCTTATACCGGCATCAACCGCATCAGCGGCAATAATAGCTTTGAGCGCCCGGATGCGAACAGCCGGGTGTTTATCAGCCAAAAGCCTTTTATACATTTCTACTTCCTCTTCACGGTTATGATACACCGGACCGTTCATAAGCCATTGCCTGATTCGAAAGTCGGGGTCATTTAAAAGCAACCCGCTCATAACCGGTGTAAGCCCATACCTGTCAACATGAATGGCGAACAACAATTTTCTAACTTTGTCACGACGCTTAACAAACTGCAGTATATCCGGCGTCAATTCGGTCATCGAAAGAAACGTTCCGATACGATAATAAACATGTACCGTATAAGCCTTCTTTATTCTGAGAATATTTTCTACCAGCGGCAATAGTCGTAAGAACTCCTCGTAGAAAGGCGTGCGATGGTATTGATCTATTGCAGTAGCGGCAACCTCCCTGATACTGCTTATGTTGTCATTCAACCGGTAGATCAGGAAACGGATAGCCAATGCATTATCGGCGACGGCGAGCATGTTAACAGCCTTTTCCCTGACATAACCATCGACATTGAAACTGGCCATGGCCAGCAGACGACATAAAAGGTCGCCGGAGTATTTTTGTTGCAGTACAGACAGGTCCTCCACCGTGAATGGTAGCGTACGAAACGCTGCCGATAAATAGCGCCGGGAGGAGGACTTGTTCAGGATACGCGTTATTACATCGTTTGCTATTTCACGAATCGCCGGGGTAGGATCATCCAGGAATGGCAACACAGTTGGTATGTCTGCGGAGGTCCCCTTTGACAGGAAATGAGCCAGTGTACTGAGTTTGTCATACAGCAGTTCTCTTTCCGACATGCTGCAGGGCTGCTGCGCCGAAACATCGGCATAGGAGGAAGGGCCTAATGGGGTAAGCATATGGTTGTTTTTAGGTGTTTACCAATAAAAAAAGGAAACGGAAATAGAAGTAACGGTTATCTGTATCTAATTTAATGCTTCCTGTTAAAATAAAAAAAGAAAATTCTCCTATCCTATCTGCCTGAAGTAAGACATTAAATATGTTCAAATAATCTTTAATACTTACTGTGCTTGTTTTCTTACGCCACCACCAACTGCCCCGTAAACAAGCTGTTCGCAATATCCTTACCATCCTTCGATAAAAAGGAAATCCAGGTATGCACTTCATGGCCGCTGAAATTATTTACCGGGAAGCTGGCCTTGCCATCCCTTCGAAGGCCGCCCTGGAGGGTGTACAGGCATGAACCCTGGCCATGACATAGTACGATGAATATCGCGTTATCGGCGCCGCAGGCTTTTCCCAATCCCGAATTGTCTTTCCAGGTAAAATCAACCTGCCCTTTAACCGACGATGTGGCGGTGGCTTCTTTAACATTCTGCAAATCGCCGCGGCATACCAATACTTCACTGCAAAGTATGGCGGGCTCGCCGTCGCTTACTATAACAGCGCTTTTTAGATTGTACGACTGGGCGGCATTGGCCCCGGTTTTCCGGATGGCAAAGTCCCTGAACCCTGTGGTAAGGAAATTTTTCAATGGCCGCAGGAAAGAGGATACCAATGAAAATTTTGTTTGCTGCGCCAGCTCCGCCGGGCTCGCTTTGCTCTTTCTGGGCTTTGCCACAGCACGCATGGTTTCAATATCCCGCCAGGGGGCGCCTACTACAGTACCTACTGTACCTGAGAACGCGCCCAGGATGCCGTTTTTAATTTTTGCCATGATAGTTGCTTTTAATTGCGTTATAAAATTACATGCCTGTATAACGCCGACCAACACATGGCTCGTAAAAACGGTAAAATCCGCACATTTTTCATATTTTTTCTCAAATCCGCATTTTTTGCACAAAAACGTCATTTTTGCATAATCGCTCTTTATACGTCAAACTGATTTTTATGCTAGCTTTATACCCCACTCACGGGCGATCAATAGCCCCGCATATAATAACCCCTTCATCAGCAACATCCCTTCTATCTATTTTTACCGTAATATGGCTGGGTCGGAGATGGGTCTAACCCGCTCCCTGCACAGGTTTCACTACCATAAAACAGGGCTAAACCCAGGTAAGACCCGGGTGAAACCCTCGTGATACCCTGGTTATTCCCGGTTCGGACCGCCTTTCAACCCGGACAATAATGTTCCTTTATCCATTATATTGCACTGTTTTTTGAATACGTTACTCAGCCAATGGCCCTGTTTGCATACCTACGAAAGAATGGAGACAATTTAATCGCCGCGCTGGCCGGCTTTTGTATTATTATTTACCTTACCCGCCACGGCGGCATCGGCGTATCGCCCGATTCGGTCCGGTATATCAGCGTGGCGGAAAACCTGGGCACAGAAGGCGCGCTCAAAGACTTCAGCCAGGTGCCGCTGATGGATTTTCCCGCCTTCTACCCCATTTTCCTGCGAGGGGTTATGCTGCTTACAGGACTGAAGCCGCTGATTTTCGGGCCGGTCCTGAACGCACTGCTGTTCGCACTGGTCATTTACCTCGCCGGGATTATTATGAATCATTTCCGGTATGGGTCCCGCTGGCTGAAGCTGCTCCTGCTCAGTTGTATCGTGTTGAGTCCTTCGCTACAGGAAATCTATACGATGCTGTGGTCGGAAACCATTTTCCTGCTCTTACTGCTCCTGCTTATCATCGCGCTTTACCGGTATTACCGCGTTTATTCTTTGCGGATGGTATTGGTGCTTGCCTTCGTGGCCGGTCTTTCCTGTGTTACGCGTTATGCCGGCATTGGCTTTATCGTCACCGCCGGCTTCCTGCTGTTGGTAAGCCCCGGGCTGCCATGGCGGAAACGGCTATTGCATTTCGCTGTTTTCCTGCCGTCGGCCGCCGTGCTTCCGGCCATCAATATTATTCACAATACGCTGGCCAGTGGAACGATGACGGGTTACCGGGAGCCCGCTATACAGACGTTGATGGGCAATATCACTGATGTGGGTTCTGTATTCAGCGACTGGCTGCCCTTTTTGAGCCGGTTTCCCAGTGCAGCTCCGGTGGTCGCTATTCTTCTTATCACAGCATTGGGCATTGGCTGGCTATGGCGACTGATCCGTAACAAGGATTTCAATACCTATGAAACGATTGCCACCGGTTTTTTCCTGTCGTACACTGTTTTTATGATTATATCAGCGAGCCTTTCACGCTATCAACCGCTCGACGACCGCCTGTTGTGCCCTGCTTTTATTCCCCTGTTGTGGAGCATCGGCAATTGGATCATGACAGGCATTCAACATACGGCCGCTTCCTTAAAAAAAGTGGCTATCGTGTCCGCCCTATTGCTGTTTGGTTGTTTCCAGTACAAACAGTGGACGGATGACAGTAGCACCTGGTTCGATTTACGGCATGCAGGCATACCGGGTTATACCGAGGATACCTGGAAACTATCGGAGACCATTCATTTTATACAAAGCAACAAAGCGTTTTTTAAATACGGGTATGGCGTTTACTCCAATGCCAACGATGCGCTCTGGTTTTTTACGGGGATGAAGTCAGAACTGCTCCCGCACAATGATTTCCCAAGTGACATAAAAGAGTTTGAAGTGGAGAAACACTGCTATGTGATATGGTTCAACGATGGCTATAACCCCGACCTGGTGGGTCTCGATTTTATCAGTAATGTAAAAAAGATGGTCCTCTACAAGCAATTGCAGGATGGGGCTATCTATGTCGAGGACAGTAAATAAAGAAGTGATTACTTTTCTTCCACTACCACGAACTGCGGGTCTGTCGAAGGGGAATGATGGTACAGCATGGGGATCAATTCCCTGCCCCATTTGGCATAATAAGGCATAAAGCTGTCAATACGTTCCTGGAGGCTGTTATTGGGGAAGAGCGTGTTCTTAATGGTATGTATCTGCCGCTGTTCATCGCTGTACTTCCGTTTCTCGGCGCGCAGCATCTTTTTTTCCAGTTCCAGCAGGGGGCGAATAGCGCGGGTTTGCAGGGCTTCGATATGTGGTTCGAGGGTTTTATCGATGTGACCGGCTTTTTGTTTCAACTGGCGG
>DASYCT010000363.1:0-9731 GCA_036500065.1 Chitinophagaceae bacterium | reverse complement strand
GATCACATCGGTACGTTTTGTGTTTTGACGTTGAGCCGGATCAAATATAGCTAAAAGGAGATACTCCCGGCGGCCACCTGCACATTGTGTTGATAACTGGACGGGGAAGATTCAAATCTGTGGATAATATGTTCATTTCCGCCTCGCGACTGCCACCCTGTAAAACCCATACCCCTTGTTCCATCCTGCTCTCTCGGGCATATACATGTGCCGGTATTCACTGGCGCCGGTATCCGCCTGCAAGGTGAATTCAAACAAATCAAGATAATGCGGCAATTCATCCGGGTGAAAGCCAAAAGCCCATGGCTCATCCTTGCTGCTGCGGCGCAGCAACAGCCTGTCGGTGGCATCGTAAAGCGAGGGCGATTCCAATACCCTTTTATCGATATAGGTGAAGATGACGGAAGAATTTTTTGCAAAGCCGCTCAGCACCCGGAAGATGGCATTGACCGAAGCGGGACTAAGATAATTGGTAACGCCCTCCCAAAGCACGACCGTGGGCAGGGAGACATCGACATGGTTTTCCCTGAATAATTGCGCCAGATCCTGCCGGTTGAAATCGGCCTCACAGTAGCGCACATGGGCGGGCAGGGCCCCCGGCAGCGTTTCCAGCCGGGAGCGTTTGAACCTTGCCGTTTCCGGCAGGTCGAATTCGATCACGGGAATAGTGCGCAGTGCTTCCATCCGTTGGGCGCGCGTATCGAAACCGGCCCCGAGAATGATCAGTTGCCGGGCGCCGCCCGCGATGCCTTTTTCCACCAGTTCGTCGATATAACGGGTGCGTGCAATGCCCGAAGACAAAGCCCCGGAGCGCCGGCGGTTGATCATTTTTGTGATGGGAGTCCCCAGTAAGGGCAGGGAAGCGGCCCTGCTTATCCATTGCAGCTCGCGGCTCAGGAAGGCGGTGGCCAGCGGATCGCTGAACAATCGCTTATGCCCGGGCCGGGATGTTTCAATGGCCCTGAACAATGCCATGTATTGAGCCGGGATGCTCACCGCGTGCATTTTCATGATAAAGGTTAACAGGTAAATCGTTGTTCAAAGCCCCAGTGCCTGCCTCAGCTTCACATAACCCGTCTTGCTCACCGGCACTTTCGCACCGGAACGCAGGATGGCAATATGAGCGTCTTTTTCGTAGGGGTCGATCCGCGTTATCTGTTGTACGTTGACGATATAAGAACGATGCGAACGTACGAATTGCTGCGCATCCAACGCTTGTTCGAAATGGCTCATTGTCTTATTCTTCAGGAAATAACCATCATTTGTATGAATTTTAACATAATCGTCTGCCGCTTCGAGGTATTGTACATCGTGTACGGGGATGATTTTGATCTTGGGACCGTTCTTCACCACGATGCGCTGGCTCTGCGAAGGTGTCAGTGAAGCCGTTTCCAGCAATTGCTGTGTTTGCCCGGCCGCGTGGCCTTCCCGTTGTTCCATCCACTTGCGCACCGCCTTGTCGAACCGCTCCTTGCTAAAAGGCTTCAGCAGGTAATCCACCGCATGCGCTTCAAAAGCTTTGATAGCATATTCATCGAAAGCCGTGGTAAAAATGACCGGGGGACGGTTCTCCACCAGTTCCAGCATTTCAAACCCGTTGATCTTGGGCATCTGTATGTCAAGGAATATAAGATCGGGCTGGTGCTGCATAATGGCTTTTACCCCTTCAAACCCGTCGTTGCATTCCTGTACCACCTGCAACTCAGGATAACTTTGCAGGTATTCCATCACCATGCTTCTTGCCAGCGGCTCATCGTCAATAAGGATAACTTTTTTCATCTGTCAGTAGTTTATTTTGATCTACGGCTGCGGTATTTTCACCGTCGTGGTAAATATATTTTCCTTTCCCTCCACCATCAGCAGGTCCTGCCGGGAAAACAACAGGTACAGCCTGCGCTGTATGGAATTGAGTCCAAACCCCGTTCCCTGCTGCGGCTGCGATGTTTCGGGGTCATAAGGGTTTTGCACGGTCAGCACGAGCAGGTTGTCTTTTACTTCCGTACTGATGCTGATCTCGGTTTCCCCGATGGTATCATACAACCCGAATTTGATAGCATTCTCCACCAGCGGTTGCAGCAGCATGGCCGGTATTTTCAATTGCAGCGATGCATCGTCGATGGAAAATGCCGTGCTCAGGCGGTTACCAAACCGCACCTTTTCTATTTCAAGATAAAGTTGCAGGTGCTGCAATTCATCCTGCAGGTCAATCCATTGGTGTTCTTCCCGTTTCAACGTGCCGCGAAGGAAATCAGATAGCTGCTGTACCATCCTGCGGGCCTCCACCGGGCGGCTGCCAATGAGTGCATTGATGGAATTAAGACTGTTGAACAAAAAATGTGGTTGCAGTTGCTGGCGCAGTTTATACAATTCCGCTTCCCGGGTCAGTTTCTCCGCGTCCGCTTTCCGGCGGGCGCTCACTTTCTGTTCTTCATACGTGTACCACAACACACTGATCATGGCCATGCAGCCAATCAACAGGAATCCAATACCAAAGCGGACATACCAGGAGCGTGATAAAAAAGTATAGTAGTCGCCGTTATTGGCAATCAGCAGCGGCAACATGTATTTGATGCTTAGCAGCCAGATCCCGCTCAGTACAAGGCTAAGCACCAGTATATACCAGTAGCGCTCCTGCTGGGGCAGGTAATATTGCAGCGTATTGCTCACCAGCACACAGGCGCCCGCCAGTTCAGCATTGCTGGTGACGCTGTCGATAAGTGCGGTTTGCAATGAATAGCCGAGCCCGCTCAGCACCCATGCCTGCATACCCGCCCATATAAGCCACCAGGCCACGAAGATCCAGGCAAATTTATATTGTGAAAGCGGGGTATTGGCCACAGCAGTTGGTTTAAATAAGTTGTAAGGAACGCAGGGCGTTATCGCCCTCTATATAATCGGCTTTGCGGTGAATAATATCGATATAGCTGTCCGCATCATCGGTTTCCTCTATGCGGCTGTACAATTCCGCTCCGTCGATCAGCTCGCTGAGCAGGTGCAGTTCGCAGACGTCGATGAACTTCCATTCTACCAGGCATTGCCGGTTGTTCAGGAACTTTTCTTCTTCGGTTATCCCTACCCGCTGCGCTTTGTGAAATGCTTCATATTCGCTGGTCGCGCTGATAAGGCGAAGCTGTTCGTCGAACTGCGGACGATGGTTGCCGTCCCCGCAGATGATTTGATAGACAATTTTTGCAAGATACCAGTTCATAGTTTGTAGGTTTTCCGGCTGTTGAAGTAGATATGATTCCTCCTGTATGCGCTGCCCGGTCCGGCTGCGCCATGTACAAAATAAATTGCTATTAAAGGGAAGTCCTTCTTAATAATTGCGTATTTCGAGACCGCCGAGCACAGACGTGCCTTTTAGCAACAATATCTTATTGGGGTCGGAGGCTACATGCAGGTTGCGCTTGTCGTCCACGCCGCCAAATACTGCATTCACCTGGTTTCTCACCGACCAGTTGCCCGGCACTATCAGCTTGGCGCCACCCATTACCGTGGTCAGTTCCAATACTACGGTGCCATTGATATCAGCCTGTGTGAAGTCCAGCTCCGTGCCTCCCATAAAACTGGTCGCCTCGCCCCCTTTGAAGTTTTTTGACATAATCACTTTCCGCACACCTCCAAACACCGATACCGAGTCCAGGTAATCGTCCGCGCCTTCGCTTTTGAACTTTGAATCTTCGAATTTGGTATCTGCTTTGGTATCCGTGGCAGGGCCCGACGAGAAGTTTTGCGGCGGTGGCGTATAAGTCTGCTGCTTCGTGTCACAGCCCCAGTCGTCCCAACGCCGGTTGCGCCTGTTGCGCCATTCTCCCCGGCCCCAATCCCTTCTTCCCCAGTCCCCATCGTCCCAGCGACGGCGGGGGCGCAGGATCATGGCCAGGCCAACACAGATGATAATAAAAGGCACCATATAGCGATGCAGGTTTATCCCGATATTGGCTTCGTCTACCAGGAAGAACCCGCCGATCAACAACATGACCAGCCAGCCGCCTCCCCGGAAATTGTGCCGGATACCGGAAAAAACACCGACCAGGATTAATATCATGGGCCAGGAGAAAAGCCAGTCCGGGAAATAGGGAAACGACAGCTCTTTCAACAGGTACACGCCGCCGAGCAACAGGAGGAACAAGCCTCCCCAGACACGGCCGTTGTAGCGCTGCCTGTTGTAGTCGTCCTTATAATCGTTTTTTTGATCCTCAGTATCCATAACATTTATTTTGATAGCACAAACCTAAGGAATGCACCTGCACAACGCAACTCCATAAAGGCTGCGCAGGGAAAAAAGACGGTAAAAGCAGGTGAATAACCGGTGAAAATGCCTAATTCACATTGTACTGGCTGCTGCCTGTAAGCGGCACGCCCTTATTGGTCAGCCCTTCAACCGTTACGCGGATATTGGTTTTGGGCTCCGCATTGTAAAAACTGACTGTCGCCTTGCCGTTTTCATCCGTCACCAGCATCGGCTCCCAGTGAATAGTGGTGCGTACATCAGGCCGGACAAGCCCTTCATTGGGCGTATGTACCGGCGCATAAAATACACGGGCATCGTAATACCCGGTTACATCGGTTATTATAAGGGACATATCGTTGTTGTAAGCCCCCGGCTTAAGCGAAAGATTGACAATAAAAACATCCGTTATGCCGGCGCCGAGGTCCGTACGGCCGCCGGTGTCGGTCCTGTTATAACTCGGGTGGCCTACCACATGGCGCACGGACACCGATATGACCTGTTCCATGTGCACCTGGTAATAATCGATCCGGTCAAAAACATCTTCCCGTTTGTCGACTACGAACCGCGGGCGGACAGGTTTGCCATTGGCGGTAAAAGTAACCCCTTCATTGGCGGCATCTACCTGCGCCCCGGGCACATTATGAAGAAGGAAGTTTTCCAGCGTCTCGAATTTGTAATCCTTTTCAGAAATGGTAAAATTATATTCCGGGTACCCGAAATTGGTATAGGCGTTACCATCACGCAGGGTCGTGGCTTTGTTGCGGTTGGTCACGACTACTTCCTGCAGCATGGCAGGGTCTTTTTTCGTGAGCGCTCTCCGCCGTAGCGCCTCGGAAGCAAATAGTTTCATACCCGTAGAGGCGTCGATGGCAAAAACAGGTTCGTCGTATATATGCGGGGGATTGCTCATCAGCGTGTCGAGGAATATCCAGCCTCCTTTTTTTCCCTTGTCGTTGCTGCTTTTGATTTTTACGGTTTGGTTGCCGTACAGTTGCAGGCCGTCGACATAATAACGGCCCAGCGAATCCGTCGTGGCAGTGTACATCTTGTTGCCCCGGGCCCGCTCGGCCTGCAGGGTAATATGCATGTTTTTCAACGGCTTGTTGGCAAACAACTCCCGCACTCTTCCCGAAAGGGTAATGCCGGGTTCGGGTAAATAACTGATATGGATAGATGTGTCCGCCATTTGTCTCCATAGAAAGCCGCGCCAGCCCTGCGTGCTGAGCAACAGGTCCAGTTGTTCCAGCCGGTGGGGGTTGGCGGGGTCGAAATAATGATCGGGGTCTTCTACCTTGCCCGCCAGCTCCGAGCTGAGCAGGAGATAGGATACGATAGTGCCGGGGGACGACTTCACAAGCGTTGCATCCACCGCGGCCAGCGAAAAGGAGGCTTTGACGGGCTGGTGCTGTGCATCGGTGATGGCAATCTGCAGCGTGGTTTTTTCTTTGGGCTCGTAGGACGGCTTATCCGGCGTTATGCTGATAGTGAGTTGTTCGTTTTTCACGATATAGGCCAGCCGCTCACAAAAAGGATGGAGGTTCTCGTCGTACAGGGTAATGGCGGCAATGCCCGCCGGGAATTTTTCTTTAGGAATGCTTACTACCGCTTTCCCATCCTTCAGTGTTGCCTTTTCTCTATAATAAAGAATGCCGCCGTGCCGGCCGGCCAGCGTGATTTCACCGGAATGTTTGGCGAGTGTCGCGGCATTGGTGGTGATGGTAGCCGTTATGACCCCGGTATCGGTATTGTTGATGTTCATGACAAAACCGTCGGCATAGACTTCCGGCAACGCCGTTGAGCCAATGATCCCATGCCCATACTGTAGGATGGCTTTGTAGTGAACACCGGCCTGCGGTGTAAAGGGAATACGCCCCATGCCCTGCCAGCCGGTCGTGAACTTTGCCACCGTATCACCCGCGGGTGTGATGATACTACCCGAGGCTTCTACCGCTTTGCCATTGACATCTACCGCTTTAAACGCCAGCATCGTTGGCACGCCGGCCACCAGGAAACCAGCTTCGGGCAAAAACTGCGTGTTGTATAAATGTTCCCCGGGAGCTAGCCGGGCGCGGGGAATGCCGTCGCCGGTTGCCCTGCCGGCGCCATCGCCGGGTTGTAAAACACTTGCTATCCACAACTCTTTTTCAAAAACAAAATGCGCCCCGAAATTTCTCATCCAGTTCGTATAGGCCCGCAGCCGGTAATGCCCGGCCGGTATCGAATCATCCAGTTTAAAATCGCCCAGGCCCATGCCATCGTCAATGCGCACCAGTTCCGACGCCGAGATTTTATTATCCGGATCGATCAGTTCCACGTACAGGTTATTGCTGCTGGTGGTGCTGTAATTGCTTTGTGCGTTTACCAGGTAGGCCTTGAACCAGATATCATCGCCCGAAGCGTAATACGAGCGGTCCGTATGTATGTACACTTTTTCAAAGAAGAGCTTAAAACTGCCCTGTGCCTGTGCAGTGAATGTATAAAAGGAAATAGCTATAAGTAGCAATAAGAAGGTTTTTTTCAAAAGCATAATCGTTGTAATTTTCAATAGAGCTTTAAATGTACCCGAAGGCTGAGGAATAACCATCATGCACATTCCTGACCATTTGTTAACGATTTGCAATTGTTCGGTGAGACAACCCATACACATGCTTTACCGTATCTTCAGGTATGTTGCAGAAGTCTACTATCCAGTTATTGCGATTCAAATTTTCTTTTTTCCTCCTGCCCGTATATTTGTTTGCCCTGGGCCAGACCATCGCCCCTGATTGGTGGCATGCCCTGCTCATCTTTATCATTCTTCACCTGCTCGTATACCCCGCCAGCAACGGGTATAATAGTTATATGGATCGTGATGAATCCAGTATCGGCGGCATAAAAAATCCGCTCCAACCGACCCGCGAGCTATTCGTCACCACCGTTTGGATGGATATCGGCGCCGTAGCCCTTAGTCTTTGTATCAATGCGACTTTTACCGCCGGTATCCTGCTTTATATTCTTGCTTCCCGCGCCTATAGCTACCGTGGCATACGCCTGAAGAAATATCCCATTGTGGGCTACCTGACGGTGGTGGTATTCCAGGGCGCCGTGACGTTCTGGCTGGTCCGTTTCGGCTGTTCCCGGCAACCCGAACCGACTTTCCCCGATAACCTGTTGCGCGGCATGCTGGCCAGCAGCCTGCTTATAGGAGGGTTTTACCCGCTTACGCAGATTTACCAGCACGAAGCCGATCGAAAAGACGGTGTAAGAAGCATCAGCAGCCTGCTGGGGTATCGTGGCACGTTTTTATTTACAGCCATAGTATATACAGCAGCACTTTCGGTGCTGGCGTATCATTTTTTCGTGCAAATGGAAGCAACTAAATTTTACCTGCTGGCAACCTGCATGCTCCCTATTCTCGTATATTTCTTTGTGTGGGCGGCAAAAGTGTGGAAGGATACGGCAGCAGCCAGTTTTGACAATACCATGCGGATGAATATACTGGCATCCTGTTGCACTAATATTGCATTTATCATTCTTTTAACCTGGAATTTCTTTGAGTAAGATTATTTCAATAGGAACTGCGGTCCCTCCGTACAGGCATCGCCAGGAAGATATTCTTCGTTTTATGCAACAGGTATATGCGATGAATGAAACGGACAAACGGAAATTGAAATTCCTGTACCATCAGAGCGGGATTGAAACCCGGCATTCAGTGATACCCGATTACTGCAAGCCGGCAGGAGAATGGAAATTCTATCCCAACTCCGAAAACCTCGAACCCTTCCCTTCCCTCGAATTGCGCATGGCCTGGTACCATAAACATGCCGCGCCCCTGTCGGTCGACGCCATCCGTCATTGTCTCGACGGCTATACGGCTTCCAACGCTGTCACGCACCTTATTACGGTGAGCTGCACCGGTATGAGCGCGCCGGGGCTTGACCTGCACATCATCGAACTGATGGATCTGCCCAAAACCATTTATCGTACTTCGGTCAATTTCATGGGTTGCTATGCCGCCATCCATGCCCTGAAAATGGCCGATGCCATCTGCAAGACAGATACAAAAGCCCGGGTGCTAATCGTGTGCACGGAATTGTGTACCCTTCATTTTCAGAAAGAACCCACGCCGGATAATATCGCATCGGGTCTCCTGTTCTCCGATGGCGCAGCCGCGGCATTGATTACCCACGATTCCCACGCAAAAAAAGGATGGCATATCGACAGCTTCTATGCCGAAATAGTGGCAAAGGGAAAAAAAGACATGGCCTGGGATTTATCCGGCAACGGCTTCCTGATGACGCTCAGCGGTTATATACCCGATTTGATCGAAGAAGATTTTGAAGCGCTTACCGCGAGGGCGCTGCAACAGGCAGGCCGGACAAAAGAAGATATAACGCATTGGTGCATCCATCCCGGAGGCAGGCGCATACTGGATGTGATTGGGAAAACCCTCGGCCTGCCGCCTGCTGCGCTGCAGCCTTGCTACGATATACTGTCATCCTACGGCAATATGTCGTCCGCCACCATTCTCTTTGTATTGAAAGAGATGATGCAGGGCTACCGGCCTTCCAATGGCGGTGGCGCCTTTGGCGCCGCCTTCGGTCCCGGTCTTACCATGGAAACATTCGTATTATCACCGCCTGCTGCCTGAACCTGTTCTATTTTTAATAATTTCAGTTGTGAATTTCTCCCACCGTTCATACGATAAAGAACTGCTCGACCGCGACGATATCCCCTTTGCGGATATCCGGCAGAATATGCGTGAACTGGATATTATCAACAGCCGCCTCGGCGGTCATGCCATTACGATAGAAGGGTTCAGGAAACTGTTACAAAACAAAACGACCGTCACCATCGCCGAAATCGGTTGCGGCGGCGGCGATAACCTGCTGGCCATCGTGCGCTGGTGCCGTAAAAGGAATATTACCGTTAAACCCATTGGCATCGATATCAATCCCGATTGTATTCGCGTGGCCAAATCTGCCCTGGCAGGCACCGATGCAGTCCTGCTGGCATCCGATTACTGTCTCGTCGACTTCGGCGATGAAAAACCGGATATTATTTTCTCGTCGCTTTTCTGTCATCATTTTACAGAAAAAGACCTGGTGACGATGCTGCAATGGATGGACACCCATTCCAATCTCGGCTTTTTTATCAATGACCTGCACCGCCATCCGCTGGCTTATTATTCCATTAAATGGATCACCACCCTATTTTCCAACTCCTACCTCGTGAAAAATGATGCGCCCCTCTCCGTGAGAAGAGGGTTCGCCCGTGGGGAATGGCTGGATTTATTACAACAGGCCGGGATCAGCCATGCCACTACCCGCTGGCGCTGGGCCTTTCGCTGGCTGGTAATATGCGTTCACCCCCTGCCTGTCGGAGGGAAACCGGTCATGCTATCAACTGTCAACCGTCAACTTTCTTCATGACCCTTCTTCCCGATACCAACCCTTCCGCGCTCCCGCTTCAACGGGAGGAACTATACGATGTCGCCATCATTGGTGGCGGCCTGGCC
>DASYCT010000362.1:0-10039 GCA_036500065.1 Chitinophagaceae bacterium | reverse complement strand
GCGATTGCCCGGCGGTTTTACCGCCGCTTTACCGACAACTGGATAGAATCGCTGAAGTTGTTGAGCATTTCAGAAAAAGGTCTTGCCGAACGGATTACGCTTGACCTGGAAGCCTTGCATACGGTATATGCGACGGGACGCAATGTTCATTTCCTGATGGGTCACCAGTTCAACTGGGAATGGGCCAATGCAGCCATACCGCCGCGCATCGGGTTTAAAACGCTGGTGGCTTATTCACCCATCACCAATAAAATCATCGATCGTCTTTTCCTGTACCTGCGCCAGCGTTTTGGGGCGGTCATGTTGCCTTATAACGACATGACGCGGGCCATGCTGCCCTATCGCCGCATACAATACCTGCTGGCGCTGGTGGCCGACCAGAACCCTCATAACCCGCGGAAAAGCTATTGGCTTAATTTCCTGGGCCAGCCTACGGCCTTTGTTCAAGGGCCCGAAAAAGGAGCCAGGCTCGGCAATATACCTGTGGTGAATCTTAGTTTCAGCAGGCCGCGGCGCGGCCATTACCACCTGCAGACGGATCTGGTGGACATGAACCCGGCCACTGGTTCGGAAGGGGAACTAACAAGGAAATACGTTGCCCTGCTGGAAGAAAATATCCGGCTGCATCCTGAATTGTACCTGTGGAGCCACAAGCGCTGGAAACATAACTGGAGCGAGGCGTATGAAAAACTATGGATTGATAAAAATGGCAAGCCACCGCTATCCCGTTAAAATGTTCTGCTACTGCTGTTTACACTGCCTATCTTGCAAGCGTTTTTAAAATCGACCGGACGGACATTACCTGCCGGGCCAGTTTTGCAATCTGGACCGGGTGTTCCTGCAGGTTAAGACCGTCCAGCTTATTTTCCAATTCTTCCAATTTACCCAGGTAATAAGCCTTTGCCACTTCCATGGAATCGGTATAGAACGGTGCGTAATTGGTAAAATCGGACAGCTCCTCAAGATTGACAGGCCCCGACGGGTTGTTTTGAAAAAGTCTCATCGCCATAACTACTCATTTTAGTCGGTTCTATAGGAATTGGAAATCGGGATATGCTCTTCTACTACACAGAGCTATCTACTTTCAAAGTAACACTTATCCATTTAATTCCACACCAGTAAAAGAACGGGTTTTTAATGCGTATGAATACGCAAAATTGAGCTTCATGAATAGCCAAATACCGGCAAATACCAGCAGGAAAAGGAAGGGTATTACCGGAGTTTGAGGGAAGCTGCGGGTATAAGCGAGAGACAGCTTTTGAGATACCGTTTTTTAACCCCTTTTCTTTTCCATGCTTATTTATAACATTGCCGTAAAGCCGGGGAATACGAGCCGGCAAATGGCTTTACATTCCTTTAAACCAACACAGCCATATATGAGCAATCAAATCAACATTGCATTGGCGGACGACCATGTTTTGCTTCGCAAGGGGCTTTCAGGAATGATCAGTCAGCCTGGCTATAATGTCGTATTCGAAGCTGATAACGGGCTGGATCTTATTGAGAAGATGGGCCTGCATCCCGAGCCGGACCTGGTGTTGATGGATATCAATATGCCCCGGATGGACGGCTATGAAACTACGGCATGGCTCAGGAAAAATCACCCGCTCGTGAGAGTACTGGCACTGAGCATGTACGACGATGAGAACGCCATTATACGCATGATAAAGAATGGCGCACGTGGATATATTCTTAAAGACTCAGAAACGCAGGAACTAAAAGCTGCTATCGGGGCCGTGATGACAAAGGGGTTTTATTATTCGGAACTCCTGACCGGGAAGCTGATCCATAGCGTCAACCAGGTGAGCGGGGAAGACACACAGGCAAAAAGCCTGCTGAAACTGACCGAACGTGAAATTGAATTTATCAAACTGGTCTGTACCGAAATGACGTATAAATCAATTGCCGCCCAGCTGCACTTAAGCCCGCGCACCATTGACGGCTACCGGGATGACCTGTTTGAAAAACTGCATCTTAAAACAAGGGTCGGGCTCGTGATATACGCCATCAAAAACGGTATTGTACATACCTGATCTGCCTGACAGCAAATGTCAGTAGCCATACCATGGCGGAGATTCATAAAACAGTGCTACTGTATTGATTCACAAAAGAAATTGATTTTTTTGTACTTCCCGGGAGGCGTTTCATAATACCCTAAAGCGGGTATGTGTATCATGGAAGTTTTACAGGCTTACCGGGGTTTTCTTCTACCGGGTGATCTTTTTATTTATTGGTAACAATAAAGGTTACGTCTACCCATTGCACTTTACAAATGAAAACACTACATTTGATACAGGTATCCGCAACATGCACCATCGTGCCAACCTTATCGGCGTTACCATCCCCGTTAATAGTACCCCTCGAAGCGAAACACCAATAGTCATCCCCCTTTCTAACCATTAAACCGAATTACAATGCAAACAGCCAAAGCCAGTGTGGCGCTGGTAGATGATCACACACTACTCCGAAATGGTCTCGCCGATTTAGTAAGAAATCAAACTGATTACGACGTTTTATTTGAAGCCGACAACGGGAAGGAATTTATTAAAGAACTTAAGCCGGCCTATTTACCGGACATTGTCCTGCTCGACATTAATATGCCGGGCATGGACGGTTATGAAACCGCGCAATGGATAAAGGATAATTATCCCGGGATAAAAGTACTGGCGCTCTCCATGTATGATAATGAGCAGGCCGTTATCCGCATGATGAAATACGGGGCAAGGGGCTATATCCTCAAAGACATCGAACCGCGTGAATTCAAACAGGCGCTCGACTCAGTACTTAAAAAAGGATTTTATTATTCCGATCTCGTAACGGGCAAGCTCATTCATATTGTCAACAACATGGATGATCATGACGACCAGGGCGATGACATGAGGCAATTGGTAAAACTGACGCAACGCGAATTGCAGTTTCTCAAACTCGTTTGCACCGAGTTTACTTACCGGGAGATCGCGGAAAAAATGTTTCTCAGCCCGCGTACTATAGACGGTTACCGTGATGACCTGTTTGAAAAACTGGGCGTGAAGACAAGGGTGGGACTGGTGATGTATGCGATCAGGAATGGAATAGTAACGTTGTGACTATTCACTAATTCAGTACGCTTGTTTCCTTCACTACCTCAATCCCTTTCTGTTCTTTTATCAATCCCCAGCCGCCCGTGATATTGCGGAGGTTGTGGATGCCCTGGCGTTTCAGGAGGGATATGGCGATTACGCTGCGGTAGCCGCCGGCGCAGTGTACATACAGGTTGTGCTTTTCATCAATATTCGCCATGGAGCCCGGATCGGTTAAATCGTTGAGCGGAAGATTGACGGCGCCTTTTACATGGCCGTCGGCAAATTCTGTTTCCCGGCGCACGTCCACCACAACCAGGTTGGGGTCATGGGGAATATCCATAGCCAGTTCATCGGCTTCCACTTCTATCACCATATCGATTTTTTCTCCCGCTGCCTGCCAGGCCTCAAAACCACCTTCGAGATAGCCCTGCATGGTGGAGAAGCCTACTCTTGCCATACGTACGACGCTTTCTTCTTCCTTGCCCGCTTCGGTGACCAGTACAATCGGTTTGTCGAAAGGCAGGAGCATACCGGCCCATTCGGCAAAGCGTCCGTCGAGCCCGATGCTGACAGCGCCGGGGATAAAACCCTGTGTAAACAGCGCAGAGGGCCGGGTATCGAGGAGGATAACCTGATCGTCTTTTATCATTTCCTTGAATTCAGCCGGCGACAGGGCTTTTACACCTTTGACCAGCACGGCATCGAGGCTTTCGTATCCTTCTTTGTTGATCTTTGCGTTGATGGGGAAATACTGGGGGGGAGCTTCCAGCCCTTCGGTGACTGATTTTATAAATTCTTCTTTTGTAGCCGCCCGCAATGCATAATTGGTTTGTTTCTCGTCCCCCATGGTACTGAAGGTATGAGGACCCAGGTTTTTGCCACAGCTACTGCCGGGGCCATGGGCGGGGTAGACGATGACAGCATCCGGCAGGGGCATTATCTTGTTTTGCAGGCTTTCATACAGCATGGCAGCCAGGTCTTCCATCGTCAGTTCCAGTCCTTTTTGCGCCAGGTCGGGACGGCCGACATCACCCACAAACAGGGTGTCGCCGGTAAACACCGCATGGGGCTGCCCGGAGGCATCCCTGAGCAGGTAACAGGTCGATTCGAGGGTATGACCGGGGGTGTGCATCACTTCGATGGCCAGGGCGCCCAGCCGGAATGTTTCACCGTCTTTTGCCACGTGGACGGGATAGCTGGTTTCGGTCTGGGGACCGTATATGATGGGAGCGCCGGTTATCCGGCCCAGGTCAATGTGGCCGCTTACAAAATCGGCGTGAAAATGGGTTTCAAAGATGTATTTGATGGTAGCCTTTCTTTCGGCAGCCAACGCGATATACTCATCAATGTCCCGCAGGGGGTCGATAACGGCCGCTACGCCTTCACTTTCAATGTAATAGGCGGCCTCGCTGAGACACCCGGTATATAACTGCCTGATATACATAATGCTTGCTGTTGTACCAGCAAAGGTACACATAAAACAAAAAAGCAGCAACCCGTTAAGATTGCTGCTTTTAAGTTCCGTCAGGTAAGGTTTTTATGTTATTATATCCACCAGATGCCTGTTGATGTGTGCAAGCCTTTCTGCGTTGATTGAATAATAAATAAATTTACCATCCCTGTCTGTTCCAACGACGCCGGCTCTTCTCAGAATAGCCAGGTGTTGCGATGCAACCGACTGCTCTAACCGAAGTTGCACATAAATCTCCGTTACCGTCATTTTTTTGTTCTCCTCCAGCAGGTGCATAATCTGCTGACGAAGTTTGTGATTGATGGCGCGCAGTGTTACAGCGGCCTTCTTCACTTGCAAAAAATCGATTTTGACAGTGTCCCCTTCCTTCGGCTGAATCATTAAATAATTAGCTGATGTGTTCATGTTTGAATATTGGGTTTTGGAGTATGCAAAGTTTACGTAATAAAGATAATCATAGTGCAAAAAAAGATTAAAAAGAATTAAAACTATATTTAAAATAGCTTCCGTTTATTCAACGGCGGGCTTTTTATGATGAGTGTAGAAATCCTTGAGATAAGCGGGCTCGGCGTATGCCGTGTCGGTGAACAGAGCCTCTTCAAATCCAGCCTGCGCTAGTAAAGTTACGTGTTCCGGTGAGTAAAACAAATTGTCCAATACCTCACCATTATGCGCAACTAATGATTTACACTTAGGGCTACCGTTACCAAAGAAAATAATCCTGTTATCCGCCAGCCAGTTATCAAAGAACCCGGGCTCCAATACTAAAGCGCAGGGAGACACTATTTCGTCCAGGTTCATATCATACAAGGCGGTAAAGACTTCCATCCGGCGGGCATCGATCATGGGGCAGAGCAAAGTTTTTTCTGCGCCGGAAAGCTCTACTTGCTGCCGGGCGGCATACGCCATCACATACAAGGTGTTCAACGCGATAAGCGGCAACCTGTTGGCATAGCATAGTCCTTTGGCGGTGGCCATGCCTACCCGCAGCCCGGTGTATGAACCGGGGCCGGCTATAACGGCCACTGCATCCAGTTCCTGCAGGCGGTGGCCGGTTTCTTCCATCAAATCGCGTATGGCGGGATGAATCCAGGCGGCATGGTCTTTCTGCTGGTCGTTTGTCTTTGCGGCAAGGAGGCGACCATCGTTTGCCAGGCAAACAGTGCCCAGCGCAGTAGCTGTATCAATACTAAGAATCAGTGCCATGCAGGTTATAAAAAATAAAGAATAATTGTTTGTCCATCTATGCGGTAAAACAACAGGATTATACCGTTACCGCGGCGGCCTCACAGGCTTCTTTCAATGCCGGGGCTATTTCATACCGGCTATCGGTCGCGCACATACCTCTTAACAGTTGGCAGATATTGCTTACCCCGATTTTTTCGCTCCATTCAAAAGGCCCGAGGGGGTAGTTGGTACCTGATTTCATGGCGATATCGATTTCTTCGCGGGTGCTTATTCCTTCGCCGTAAGTAAACCATGCTTCGTTAATGATCATGGCGATTACACGGGCGCTGACCAGGCCTGCAATATCGGCAACCAGCCGGTATTTCCATCCCAACCGGGTAAAAATAGTTTGTACCCGTTCGTGTTGGGCAGGCGATGCGGCTATTTCGAGTATTTCATGTCGTAAAAATCCCGGCCAGGCATTTATGCGGATAAAAGGTTCGCCGATTTCCGCCAGGGTGGCCGTAACAGCATTTACAATGACCGGGCGGGGGAGGTATTGGCGTAACAGCGCTATTCTTTCGGTCTTGTTTTCAAACAACAGGTCAAAAACCACTGTTGCATCGCCCGGAATATCTTCGGGGCGGCCGACGAAAACAATTGCTGTTTCGTTGTTCATCTTTTTGAACAAAAAATCTTCCTGCAGCGCTTTATTACAGACAACAGCAATTTTCATCTGTCAATTGGTTAATCCAGCAAACTTACAAAGCCTGCCGTTATAATCATAACATTTCCGCGCTCTAAAATCTTTTTCAACACAATCGCTTGAGCTGCTTATTTTTGACCATGGAAAAGCAACTAATCAATACTCCCGGCGCACCGGCGCCGATTGGTCCTTATAACCAGGCCATTAAGGCCGGCGGTCTTTTGTTTATCTCCGGGCAGGTCGCAATCAACCCCGCAACCGGCAATATTGACGCCACCGATGCCATTGGCGAAACCCACCAGGTGATGCACAACCTGAAAGCGATCTTATCGCAGGCAGGCATGAATTTCAGTCATGTAGTAAAGACCACCATCTTCCTAAGCGATATGAGTTTGTTTGCCACGGTGAACGAGGTCTACGGGAAATATTTCAGCAGCGATTTCCCTGCGCGCGAAACGGTAGCAGTAAAAGGGCTGCCAAAGAATGTGAACGTAGAGATCAGTATGATCGCGGCGGAATAAATTCACAGTTGACTATTTCAATACTCCCAGGTCCTTCCCCACTTTTGTAAATGCCGCAATAGCTTTATCCAGGTGCTTTTGTTCGTGTGCTGCGCTTAGCTGTACCCGTATTCTCGCCAGCCCCTTTGCCACCACGGGAAAAAAGAACCCGATCACATATACGCCTTCTTCCAGCAATGCGGCGGCAAACTGTTGGGCTACTACGGCGTCGTAGAGCATAATGGGGACGATGGGATGGTCGCCGGGTTTTATATCGAAACCGGCCACGGTCATTTTGCTGCGGAAATAGTTGGTGTTGTATTCCAGTTTGTCGCGCAGTTCAGTGGTCTGGCTCAACATGTTCAGTACGGCAATGGAAGCGCCGACGATAGCCGGGGCAACGGTATTGGAAAACAGGTAAGGGCGTGAGCGCTGGCGGAGCATTTCGATGATCTCCTTTCTGCCGCTGGTAAAACCCCCGCTTGCACCGCCGAGGGCTTTGCCGAGGGTACCAGTGATAATATCGATGCGGCCCATTACGCCGCGGTATTCGTGGGTGCCGCGGCCTGTTTTGCCGAGGAAGCCCGAGGAATGGCATTCGTCGATCATCACGATGGCATCGTATTTATCGGCGAGCCCGCAGATTTTGTCCAGTTGGGCAATCGTGCCGTCCATGCTGAACGAACCGTCGGTGACGATGATGCGGCTTCTGCAGGCGGCGCTTTCTTTCAACCTGGCTTCGAGGTCTTCCATGTTGTTGTGCTCGTACCGATAGCGCTGCGCCTTGCAGAGACGAACGCCGTCGATGATAGAGGCATGGTTCAACGCATCAGAAATAATGGCGTCCTGTTCGCCAAACAGGGGTTCGAACACACCGCCGTTGGCGTCAAAAGCGGCCGCGTACAATATCGTGTCTTCGGTGCCGAGGAAAGTGGCCAGTTTTTGTTCCAGCTCCTTGTGAATGTCCTGGGTGCCGCAGATAAAACGGACGCTGCTCATGCCGTAGCCGTGGGTGTCGATGGCTTTATGGGCCGCTTCAATCACTTTGGGATGGGAGGACAGGCCTAAATAGTTGTTGGCGCAGAAATTCAGCACCTGCCTGTTGTTGACCGTGATTTCCGGCCCCTGTTCGCTGGTGATGATGCGTTCCTGTTTGAAAAGGCCCGCCGATTTGATTTCTTCCAGTTCGCCTGCTATCCGTTGTACAAATTTCTGGTTCATGGGAGCTGATTATTTTTAGAAAGAGCACAAAAATAGGGAAAGCTAACACTCGTAAGGTAAAACGCCAAAAGATCGTTTCACCGGCGATTTCCGCCGTTTCCCCCCTTGTTGAACGCCCTTCACGGAATTTGCCATCAAGCTGTAACATTTTTGAAATATCTTCGTCTTATCGTTTATTCTATCCCGCTGTGCGGGACTTATAAATGTCTAAAACTGATGCTACCATGACAACAAAAACCTTTATCCGGCTGACTATACTTTCCCTGACGCTCACGACCGGCGTCATCCTGTTTTCTACCTTCCACAACAAAACCCAGGCGGCCGCTACCGGCGAGGATGGGATTCAATGCAAGGAGAAAAGCGATGGCACCTGCACCAAGAGCGACAATACCGCCATCTGGGAATCCATTTCCCGCCACTTGCTGGGAACCAATCAATAACATCATTAAAGTATATTATTAATCCCCCGCCTGAAACGGGGGATTTTTTATAAAAACCCGGGGAGCTGTAACATTTTGTTTGTACGGCCGTATTAATTATACAGGTTCCGTGCAGAGAGATACCGGGATGAGAAAACACCATTACCTTACAACAACAGAGCTGGAACTGTTTTATGACTGAGAGAGAATATAACGAATGTGTGACCCGGTACGCGGACAATGTGTATCGCTTTATCCTGAAAAATCTCCGGCATGAGGAAGATTCGAGGGATGTGGTGCAGGGGGCCTTCGAAAAACTATGGCGCAACCGGCAGGAAATAGATGCAGAAAAAAGCAAATCGTATCTTTTCACGATCGCCTATCACCAGATGATAGATCATATACGGAAGGAAAAAAGGATAACGCTGAAAGACAGTTTTGGCGATACCAGCGGTGGCACCACCAGCCAGCCGTCCAACAACCTCAAAAAGGTGCTGGAAGAAGCGCTGGAAACGCTCAATGAAACACAGCGCAGCCTGGTGTTGCTGAAAGATTACGAAGGATATTCGTACCAGGAGATAGGAGAGATAACGGGGTTGAATGAAAGCCAGGTAAAAGTTTATCTTCACCGGGCGAGAATACAGTTGAAGACCTACCTGGTAAGCCTTGAAAACGTTTTGTAAAACCCGAACCGGAAACAACGCAACGAAATGAACATTAACCGACATAATTACGAATCGTTTTTCCTGCTCTACGCCGACAATGAATTGACGGCCGGGGAGAAAGATGCGGTGGAGGAGTTTGTTCAGCAAAATCCTGACCTTGAAAGGGAGCTGGCGCTGCTGCAGCAGTCCGTGTTCCGTCCCGAGGCCCAGGTAGTATTTGCCGGTAAGGAAGACCTGATGCGAAGCGAACACCCGGCGACAGGCATTCACACCGGCAATTATGAATCATTCTTTTTATTGTACGCCGATAATGAGCTGAAGCCTCATGAAAAAAAGACCGTGGAAGCATTTCTTGACACCCATCCCCAATACCAGGGAGAGCTGGAACTGCTGCACGCGGCAAGAATGAGCCCCGACGCTTCCATCGTGTACGAGGGAAAACAGGACTTGTATCGCCGCGAAGAGAAAGAGCGGGTCGTGGTTTTTGCCTGGTGGCGACTGGCGGCAGCGGCTATCGTGCTGATGTTGCTCGGGTTGTGGTGGCTGAATCGTCCGAAGGCGGTAGCCCCTCCCCCGATTGCCAACAACAGCGGTCAGAACAAACCGGCCCAACAGCCGGCAATACGAAAGGCCCCGGCGCCCGCAACGGCACAAACAACTGCTGTCCGCTCTCCTGCGCTTACAGCAGGAACCAACAGCAGCAATAAGAAGAAAGACAAGCAGCAGGTTAATAAAAACAACAATGTACTACCGCAAACAAATAACCTGCCGCCATTGCATAAGATGCCGGACGACAACCAGCAGGTAGCGGAAAACATACCGGAAAAT
>DASYCT010000361.1:0-4170 GCA_036500065.1 Chitinophagaceae bacterium | reverse complement strand
GAGGCGATTTTGGCGGCAAAGCCGCTGCCGATGCTGCGCCCGTAGACGAGTATATAATGCTGGGGGTACTGGGTGAGCAACTGATCGTAGACAAACTGCATATCGCTCATGATGTCGTGCTCGCTGCGTTTGCCGGTACTTTTGCCAAAGCCGCGATAGTCGACCAGCACCACATCGTAATCATACCGGTAAAAATCGCGGGCGTATTTGGCCCATCCTTTTATGCTGCGGGTATTGCCGTGGAAGTAAAGGATCAATCCTTTGGGATGTTCCCGGTAAAAATGCAGGCCATTGATGCGAACGCCGGGGCCGACATCGAAAAACAATTCTTTGAAGGGAACATCGTATTTAAACAGGAAGTCCTGGCCGAGTTTTTCGGGTTGAAAAATAAACCGGTCCTGTACGAAATACGCCAGTATGGTAAGCAGGACGATACCGAGGACGATATACAGGAGTATGTGGATGGTCACACACCAAGATAGCGGTTTTTAATAAGACGGCGGTTCTTCTTCCCGGTACATCCGCTTGAGCTTTACGCCTTGTACGGGAGCAACGATCAGCGGGAATTTTTCGATAGTTACGTTGGAGGGGTCCAGCCCGAAGCCTCTTTCTTCGGAAAGGCTTAGCTCTTTCAGCCAGAAATATAATTTCATTATAACGCGTTCGAAGAAGGGCAGTTCATTGTCCTGCGACAGGTATTTTTCCATCACGATAAACTGGAAATCGCCCACCACGTTGTTGCGCTCAAGGCTTTCATAGCGGCTGGTGATGTTTACTTCCTTGTTCTGTACCAGTTCTTCCACTACGCGGCGGAACATGAGGTTGATCTTGGGCTCCATGCGGAATCCGAGGCGGAATTCCACGCGGATGATGTCGTTGGGAATGATATGTTCAACGGTGTATTCGCTGGTGTAGGGATCATCGACGGTATCTACGTGAACGAACCAGTAGATGTCGGCGCGCTTGGGTTTTTTGTTGAGGATCGAGTAAATGATCTTATGCTCAATTTCCTTGGGGTTGTTGGCGCTGGTCATGTACACGAGGTGGGTAGCGTGTTTTGGAACGGTGCGGTCGTTGCTCAGTTCCTGTATCTGTGGTATGTAATGTTCGAGGCGTACAAACTCGACATAGCGGTTCTTGATTTTGCGGCTGCGGTACCAGATGTACATAACGGCAAACAAGCCGCCGCCCACCAGCAGGGCCACGTAGCCGCCATGGGGGAATTTGCTAAGGTTGGCGAACAGGAAGCTGAATTCGATGGTGAAATAAACGGTCAGGTAGAGGTATATCCACAGGGATGCCACGCGATGGCTGACCATGTAATTGGAAAACAGGATGGACGTGGCGATCATGCACAGGGTGATGGCAAGGCCATAGGCTGCTTCCATATTGGTGGATTCACGGAAAAATAATACTACGCCGGTGCAACCGAAAAACAGCAAAAAGTTGATGCCGGGGATATAGATCTGCCCGCGTTCTTCGGAAGGGAAAACGACGCGCATTTTGGGCCAGAGATTGAGCCGCATGGCTTCACTGATAAGGGTGAAGGAACCGCTGATCAGGGCCTGGCTGGCAATGATGGCGGCGGCGGTGGCTATGACGATGCCGGCCATTACAAACCACTGGGGCATGACACCGTAAAAGGGGTTGAACCCATCGCCGATCATCTTTTCGGTAATTCTCAGGTTGCTGTATTTTGTCAATATCCAGGCGCCCTGCCCGAGGTAATTCAATATCAGGCAGGTCTTTACAAATATCCAGGAGTAGCGGATATTGCTGCGCCCGCAATGGCCCAGGTCGCTGTACAGGGCTTCAGCCCCGGTTGTACAGAGGAAAACGGCGCCCAGTATCCAGAACCCTTTGGGGTATTCGGTGAGCAATTTGATGGCGTAATGCGGGCTCAGGGCCTTAAAAATAGAAATATGGTCCTGCAGGTGAATGAACCCAAGAACGGCCAGCATGCCAAACCATATCATCATGACGGGGCCAAAGAGCTTGCCGATGGAAGCGGTTCCGAATTGCTGCATGAAAAACAGGACGGTGATAATGGCCAGTACGATATAAATAATCGTGGACGTGGGGATAGCGCTGATGGCCGGTATATTGCGTAAGCCTTCCACGGCGGAGGTCACCGAGATGGGCGGGGTGATCATGCCATCGGCCAGCAGTGCGGCGCCGCCGATCATGGCGGGCAATACCAGCCATTTCTTTTGCCGGCGCACAAGGGCGTAGAGGGAGAAAATGCCGCCTTCTCCCCGGTTGTCGGCCTGCAGGGTAAGGATAACGTATTTAATGGTGGTTTGCAGGGTGAGGGTCCAGATGATGCAGGAAAGGCTGCCCAGGATGAGTTCGTCGGTGATTATTTTACCCTTGGTGATGGCGTTGAGAACGTAGAGGGGAGAAGTACCGATGTCCCCGTAAATGATTCCTAATGCTATTACTAAACCAGCCGCGCTTACTTTGTTGATGTTGATATGCTTGCCCACTAAGTGAAGATTAATATTTAGGGTAAAATACTATCGGCCGTTCGTCCATTCTGCAGTATAACTAAATTGCGCCAGGAGCGACCCTGACGCGGTACAAAGGTATAAGGAAAATGGATTCGTCAAATTTTTTGTGTATTTAAGGGAGTTCCGGTATCCAGGTTTTATCAATGTCGCGTTAAAAAACGATATTTGATACAACCAGCAAATCTTTTGAGCCGTCTGAGTGTTATTGATTTACTAAGATTACCCGGATTGTTGGTTAACCTGTAATTTTATTCACTGAAACCAGGATTGTATGCCGTCAAAAAAATCATTGATTTTATCCTTATTGTTTGTTTTGGCCGGTATGGCGGGCATCGCCCAGAGTCCCCGTATCATTTATAGCGAGCCCGAGCGGGACGACAGCCGCCGCACCAATTTTGAGATCATCGGCAAGCTAAACGGCAATTTCCTGGTGTATAAATCCAACCGCAGCGACGATGCGGTTTGCGTCTACGACAACGATATGAAGCTGAAGGACCGGGTAAAGCTGGAATTTACGCCCGACCAGGTCATCAATGTCGATTTTGTGGCCTATCCCGATTTCTTCTATATGTTCTACTCGTACCAGAAAAAGGGGGTAGTTCACTGCGCGGTAGCCAAGCTGGATGGCAATGCCCACAAGATGATGGAGCCGGTGGAACTGGACACCACGCAGATCGGCTGGGGTAACGGCAATAAGATTTACACCATGCTGAACAGTGACGACAAGAAGCGGATCATGGTGTTTAAGATAAACAGCAAGAACCAGAAGAATTTTGTATTTACCACCCTATTGTACAACAGCAACCTGGAACTGCTGGGCAAGCACCGGATGAATATGCCGATGGAGGAGCGGAACGATTTCTTTACCGATTTCCTGCTTAGCAACGATGGCAACCTGGTATTTGGCAAATGCCTGCGGGAGAATTACAATGAGTATATAACCCGGCTCATGCTGGTGATAAAATACCCTGATTCCACCGATTTCAGCATCAATAATGTGGAGACGGGGAACCGGATACTTGACGAGGTCAAGATAAAAGTGGACAACAGCAATAAAAGAATCCTGGTAAATGCCTTCTATTACAAGCAGAAACGCGGCAATATTGAGGGCCTGTATTCCGTTCTATGGGACCAGGCGCAGAATCGTAAAATCAAGGAGTTCGCCAGTGTGTTCAACGACGATTTGCGAAACAGCGCCAAGAGCAGCGATGGAAGCACGAAAATGGCGTTTAATGACTTTTTTATTAAAAATATCATTATCCGCAAAGACGGTGGTTACCTGCTTGTCTGCGAATCGGAGTATACCACTTCGCGGGGAGGAGGTTTTAACCGCTGGGACTACCTGGGAGGTGGCAACCCATGGGTAAACCCGATGGATTATTCCTACTGGTCGCCTTATGGCTCGTGGAATTCTCCCTGGAACCGGTGGAACACGAATTCCATTACGAGGTACCATGCGGAAAATATCATGATGCTTTCCTATAGCAGCGATGGCGCCATAGAGTGGAGCAACGTGATTCCCAAGAGCCAGTTTGACGACGAATCGGACAATATGGTATCTTACCAGTTGATGAATACGGGGGTCGATGTTCATTTTCTTTTCAACGCGTTTGAGCGAAGAGTGCTGATGCTGAATGACCAGAGCCTTGATGCGGAAGGT
>DASYCT010000360.1:0-4970 GCA_036500065.1 Chitinophagaceae bacterium | reverse complement strand
AAGGGCCAGCTCCACCTGTATGCTCCATTTTTTGTTAAAACGATACTGCAACTGCGGTACCGGTATATAATCGCCGATAGGAAAGCTGCCATTGTGTGCCCATTGCTGGTTACCCACCGGGATAGATTGATTAAGACCGATGGCGGCAGACCATCCCTTTTTATTGGTACTGGTTGTTTTCTTTTTGGAAGCCGTCGCACTGCTGTCTTTTTTCTTTTGAGGTGTGCTGTCGGTCGCCGCCGGGCCGTTTATTGCATGAAGAGAGGAGTCGATACCGTTAGATGTATCGCTTACGGCCGGAAATACCTCTTGCGCAGGTTTGCCTTCGGCCTGCTGCTTCATCACCGAATGATCTTGCTTACTACGACCCGCGATCATTTCTTTGTTATTTCCATTGATGATACTACGGTTAGACCGGCCCCCCGGCTTTTTCCTTTCCGCATTACTATAGGGCGTGGTATGCCTGCTGTCTCCAGGTTGTTTGATTGCTTCCTGCGGATCGGTAGCGAATCGTGCAGGAGTCTTTGCAGGCGGATAGCTTATGTTATTGGCAGCCGGTACATCAGCCGGTGCATCCTCTTTACGTTGTGTAGCCTGCGTATGATTGATCGCTTGCCTGTTTAATCCTGTGCGCCCGCCGGGGCAATTGCAAACACCCAACAACAGCAACAGGAATAATAAAACCAGCAGCCACCTTTTTTTCTCTTTTGCAGGAGCCGGCATTTCCCTGTCCAGCAAATCGAGCAGTCGACGCTTTGCTTCACCGGCTTCGGGCAGTGACACCTGTTGCAGCTTTTCCGCCCATGGGTTTATATTATGTTGCTGTTCACTCATGGTGGCGAATGAATTGTTTGAGTTTTTTTCTTGCATCGCTGACATGCCATTTGCTCGTGCCCTCGCTGATGCCGAGCAACTGCCCTATTTCCTGGTGACTATAACCGTCCACGGTGAACAAGGTGAAAACAGTTTGTGTGGCGGCAGGCAACCGCCTGATAAGTCCGAGCAGTTCGTCGGCGTCGGTTTTTAATATGATGTCATTTTCAATGGCAGGCTCTTCTTCTTCGGGAAGGTTCAAATCGGTAAATGCCGGTTGCTGTCGTTTTATAAAATCGATGGCGGTGTTGATCATAATGGTCCTCATCCATGTATATAAAGAAGCCTTCACCCGGTCAAACCGCTGTATGTTTTTAAACACCTTTACAAAACCGTCGTTCAATACCTCCACCGCATCCTCCCTGTTTTTTGTATAACGCATGCAGATGGCTGCCATGGCCCGGTAGAACCGCTCGTATAGCTGTTCCTGGGCGCTGCGCTTACCGATCAGGCAACCGGCAATCAACTCGTCAATAAGGTTATTTTCGGCCGGCAAATTAAAAGACCATTCTTTTTAGGGTTTAATGATGTAAGGATGATTATTTTAATGCGGAAAGCGTTGCTTTTAGGGAATTTTCATCTGTTTGATTAAAGTTCATAGGGTACGATTTCGCGTCCTGCAGGTTTTCCGTTGTGATGGAAGCGTACAATCTACCGTTTTTGATACAGATACCGACGATAGTAGCAGGTGCTGCTATTAGCTGTGCCGTAAAATTGGTACTGCCCCTGTACGCATATAGTTCAATGGCCGTATTAAGCCCTGTATAATGAACAAATACACGGGTCTCCGGGAAAGAGGGCGAATTGCCGCCAGTAACGGAACAGTTGATACGCGTTCCCCCGAGCAAGCGGTCGCAATTGACCCATTGTAAACTATCGCAAAACAAGCTGTAGGCATTAATGGTGGTTGGCGCTACCTTATTCGCCGTATCGGTATTCGCCACCCAGCTTTGCCGGGGGCTTACCAAAAAGGAATCGAGACCTCCCCATATATAGCCGGTAAAAACTTTCATGGAATCCATTCTTGCGCTGGTGGACAGCAATTCGATTTGCATTTTTTTACCCGCGGCCAGTTTTATTGCTTTATTATTGGCCGTTGCACCGATGAAATATTCACCGCCCGATTCCAGCGGCCCGTCATAGGAATTACTGGGAACCCGGTTTAAAATCATTTCAGCGGGAGTATGTAGTTCTCTCACTTCAATAGTCACCGTTGCCTGTCCGCTGATGGGCGCATTGTCCATTCCGACAAACGCATTTTCCGGAAAATGGATCTTGCTCCCCCGGATCGTTTGAACAACGGTGCCGGGACCGTTGGTAAAAGAGAATTTTTGCGAGGGGCTTTGGTTCGTTTGGAAAAAAGCATCGGTCGAAGCATAAGTAATAGCACCTTCTTTGTGGCAGGAAATAAACTCAGTGCCAGTGCAGGAAAAAAGCAAACATAGGAACAGGCGGGTGGCTGGTTTCATGGTGGCTTTTTATTTCATGTACTGCAGGAGAAGGCCCCGGGTTGGGTACCCGGTTTAATTAAAAAAAATGCCCCGCGGAGCTGAACCCGCAGGGCTTTATAGAAAGTGGCCTTAGAGGAGATGTTAGTACCGCACCAGGCTGGACGGCGGGGCCGATGCATTCGGGTCCTTGCTTCTTCCTTCGAAGATGTTGAACCGCAAAAAGAGCTGCATGGCCGAATTGCGCGCTTTGGTGGCCGGCAGGCCGCTGGCGGCTTCAAGGTTCATCATGTTGCTGAATGCCCTGTTGTACCGGACACCGACGGTAAACCGGTTCCAGTAATATTCCGCTCCCAGCTGCCAGCGCCATTCATTGGGCGCTATTTTAACCGCAATGGAATCGTCTTTAAACTTTACCACGCTGGTGCTAAAACTGGTATCGGTGGCACTGCCGCCTACCGGGTAGTTCTTCCGGTTGATAGAAGCCAGCCCGCTCTGGAACGAATTGAACTGGATACCGGCGCTCAGGTAAAAATTATCAAAAGGACTGTAATGCAGGCTGACCGGCCAGCCGAAATAATACATTTTTTGTACGTAGATCGATGTTTCCTTGCGTATGGCGGGGCTGCCGGGTGTTTCCACCATCGAATGATAGGCAAGCAACGGCGAAGTAAACTGCGGCGCGCTCAGGTTGACCTCCGTATGCAGGTACACATACTGGTTAATATGGAACTCAAGATAAGGCGACGGCAGGTAATCACCCAACAGGCTCCTGCTGCCGTTTGCATTGAGTTTATAGCGGCCCTGTCCGCCGATGGGCACAGGCGCATTGAAAGCTAAACCCGCTCCCCACCATGGGTCGCTGTCGCTTTTCATGCTCAACGGGTTCAGCGGCGGCAGGCTTAGATTAAGATTGAGACGGAAAGGCTTCTTTTCTTTTTTGGCGACAACCGGTCCCGGCAGTTTGGCTTTGGCCATCCGCGCTTTGGTGGAATCATTTAGCAGGTGACCCGTATCGACATTGCCGTTGATACGATCGCCGGTTGCTATATCCGTATTGATGGCAAAGGATTGTGCCGATGGTATCAACCCGTAGGTCGACCGTGGACGCTGTTCCGGTTCTTTTAAGGGCGGCGCATTGGAAAGCAGTACAGGATGGTGAGTACCGCGGGTGGCCGAGGCTATCGTATTTCCATTGGTATGCTGCGGTTTTTTATTGCCCGGCCCTTTTTTAGCCACTGCATTAGCTGCTGCCGTTCCATTGCCCGGGACCGTATTCCGGCGATAGCGATTACCGGCCGTTTTCTCCGCGTTGTTTTTATCCTTTGATTTTGACTTGCTGTGGGATGTTTCCGCTTTATCCTTTGCGACCGGGAGACTGTTGCCGGCAGGAGGCGCTTCGACGCCATTGCTTTCGCGCGAAAGATGGGCGGTTATGATGGTTTTGTTTGCTGTAGCTGCACTGGTGGAAGAAGCGGTTGCTGTATTGTTTAGTGTAGATGTATTACCAGGGGCGTTTGTTGTTTGATTGTTATTGAATGAGTCATTGCCGGAAGTGGATTCCTTTCCGGGAGTAGCCTTGTTGCCGGCTGCCGCGGTAGCATTCTGTGCGGATATGCGTTTCAGTGAAGCCAGCCCTTCTTTGGAAGATGCGTGGTTCTCCACGAAAACCCAGGTGCCGGTAATCAGCACAAGGGCAATCACTCCCGCGCCCCACCACCTGCCGCGGCCGGAGCGTTTACCGCCCGCGCCACGGGGCGAGCGGTCTTCGTCGAGCAGGCGCTTCATCTCCTGCCAGGACTCATCCGCGTCCGGCACGGGAAGCTGCTGAAGCTTATTAGCTATCAGTTGCTCGTATGGTTGTCTTTCATTCATCGCAGTACATGCATGGTTAACAATAATTGCTGCAGTTGTCTCCGCGCTTCGCTCAGGTGCCATTTGCTGGTGCCGTCGCTGATGCCAAGCATTGCGGCAATTTCTCTATGATTATAACCCTCTACCACGTACAGGTTGAATACTGTTTGCGTGGCCTGGGGTAGTTTCTTTATCAGTGCCAAAAGCTCCGATGCACTCATCCGGTGTATCGCCTCGTTATCAATCCCCGTCTCGTGCATCTCTTTCAGCTCGGTATTATTCTTAAACTTCTGGTTGCTCCGGATAAAATCAATGGCGCTGTTCACGATGATGGTCTTTATCCAGGTGTACAGCGATGCTTTGGCGGCATCGTAGGTGCCGATATGTTTGTACACCTTTAAGAAACCATTGTGTAATACTTCCAGTGCGTCCTCCTCGTTTTTGGTATAGCGTATGCACAAGGTGATCATTGGACCATAGAATTGCTTGTACAGCAACTCCTGGGCCCTGCGGTCGTTGTTAATGCAACCTTCTATTACACTCTTATCTACCCAATCTGATGGCAATAGTTTTACGATTTAATTAACCTTTTTGAAAGCGACTATACCATCGGCGCGTACCGGAGTCGATAACCACCAGGTAAAAGCCGCGGCTCAGTCTTTCAACGGGTAGTGTAAACCTGTTATTGCCCGTTGTGCCATTTTCGCTGAACTCCATCCTTGTCACGCCGCTCCCGTCCAAAATGCGTATCATAACCTGTGTTGGCTTGTCCAAAGTTACTTCTATTGTCACAGT